>JAJDNJ010000008.1 GCA_022340705.1 Betaproteobacteria bacterium
GCGCAAGCCGCGGCGGCCTGAGCCCGACCCGAAATGCACGCGATGTCGCGTTTTGGTCGCGTCATTCTGATCGGCGTGGCTCTGGCCCTGGCTGCTACGGGCAGCGCGTGGGCACGCGCGACGGGCGGCGCCGGAGATGCGACCGATGTCACGCAGGCGCGCGAGTGGATCGTGCAGATGAAATCAGCCGCGCGTGGCCCCTTCGCGCGCATCCGCTGGTTCTGCAAGGACGGTCGCGTGCTCGAGCCGAAGGACTATGACTGCGCGAAGAAGGGCGAAGGCTGGCAGCACGGCGAGTGGAGCGAGCGTACCAAGCAGCTGCGCGCGCAGGGCTACGAGATCGCGAACGTGCTCGCCGGGATCGACGCCAAGGCGATGGTCGCGGATCCCGAATTCCCGGATCGCTATGCGCAGCTCCTCGTCGAGAAGTTCCTGGTCGAGACCGACGACGGCTGGATTCTGCGCAAGGCGCGCTATTACCGCGGCGCAATCCAGGAGGAGGACGAGCGCGAGGCGGCGCGCACGCTGCTCACCGCGATGGCGGCACGCGACGACTGGATCGGCTGGCGCTTCGTGGCGCTGCGCACCGGGGTGCGCCTGCTGCCCCACGGGCGCGACACGGCCTCCGCACAGAAGGTGCGCAACATGGCGACTGCGCTCGCTGACCGTGATCCGGGTTTCGAACCTCTGCGCGTCAAGATTCACGGCAGTCCTGATGCGAGCGATGCGAAGAGCGTGCGGGATTACGGCGCGAAAACCGATGACCCGGAGCTGAAGAAATCGGCTGCCGCCCTTGCGGCCGAGATCGACCGCGTGTTCGCGGCACCACCGCTGCCCGCGACGCTCGAGGCGAATGCCAGGCGCTTCAGCGCGGCGCCGTGGCTGCAAAAGCAGCTGCGCGACGCACGCGACGCGCTGTCGAGCAAGACGGGTCCCGCGTATCACTACCTGGTGACAGCCAGGCTGCTCGCCGGCCTGCGCGACGCGCTGCCGCGCGTGAAGTCTCCCGCGGCGCGGGTGCAAGTGCTCGACCTGTCGCTCGCGGTCGAGGCGGAGAACTTCCGCCTGTCGACCAAGCTGCGACCGGGCCTCGGCGGCCAGACGCGCGAGGCGCTGATTCTCACGCTCTCCTCAGGCGTCGAGGCCGCGTACGGTGCGGGCATGCTAAACGCGCGTGAGCGCGCCGAGCTGCGCAAGGAATTCGCCCGGCTGTCGGTCGGGACGATCCGCCTGGCGGACTACCGCGACGCGCTGCGCATGCTGGGTCTGGTTCCGGGCTGGGGCACGCAGGGTCTGAACCTTCAGTTCATCGTGGCGATGGACAAGCTCGCTGCGCTCGAGCCGCTCGCCCATCTGTTCATCCAGGATCAGCTGCGTGGCAGCCCGCTGCTGTTTTATTCCCAGACGCTCGACCGGCTATCGCGCGACGCGAATCGGCTGGCCGGCGTCCAGCACAAGCTGTTCGGCAAGGACATCGGCACCGGCTTCAATGCGCTCAACCCCGGCATTGCGCGCGGCACCTTGCACGCGGCGCCGGATATGACGCGCGTCGACGCGTTCAAGTCGGACGGCATCTACGTACTGCCCGAGACGGTCGCCGACTTGCCGCCGGTGGGCGGCATCCTCACGGCCGGCGCCGGCAATCCGCTTTCGCATGTGCAGCTGCTGGCGCGCAACCTCGGCATCCCGAACGTGGCGGTCGACGAGTCGCTACTCGGCGCGCTACGCGCGGCTGATGGCCGGCGCATCGTGCTCGCGGTGAGCCGCGCGGGCCTGGTCGAGATCAACGACGACGGCCCGCGCTGGGACGCCGTGTTCGGCGCGCAGCGAAGGGCGGAGTCCGATGTCGTTTTCGAACCCGACGTCAAGAAGCTCGACCTTTCCAAGCGCGAATTCATCGATTTGAGAGCGCTGCGCGCGAGCGACTCCGGCCGCATCGTCGGTCCAAAGGCGGCGAAGCTCGGCGAGCTGAATGCGCGTTTTCCCGGCAGGGTGGCGCCAGGGGTGGGGATTCCCTTCGGCCTGTATCGGGCGACGGTGCTCGACCGGCCCTACCGAGGCAGCGGAAAGACGGTGTACCAGTGGATGGTCGAGAGCTTCCGCAAGCTGGAGGCGATGCCCGTGGGCTCAGCCGAGGCGCGCGAATTCGGCGAGAAGCTGCGCGCCGAGATCTACACCATCGTCAGCACGACCGATCCCGGGCCGGAGTTTCGCGCCCGGCTGCGCGCAGCGATGGATAAGACCTTTGGTCCGAATTTTCGCGGTGGCGTGTTCATCCGTTCCGACACCAACGTCGAGGACCTGCCCGGGTTCACCGGCGCCGGCCTCAACCTCACGCTGTTCAACATCGTCGGCTTCGAGAACATCGTCAGAGGAATCTCGAAAGTCTGGGCCTCGCCCTATACCCAGCGGGCCTGGGCCTGGCGCCAGTCGCATATGAAGGGACCCGAGCACGTCTATCCCGCGGTGCTGCTGCTCCAGACCGTGCCCGCGGACATCTCCGGCGTCATGATCACGCAGGACATCGACAGCGGCGATCGCACCGTGCTCTCGGTGGCGGTCAACGAAGGCGTCGGCGGGGCGGTCGAGGGGCAGGCGGCCGAATCGGTGCGCATCGACACCCGCGACGGCGCAGTACGGCTGATGAGCACCGCAACCGCACCGCGGCGCATGGTCCCGCTCGCGAACGGTGGAGTCGCCAAGCTGCCGGTCTCGGGCTCAGACACCCTGCTTGGTTCGAACGAGATCCGCCAGCTGATCGAATTCGCGCAGGAGATTCCCAAGCAGTTCCCGCAGCATGGCGAGGATGGCAAGCCGGTCGCGGCGGATGTCGAGTTTGCGTTCGTCAAAGGGAAGCTCTGGCTGCTCCAGATCCGGCCCTTCAATGAGAGCCGCCGGGCGCAGGGCTCGAGCTATTTGACCGGGATGGACAAGGCGCTCGCGGCCAATCTCGGGCGAAGCGTCAACTTGAAAGAGAAAATCCGATGAATCGAGGAAAAGCCTTGCGCGCCTTTGCATTCGCCTCCGCGGCATTGCTCGCCGCCGCCGTGCGGGCCTACCCGCTCGACGGATACGAACAGACCGGTATTCGAAGGCTGGAAGGAAACCGCCTGGCCGACGAGGGCGTGGTGCGCGACGTCAAGCAACCGCCCGGCGCACGCCTCGGTCTGAAAGACGTCGATCTGCGCTTGGTCGGGCAGACCTTCGATCTGCCCGCGCCGGACCCCGAGTTCACGCGCCAGATCACCCGCCTGCTTACTGAGAGCATGGACGGTTATGCGCTCGCGGTCCTCGATCTGTCGGATCCGGCGCGGCCGCGTTACGCGGAGCACCGCGGCACCCACCGCCAGAACGTGGGCAGCGTCGGCAAGATCGTGGTCGCTCTGGCGCTGTTCCAGGCGCTTGCCGATACCTATCCGCAGGACATCGCCGCGCGCAAGCGCATTCTCAAGACGACGGTCGTCACTGCCGACGGTTTCTCGCAATGGGATCATCACACGGTACGCATGTTCGACCCGGCGACGCGCAAGCTCGTGCGCCGCACGATCCAAATCGGCGACCAGGCGTCGCTGTACGAGTTCCTCGACTGGATGCTCTCGCCGAGCTCGAATTCAGCCGCCGGCATGGTGATGCGTGAAGCGATGCTGATCCGCCAGTACGGCACTGCTTATCCACCCTCGGAGGCCGAGATCCAGCGCTTTTTCGACGAGACGCCGAAGAAAGAGCTGACCATGTTGTTCGAGCGCACGTTCATCGACCCTGTGGCGAAGAACGGGCTCGACCCGGAGCAGCTGCGCCAGGGCAGCTTTTTCACCGCGACCGGAAAGCGCAAGGTGCCGGGGCCCGGCAGCAGCTACGGCACTGCGCGCGAGCTGATGCGCTACCTGCTGCGCATGGAGCAGGGCCGCTTGGTTGACGTGTGGTCGAGCCGCGAGATCAAGCGCATGCTCTACGTCACCGAGCGGCGGATCCGCTACGCGTCGTCGCCCGCGCTCGCCCAGGCGGCGGTCTACTTCAAGTCGGGCTCGCTCTATCAGTGCAAGCCCGAGCCGGGCTACAGCTGCCGCAAGTACGCGGGCAACGTGAAGAACTACATGAACTCGGCGGCGATCATCGAGTCGCCGGCGGGCGAGCGGCGCCTCTATTACATGAGCACGCTGATCACCAATGTTCTGAAGAAGAACTCGGCGGTCGAGCATCAGACGCTCGCCACACGCCTGCAGCGACTGATCGAGAAGAATCACGCGGCGCGCTGACGCGCGCGTTCGGGGCGCTACGCGCTCAGCGCTGGGCGACGACGCTGCCGCGCGGCACGACCAGGTCGTGCAGCGGCGTTGCCAGCTTGACGAGCCACTTGCCGCCGTCGCGGTGCTGCGCGATGCCGACCAGCACGTAACGGTAGTGTCCGTATTCGACGAGCGCGCTGTCGGCGTGGTAGTCACGCCAGGTGCCGGACTTGCGGTAGATGCGCGCACCCGGCCGGTCTTCCAGCCCCTTGACGAACTTGTGGCGGATGCCGGGCTTGGACAGCGTTTCCTTCATCAGCGCGTTCAGCCGGTGGCTGAGCAGCGTGTCGTTCTCCAGCATGGTGTAGAAGCGCGCAACCTGGTACGCGGTCGCGCCGTGCGACAGGTGCGCCACCGGATCGCGCCGGAAGGCGGGCTCGCTGCCGTAGGCCTTGCCGACCCAGAGGCCGCCGTTGCCGTTTGCATCGTAGAAGTGGAAGCGCGGCGACTGCAGGATCGCGATCAGCCGCTCGCCGCCCACCCAGTGCAGCACCCGCGTCGCGTCCGCGTTGCTCGAATAGCGGATCATCTTGGTCATCGCGCCGAGCGTTTGCTCGTTGAGTGGCAGGCGCCCGAGCTCGGCCTCGACCATCGCGCCGAGCAGGATCGCGATCTTCGGCAGGCTTGCCGCGTACATCATCCGGTGGCCGTTCAGCATCGCGAGGCGCGGCTTGCCCGGCGTGCTCAGGTCGACCAGCGCGAGGGCAAGACGCCCGGTGACGACCATCGGCTCGAGATCGAGTCCGCGCACGACCCGATCCAGACGTGCTTGCAGCTGTGGATCGGCCGCCTTGCGCAGGGCATCGAGCGGGCGCGGCTGCTTGGACAGGGTCGCGGTCTGCGCGTGCGCGAGCACGCTGAACGCAGCGGCACAGGAGAAAAGTACGACGCGGAGGTTCTTCAGCACTTCGAGTAAATTGGTTGCGAAGGCCGGTAACTGACTGGTGCGCAAGGACCGAACGCTACCGAACGCGGTCCCAAAGGTCAACCGGAAATGTCCCCCGCCAAGCCTCGGACTGCCCGGGCGTGACTTAGTTCCGGCCGCGGATCGCCCGCGGCCGGTCATTTTTGGCGCGCAGCCTCGGTACGGCAGAATCTGTGCCGCCATTACTCAGCGGAGACGACATGAACTACAAGCTTTTCGGGCCGAGCGGGCTGCGTGTATCGGAACTGTCGCTTGGCACCCTGACCTTCGGCACGGAGATGGGCTGGGGCGCCGACAAGGCCGAGAGCCGGCGCGTGTTCGACTTCTACGCGCAGGCCGGCGGCAACTTCCTCGATACCGCGAACGCGTACAACGCCGGAACGAGCGAGGCCTGGACCGGCGAGTTCATTGCAGGGGAGCGCGACCGCTACGTGGTCGCGACCAAGTTCTCGCTCAATATGCGCGCGGGTGATCCGAACGCGGGCGGCAACCATCGCAAGAGCATCGTGCAATCACTCGAGGCGAGCCTCAAGCGGCTGAAGACCGACTACATCGATCTCTATTGGCTGCACCAGTGGGACTTCACCACGCGGGTCGAGGAAGTGATGCGCGCGCTCGACGACCTGGTGCGTGCCGGCAAGGTGCTCTATCTGGGCATCTCGGATGCGCCAGCCTGGATCGTCGCGCAGTCGAATACGCTCGCCGAGCTACGCGGCTGGAGCGCGTTCGGCGGCATTCAGATCGACTACAGCCTGATCGAGCGCACTTCCGAGCGCGAGCTGATCCCGATGGCGAAGGCTTTCGGACTCGCGGTCGCGCTTTGGGGCGTGGTCGGGCAGGGTGTTCTCACCGGCAAGTTCCACCGTGCGGCCGATCCCAAGGCGCCCGCGGACAGCCTGCGCGCCGGCATGGCCGCGCGCCGCATCACCGAACGCAACCTGGCGATCGCGCGCCGGGTCGAGGAGATCGCGAAGCAAAAGGGCTGCACCATGACCCAGGTCGCGATCAACTGGGCGCACCAGCAGGGCCAGCAGATGATCCCGATCGTCGGCGCGCGCACGCTTGCCCAGGCGAAGGAGAATTTCGGTGCCCTTGCCCATCCGCTCTCCGAGGCTGAGCTCGCGCGACTGGACGAGGTGAGCCGCATCGAGCTGGGCTTTCCGCACGACTTCCTCGCGCTGCCGCGGATCGTGAGTCAGCGCTTCGGTGGCACGGAAAACGCGCTCGAGAACCAGCGACCGCTGTCGCACCTGACGCATCTGGCTCGCTGATGGCGCGCCGTCTCGGCCGGATCTTCTGGATCGCGCTGCTGATCGCGGGGTCCGCCCGGGCGTTCCAGGTCGACCGCTTCACCCCGCAGGGCGAGGTAGCGCGCGTCAATCAGGTGCATGCGCGCTTCAGCGAAGACATGGTCCCCTTCGGCGCGCAGGACCTGGCGGCGCCGTTCGAGCTCGACTGCGCGGAGCGCGGCAGCGGCCGTTGGCTCAACGCGCGCGAATGGATCTACCAATTCGAGCGCGACCTGCCGCCCGGCACCGATTGCCGTTTTCGCCTGAAGGAGAGCCTGCGCGCGCTCGCCGGCAGCAACGTGCGCGGCCGCAGCTTGTTCGCCTTCAGCACCGGCGGGCCAGCGATCGCGCGCAGCATCCCCTGGAGCGGGGCGCGCATCGAGGAAGAGCAGCCATTCGTGCTCGTGCTGACCGGCCCCGCGTCGCGCGAGAGCGTGCTCGCGCATGGCTGGTGCCAGGTGCAGGGCGTGGCCGATCGCGTGCCGATCACGATGGTGAGCGAAGCCGACCGCGCGGCGCTGATCGGGCACCTCCATTTGGGCGCGGTCGCGGAGCGCAGCGTGTTCGCGCGCTGCAAGCAGCGCCTGCCCGCGGGCGCGAAGGTGACGGTGGTCTGGGGCGCAGGGATCGAGGCACTGCGCGATGGCAAGCCGACCGGCATCGTCACGCGCAACGTGCAACGCGTGGAATACACGGTGCGCCCGGAGTTTCGCGCGACGCTGCAGTGCACGCGCGAGAACGCCAGGGCCGCCTGCGCGCCGGTTGCGCCGCTGCGTCTGGTATTCACGACTCCGGTCGCGCGCGCGACGGCGGAAGCGATCGTCCTGCGCACGCCGCAGGGCCTGCGCCGGCCGCATTTTGCGAGCGATGACCGCGAGGTCGTCGTCCAGGAGGTTCGCTTCAAGGGGCCGTTTCCGGGGCTGAGCGTGCTCGCGATCGAGCTGCCCGCGGATTTCGCGGATGCCGAAGGCCGGCGCCTCGTCAACGCCGATTCATTTCCCCTGCGCGTGGCGCTCGCCGATCTTCCTCCGCTGCTCAAGTTTCCGGCCGCAACCTTCGGCATTGTCGAGCTGGCCAAGGACGCCGCACTGCCGCTCACCGTGCGCCATGTCGAGCCGGAGTTTTTCGCCGGCAACGGGGCGCTGCCCGAGAACGCCGGCGAGGTCCGTGTGCTGCGCCTCGCCGACGAGCGCGCGGTGATCGACTGGATGGCGCGCCTCGAGCGCTACGACCAGCGCACGATCCGCGAGGGACGCAAAGACATTCAGACGCGGGAGGTCTCCCTGCTCGGCGACGCCGCCGGCGCGCGCCGGGTGGCGGTGCCGCTGCTGCGCGCAGCCTCGGGTGAATCCGCGCAGCGCAGCCCTTTCGAGGTGATCGGCGTTCCGCTCCCCGAGCCGGGCTACTACGTGCTCGAGGCTGCCTCGCGCAGGCTCGGCGCCGCGCTTCTCGGCAAAGACGCGCAGATGTTCGTGCGCACCTCGGCGCTGGTCACCAACATCGCCGTGCACCCGAAGATCGGCCAGGCACGCTCGGTGATCTGGGTGACGAGTCTCGAGCGAGGGCTTCCGCTCGCAGGCGTCGATATCCGCATCTTCGACTGCCGCGGGCGCGAGGTCTGGCGCGGCACCAGCGACAAGGACGGCGTGGCCGCGGTGGAGCGCGCGCTCGGCGAAGCGCCTTACTGCGGACAGCTGCGCGGCTGGCTGGTGAGCGCACGCGCACCGCGCGCCGAGGGCGGGATCGACTTCTCCTTCGCCTGGAGCCATTGGACCGACGGCATCGAGGGCTGGCGCTTCGATATCGCCACGGCCTGGGACGACAGGCCGGTGCTGCGCGCGCACAGCGTGCTCGACCGGCCTCTGTACCGCGCCGGAGAGACCGTCTCGATGAAGCACTACCTGCGTCGCGAGACGGCGAGCGGGCTCGCCATGCTCGAGGCAAAGGCGCTGCCCAAGCAGGCGAAGCTGCGCCACCTCGGCTCGGGCGACGAATTCGTCGCGCCGATCGAATGGGACGGTGTGCGCTCGGGACGCTCGACGCTCAGGCTGCCGAGCGCGGCGAAAAAGGGGCGCTACCTGATCTCGCTCGGCGAGTGGCCATCGGGCAGCTTCCGCGTCGAGGACTTTCGCCTGCCGGTGTTTACCGGCAGCCTGTCGGCCGCACGTGGGGCGGGCATTGACGCTGCCGAATTCCCGCTCGCGCTGCAGGTGAGCTTCCTCTCGGGCGGCAATGCCGCCGGGCTGCCGGTGCGCGTCTCGGCCATGCTGCAAAACCGCTACCCCTTCTTTCCGGGTTATCGAGGCTTCTCGTTTTCCACCGGGCGGCGCGACGACGCGCTCAATCAGAAGGTGGTCGCCGACAAGCTCGCGCTGAAGCTCGATGCGCGCGGTGACGGACGCGTGACCGTTACCGACTTGCCGCGCACGCCGCACTATTACGACCTCGTGGCCGAGGCGACCTTCGACGATCCGAACGGCGAAACGCAGACGCTTTCGCGCCGTTTTGCGCTGTGGCCCTCAGGCGTCGTGGTCGGGCTGAAGACCGAGGGTTGGACTTCCGTCGCCAAGCGGGCGGCACTGCAGGCCGTCGTGCTGTCGACCGAGGGCGTGCCGCAGGCCGGGAAGACGCTCGAGGTGCGCGGTCGGCTGCGCATCACCCGCTCGCATCGCAAGCGGGTGATCGGGGGCTTCTATGCCTACGAGCACCACAGCGAAACGAAGGATCTCGGACAGCTCTGCACCGCGCGCACCGACGCACGCGGGCTCGCGTTCTGCGAGATTGCACTCGACAGCCCCGGCGAGGTCGAGCTCGTCGCCGTCACGAAGGACGCCGCGGGGCGCCCGGCGCAGGCGGCGGCGTCGGTATGGGTGACGCGCCACGGCGAGCTGTGGTTCGACGTCGAGAGCCACGATCGAATGGACGTGATTCCCGAGAAGCGCGCCTACCGCCCGGGAGAGGCCGCGCGCTTCCAGGTGCGCATGCCGTTTCGCGAGGCGACCGCACTCGTCGCCGTCGAGCGCGAGGGCGTGATCCAGACGCGGGTGCAGCAGCTGAGCGGACGCGACCCCACGATCGAGGTCAAGATCCGCGAAGACTGGGCGCCGAACGTCTACGTCTCCGTGCTCGCCGTGCGCGGGCGCCTGCGCGCGGTCCCCTGGACTTCGTTCTTCACCTGGGGCTGGCGTTCGCCGCTCGAATGGTGGCACGCGCTGCGCACCGAGCGCCCCGAATACCGCCCGCCGACCGCGCTGGTCGACCTGTCGAAGCCGGCGTTCCGTTTCGGGATCGCCGAGATCGAGGTCGGTACGGAGGCTAACCAGCTCGAGGTCGTGGTGACCCCGGAGCGCGCGGTCTACGCGCCGCGCCAGACCGCGCGCGTCAAGCTGAAGGTCAGCCTGCCGGGCGGCCAATCGGCGCCGCCCGGCACCGAGGTGGCGATCGCGGCGGTCGATCAGGCGCTGCTCGACCTCGAGCCGAATCGCTCCTGGGACCTGCTCAAGGCGATGCTCCAGCACCGGCGCTACGCGGTCGAGACCGCGAGCGCGCAGATGCAGGTGATCGGCAAGCGCCACTTCGGGCGCAAGGCGCTACCTGCGGGCGGCGGCGGCGGAAACGCACCGACGCGTGAGCTGTTCGACACGCTCTTGTTGTGGAAGCCAAGCGTCGCCCTCGACGCTCAGGGCGAGGCCTGGATCGAGGTGCCGTTGAACGACTCGCTCAGCACCTTCACCGTGGCCGCGATCGCCGACGCCGGAGCGCAACGCTTCGGCAGTGGGCAGGGGCGCCTGCGCAGCAACCTCGACCTGCAGCTGATCTCGGGGCTCCCGCCGCTGGTGCGCGAGGGCGACCGCTTCAGCGCCATGATCACGCTGCGCAACACGACGTCGCGGCCGATGACGGTGGCGCTGTCCGCGAAGCTTTCCAACGGGTTGGACGCGGCGCTCGCACCGCAGCGCGTCGCACTGGAGCCGCAGTCTGCGAGCGAAGTCGCCTGGGCGGTCGAAGTGCCGGCGAACGCGGCCGAGGCCGGTGCGCTCGACTGGGAGATCGCCGCGCAGGCCGAAAATGGCGGACCGAGCGACCGCCTGAAGCTGCGCCAGCGCGTCGTGCCCGCCGTTCCGCTCAGCGTGCGCCAGGCGATGCTCGCACAGCTCGCCGGGCCCACGAAACCGCTCGAAATGCAGGCCGCACCGCCGGCCGATGCGGAGCGCGCCGCCGATGG
>JAJDNJ010000288.1 GCA_022340705.1 Betaproteobacteria bacterium
GCCGAGTGGGACGCGCTGGAGAAGGGCCTCGCCCAGCGCGCGAATGCGCTCAACCGCTTCCTGCACGACATCTACCACGGGCGCGAGATCCTCGAGGCCGGCGCAGTACCCGCCGATCAGGTCCTGACCCACCCGGCCTACCAGGTCGCGATGCTCGGCCTGGACCTGCCCTATGGCGTGTATTCGAACATCTCGGGAATCGACCTCGTGCGCCACAACGACGGCAAGTGGTACGTGCTCGAGGACAACCTGCGCACGCCCTCCGGCGTGTCGTACATGATCGAGAACCGGCGCATGATGATGCGCCTGTTCCCCGAGGTGCTCGGCCGCCAGCACGTCTACCCGGTCGACCACTACCCGGTTCTGCTGCTCAACACGCTGCGCTCGATCGCGCCGCCGAACCGGCGCGACCCCACCGTCGTCGTGCTCACGCCGGGGCCATTCAACAGCGCGTACTTCGAGCATGCGTTCCTCGCCCAGCAGATGGGCATCGAGCTGGTCGAGGGCTCGGACCTGTTCGTGCGCGACGGGCAGGTCTACATGCGCACGACCGCCGGCCGCCAGCAGGTCGACGTGATCTATCGGCGCGTCGACGACGCCTTTCTCGATCCGCTCGCCTTCCGCGCCGACTCGCTGCTCGGCGTGCCCGGGCTGCTGTCGGTCTATCGCGCGGGACGCGTCGCGCTCGCCAACGCCGTCGGCACCGGCGTCGCAGACGACAAGTCGATCTATCCCTATGTGCCGGACATGATCCGCTTCTATCTCGGCGAGGAGCCGCTGCTCAACAACGTGCCGACCTGGCAATGCCGCAAGCCGAAGGATCTCGCCTACGTGCTCGAGCACCTGCCCGAGCTGGTGGTCAAGGAGGTGCAGGGCTCGGGCGGCTACGGCATGCTGGTCGGTCCGGTCGCGAGCAAGCGCGAGCTCGATCAGTTCCGCGCCCGGCTGCAGGCCGCGCCGGCCGAGTACATCGCGCAGCCGACGCTGTCGCTATCGACCTGCCCAACCTTCGTCGGCAAGACTGGCGTGGCGCCGCGCCACGTCGACCTGCGCCCCTTCGTGCTCAGCGGGCGCGAGGTCAACATCGTGCCCGGCGGGCTGACCCGCGTCGCGCTCAAGGAAGGCTCGCTGGTGGTCAACTCGTCGCAGGGCGGCGGAACCAAGGACACCTGGGTGGTGGACTGAAGCGCTGACATGCTCTCGCGCGTCGCCGATCGGATCTTCTGGCTCTCGCGTCACGTCGAACGCGCCGAGAACATGGCGCGCGTGCTCGGCGTCACGTCCAACCTGGTGCTGTACGGATCGCGCGAAACCCAGGAACAGAGCCTGCTCGCGCCGCTCTCGAGCACGGGGATGGTCGACGCCTACTTCGCGCGCCATCGCAAGCTCGATCTCGTCAACCTGATCCGCTTCTTCGCGCTCGATGAGCGCAATCCGTCCTCGATCTACTCGCTGCTCAAACAGGCGCGTGAAAACGCGCACGAGGTGCGCTGGCAGATCACCTCCGAGATGTGGGAGACGCTCAACACCACCTGGCTCGAGCTGCGCGCGGCGCGCCCGGCGCGGGTGACCGGCGCCGGGGCGAACGACTTTTTCGAATGGGTCAAGCGCCGCAGCCACCTCTTCCGCGGCGTGACCTACGGCACGATCCTGCGCGGCGAGGCATTCAACTTCTCGCGCCTCGGCACCTTCCTCGAGCGCGCCGACAACACGGTGCGCATCCTCGACACCAAGTACTACATCCTGCTGCCGCGCGTCGAGGACGTCGGCGGCGCGCTCGACTACTACCAGTGGTCGGCGCTGTTGCGCTCGGTGTCGGCCTACGAAACCTACCGCGCGCTGTACCACGACGAAATCTTTCCGATCCGCGTCGCCGAGCTGCTCATCCTCGAGCGACGCATGCCGCGCTCGCTCGCCGCCTGCTTCGAGCAGATCGGCCAGGCGATGGAGCGCATCCAGGGCCAGCACGACCAGGCCGCAAAGCGCCTCGCGGCCGAGATCGCGGCGCGCCTGACCTACTCGAACATCGACGAGATCTTCGAGACCGGCGTGCACGAGTACGTCGACGCCTGCCTCGCCGACATCAACGAGCTGACCCTGCGCATCCAGCGCGCCTACCTGGGAGCGGTCTGAGACGATGGCCACGCAGATCACGATTCGCCACGAGCTGCGCTACCGCTACGACACGCCGGTGCGCATGTGCACCCAGTACCTGCGCGTGGCGCCGAGCGACACCGCGCGCCAGCGCGTGCTCGAATGGAACATCGAGGCGCCCGGCACGCCGACGCGCACCCAGGACGGTTACGGCAACGTGCTCGACGTGCTGACGCTCGACACGCCGGTGCACGAAATCGTGATCCGCGCCGAGGGCGTGGTCGAGACCCGGCGTCATAGCGACCGCCCCTCCGACTTCCGCGGCCATCCGCTGCCGCCGCAGGTCTTCCTGCGGCCCACCGAGCTGACGCGCGCCGACGCCGCGATCGCCGAGTTCGCCGAAGCGTTCCGCGAGCGCGTGCAGACGCGCGCCGGACTGCGTGCGCTCGCCGCCGCGCTGCGCCGGCGCATGCCCTTCGTCGCCGGACAGTCGCAGTACGCCTCGAGCGCGCCCGAGGCATTCGGCTCGCACTCGGGCGCCGCGGAGGATCTCGCGCATGTGTTTCTCGCCTGCTGCCGTCAGCTCGGCGTGCCCGCGCGCTTCGTCTCCGGCTATCTCGCAGAGCCCGGCTGGACCGACGCGAGCGACGCGACCCACGCCTGGACCGAAGCCTGGATCGAGAACGTCTGGCGCAGCTTCGACGTCGCGCGCGCCGGCACCGTTGGCGAGCACTACGTCAAGGTCGCGATGGGCGCCGACTATCTCGACGCCTGCCCGCTGCGTGGCGCACGGGTCGGGGGCGAAAACGAGCAGCTGGTCGCGACGACGAGCGTCGAGCTGGCCGGCGGGGGCGGCTGACCCGCCTCGCGCGTCTGCCGCACAATCGGAACCCGGACGCCCTCGAGACCGAGACCCTCCCCGATGTCGATTCACGTCGCCCTGCGCCACCTGACGCGCTACCGCTACGACCGTCCGGTGATGCTCGGTCCGCAGGTCGTGCGCCTGCGCCCCGCTCCGCACGCGCGCACGCCGGTGCTCTCCTACACCATGCGGGTCACGCCCGAGCGGCACTTCATCAACTGGCAGCAGGATCCGCAGTCCAACTACCTCGCGCGCCTGGTGTTTCCCGAGCCGGTGCGCGAACTGAGGGTCGACGTCGACCTGGTCGCCGCGCTGTCGGTGATCAATCCTTTCGACTTCTTTCTCGAGCCCTCCGCCGAGCAGATTCCGTTTACCTACGAAGACTGGCAGCTGCGCGAGCTCGCGCCCTACCTGCAGCGCGGCCCGGCGACGCCGCGCTTCCGGCGCTATCTCGAGTCGATCCCGCGCGCGCCCCGCGCCTCGGTCGACTTTCTGGTCGAGCTCAACGGTCAGCTCTCGCGGGACGTGCGCTACCTCATCCGCCACGAGCCGGGCGTGCAGACCCCGGAGGAAACCCTCGAGCGCGCGAGCGGATCCTGCCGCGACTCGGGCTGGCTGCTGGTGCAGCTGCTGCGCCATCTCGGGCTCGCGGCGCGCTTCGTCTCGGGCTATCTGATTCAGCTCGTTGCGGACGTCAAGTCGCTCGACGGCCCGTCCGGGCCGGAGGCCGATTTCACCGACCTGCACGCCTGGTGCGAGGTCTACCTGCCGGGCGCCGGCTGGATCGGCCTCGATCCGACCTCGGGACTGTTCGCGGGCGAAGGCCACATCCCGCTCGCCTGCACGCCGGAGCCGGCGAGCGCCGCCGCGGTCACCGGCACGACCGGCCCCTGCGAGCTCAGCTTCGAGCACCGCATGTCGGTCGAGCGCGTCTGGGAGGCCCCGCGCGTCACCAAGCCCTACAGCGAAGCGCAATGGGCCGAGATCGAGGCGCTCGGTGCACACATCGACGCCGACCTCGCGGCGCACGATGTGCGCCTGACGATGGGCGGGGAGCCAACCTTCGTCTCGCTCGATGATCGGGACGCGGCGGAGTGGAACAGCGACGCACTGGGTCCGACGAAGCGCGCGCTCGGCGCCGGTCTGCTCGATCGGCTCAAGGCGCATTACGCGCCGGGCGGCCTGCTGCACTACGGCCACGGCAAGTGGTACCCGGGCGAGCCGCTGCCGCGCTGGTCGCTGTCCTGCTTCTGGCGCCGCGACGGGGAAGCGCTCTGGGAGGATCCGCGCCTGTTCGCCGACGAACGCGCGGGCGGCGACGCCGACGCGCTTCTCGCGCAGCGTTTTCTCGAGGCCGTCGCCGAGACGCTCGGTCTGGATCCGGCACAGGTGTTTCCGGCCTACGAGGATGTCTGGTACTACCTGTGGCGCGAGCGTCGCCTGCCGTCCAATGTCGATCCGTTCGACGCGCGCCTCGAGGATCCGCTCGAGCGCGAGCGCCTGCGCCGCGTGTTCGGCCAGCAGCTCGACGCGGTAGCCGGCCACGTGCTGCCGATTGCGCGCACTGAACAGGGTCCCGCGCGCTGGGCGAGCGGGCGCTGGTTTCTGCGCGACGAGCGCTGCTATCTGGTTCCGGGCGACTCGCCGCTCGGCTTGCGCCTGCCGCTCGACTCGTTGCCCTGGGCGGCGCCGACCGACACGCCCCGGCTGGTCACTCCCGACCCGTTCGACGCACGCGCCCCGCTCGCGCCGCGGCGCACGATCGTCCATCAGCTGCCGGGCCGCCGCGCGCCGGACACGGCGCCGAGCAGCGCCGCGCGGGCGCCGCAGCCGTTCGAGTCGGCCGCGTCGATCGTGCGCACCGCACTGTGCACCGAGGCGCGCAACGGCGTGCTCTACCTGTTCATGCCGCCAGTCGGCGCGCTCGAGGACTACGCCGAGCTGGTCGCCGCGGTCGAGTCGGCCGCGGCGCGCCTTGCCGCCCCGGTCGTGGTCGAGGGCTACGAACCGCCGCGCGACCCCCGCCTCGAGACGATCCGCATCACGCCCGATCCGGGCGTGCTCGAGGTCAACGTGCAGCCCGCGCGCAGCTGGGCGGAGGCGGTCGAGCACACCACGTTTCTTTACGACACGGCGCGCGCCTCGCGCCTGTCGACCGAAAAATTCATGCTCGACGGCCGCCACACCGGCACCGGCGGCGGCAACCACGTCGTGCTCGGCGGGCCGACGCCGGCCGACTCGCCGTTCCTGCGCCGCCCCGACCTGCTGCAGAGCCTGATCGGCTACTGGCACAACCATCCGTCGCTCTCATTCCTGTTCTCGGGCCTGTTCATCGGTCCGACCAGCCAGCACCCGCGCATCGACGAGGCGCGCAACGACTCGGTGTACGAGATCGAGATCGCGTTTCGCGCGCTCGAGGAGGCCACCGCGCGCCCCGACGCCACGGTGGCGCCCTGGCTGGTCGACCGGGCGCTGCGCAACCTGCTGATCGACGCGAGCGGCAACACGCACCGCAGCGAGTTCTGCATCGACAAGCTCTACTCGCCGGACACGGCCGGCGGACGCCAGGGCCTGGTCGAGTTGCGCGCCTTCGAGATGCCGCCGCATGCGCGCATGTCGCTGGCGCAGCAGCTGCTGCTGCGCGCCCTGGTGGCCCGCTTCTGGCAGAAGCCCTACCGTCCGCGCCAGCTGGTGCGCTGGGGCACCGCGCTGCACGATCGCTTCATGCTGCCCTGGTTCGTCTGGCAGGACTTCGAGAACGTGCTCGAGGAGCTGAACGCCTTCGGCTATCCGATGCGCGCCGAATGGTTCGCGCCGCACCAGGAATTCCGCTTTCCGCGGCTCGGCGAGTTCACGGTGCGCGGCGTGCGCGTCGAGCTGCGCGCCGCGCTCGAGCCCTGGCACGTGATGGGCGAGCAAGGCGCGCCCGGCGGCACGGTGCGTTACGTCGACTCGTCGCTCGAGCGGATGCAGCTCAGGGCCACCGGCTGGATCGACGAGCGCTATGCTCTGACCTGCAACGGCCGGCGCGTGCCGCTCACCCCGACCGGCAACGTCGGCGAGGCGGTGGCCGGCGTGCGCTACCGCGCCTGGGCGCCGGCCTCGGCGCTGCATCCGACGATCGGCGTGCAGGCGCCGCTGGTCTTCGACCTGGTCGACGGCTGGATGAACCGCAGCCTGGGCGGCGCGCGCTACCACGTCGCGCATCCCGGCGGACGCAACTTCGAAACCTTCCCGGTCAACGCCAACGAAGCCGAAAGCCGCAGGCTGGCACGCTTTTCGCGCATCGGTCACACGCCCGGACCGATGGTCGTTGCCGAGGAGCCGCGCAACCCCAACTTCCCGCTCACGCTCGACCTGCGCCGCTAGCCTCGGCCGGCGCCGTCGCGCCCACGATGCGCCGTATTTGCCGCGCGCTGACCGGGTCGCTACCATGCGTTCGCCTTTCCGACCTGCCCGAGATGCCGCGCGAGCTCCTGTCCGCCTATCCGGTCGCCGGCGAACGCTACGACGAGATGTTCAGCGCGCCCGCGACGCCGCGCCCCCACTGGGCGCGCCTGTACGCCGATCTGCAGCGCGCCTCCGGCCGGCTGATGCGCGAGCGCGTCGAGACCGTGGCGCGCGAGATCCGCGAGACGGGCGCCACGTTCGACGTGCACGCCGATCCGGGCGCCGTCGACCGTCCCTGGGACGCCGACGTCATCCCCCTGATCCTCGCCCAGGACGAATGGGCCGAGATCGAAGTCGCGGTCACCCAGCGCGCGCAGCTGCTCGACCGCATCCTGGCTGACCTGTACGGGGCGCAGCACACGCTGCGCGAGGGGCTGCTGCCGCTGGCGCTGATCTACGGCAACGCGCATTTCCTGCGCCCCTGCGTCGGCCTCGAGACGCCGGGCGGCGTGCGGCTGCACCACTACGCGGTGGATCTCGCGCGCTCCCCGGACGGACACTGGTGGGTCATCGCCGATCACGCGCAATCGCCGCTCGGCGTGGGCTATGCGCTCGAGAACCGCCTGATCATCTCGCGCGTCTTTCCCGACCTGTTTCGCGACCTGAAGGTCGTGCATCTGGCGACCTTCTTCGCCGCGCTGCGCGACAGCCTCGCGCACTGGGCACCCTCGGACGGGGCGGCGCCTTTCATGGTCCTGCTCACCGGCGGCCTGACCACAGACGGCTATTTCGGCCAGGCTTACCTCGCCCGCTACCTCGGCCTGCCCCTGGTCGAAGTCAACGACCTGACGGTGCGCGATGGCATGGTCTGGTTGAAGACGGTCTCCGGACTGCGCCGCGTGCATGTGCTGCTGCGGCGGATCGCCGACGACGGCAGCGATCCGCTCGAGCTGCGCGGCGACAGCGCCACCGGCATTCCCGGTCTGGTCGACGCGGCGCGCCGCGGCAGCGTGCTTGTGGTCAACGCGCTCGGCTCGAGCCTGCTCGAGTCGGCCAGCCTGTTCGGATTCCTGCCGGCGCTCGCCGAACGGCTGCTCGGCGAGCCGCTGCGCATGCCTTCGCTCGCCACTTGGTGGTGCGGCGAGCCGGCCGCGATGGAGCAGGCGCTCGCGCGCATCGAGACGCTGATCGTCAAGCCCGCGTTCCCCCAGCTGCAGTTCGAACCGGTATTCGGCGAGGATCTCGACGGCCCTGGACGTGACGCGCTCGCGGCGCAGGTCCGCGCGCGACCGAACGACTACATCGCGCAGGAGCGGATCCAGATGTCGCAGGCGCCGGTCTGGGAAGCGCATGCGCGCGGCAACCGGCTCAGCGCACGCGCGATGGGCCTGCGCGTGTTCGTCTGCGCCACGCCCGGTGGCTATGTCGCGATGCCCGGTGGGCTGGCGCGCGTCGCGACCGGCCCGGACACGCGCGTGCTCTCGACGCAGCGCGGCGGCAGCAGCAAGGACAGCTGGGTGCTCTCCAGCGCGCCGGTCAGCACCTTCAGTCTGCTGCGCACCTCGATCGGCGCAGATGATCTGGTGCGCACCGGCCTCGACCTGTCGAGTCGGGTGGTCGAGAACCTGTTCTGGTACGGGCGCCACGTCGAGCGCTGCGACGCCACCGCCCGCCTGCTGCGCGTCGCGCTCGGCCGCCTGACCGGACGCGCGGCAGCAGCCGAGCGCGGCTGGCCGGCGATCGCCGAATTGCTCGCCGACCGCGGGCTGCTCGCCGCGGACGGCGCCGCGCTCGATGACATCCTCGTGGTCCGCGCGCTGCGCGCCGCGGTGGTCGACGATGCGCGCCCGGGCCTGGCGCGCGCGCTGCACGAGCTCTCGCAGATCGCCCTGCGCCTGCGCGAGCGCATGTCGACCGACAACTGGCGCCTGATGCAGACCATGCAGCGCAACCTGTCGCGCCGCCACGCCGGCGCCCTTGCGCTGTCCGACGCGATCGAGGAGCTCGACCAGTCGATCGCCGCGCTGATGACGCTCGCCGGCTTCGCCCTCGACGGCATGACGCGCGACCTGGGCTGGCGCTTCATGTCCTGCGGCCGGCGCATCGAGCGTCTCGAATGGATGTGCGCAATCCTGCTCTCGGCGACCGCCGCGGGGCGCAGCGGCGAAATCGAGTGGGCGCTGCAGCTCGCCGACAGCTCGGTCACCTACCGCTCGCGCTACCTGGCGAAGCCCGAATGGCTGCCGGTACTCGACTTGCTGATCCGCGACGACTCCAACCCGCGCTCGATCGCCTTCCAGCTGCGCGGGTTGAACGACTACGTGCAGCGCATCGGCCGCACGGTCGGCGAATTTCACGACGAACGCATCGCCGCGGCGGTCGACGCGCTGAACCGCATGGATCCGACGCGCGATCTCGATCCGCAAAGCCCACAGCTGCGCGCGCTGCTCGTCGAGTGGCAGGGCGCCGCGGAAAACCTGTCCGAGCTGATCAGCCAGCGCTTTTTCAGCCACGTGGCCGAGGAGCGGCGCGAGAGCGTTTCGGCCTGAGGCGGCGGGCGCGACGGCGAACGACGCGATGCGCTACGCCATCGTTCACGAGACGCACTACGCCTACGCCGCGCCAGTCGCCCTGTCGCAGCAGCTGCTGCGCCTGACGCCGCGCGCCCTGCCCTGGCAGCGCTGCCTCGCGCATCGGATCGATATCGACCCCACGCCCGGCGAGCGCATCGAGCGCGACGATTACTTCGGCAACGGCGTGACGCAGCTGCAGATCGCCGCGCCGCACCAGGCGCTCGCGGTCGTCGCGCACTCCGAGGTCGAGGTAAGCGCACCGCCAACGGCGGCGCCGGCAGGCACCCAGCCCTGGGAGGTGGTGCGCGATCGTGTCCGGGTCATCGGGCCCAACCCCTCGCTCGATGCCGCGCAGTTTCTCTATGAATCGCCGCAGGTGCGCTGCTTCGCCGAGCTCGCCGAGTTCGCCGCACCGAGCTTCACGCCAGGACGCGACCTGCGCGAGGGGGCGCAGGACCTGATGCACCACATCCACCGCTCGCTCGAGTTCGATCCGACCGCGACCAATGTCAGCACCGAGCTGCACGAGGTGCTCGCGCTGCGCCGCGGCGTCTGCCAGGATTTCGCACATCTGATGATCGGCTGCCTGCGCACGATCGGGATCGCCGCGCGCTACGTGAGCGGCTACATCCTGACCACGCCGCCGCCGGGCCGTCCGCGCCTGGTCGGCGCCGACGCCTCGCATGCCTGGGTATCGGTGCACTGTGGCAAGGCGGGCTGGCTGGATCTCGATCCGACCAATGACTGCGTGGTCGAGGACGAGCACATCACGCTCGCCTGGGGGCGCGACTTCAGCGACGTGACGCCGATGCGCGGCGTCACGCTCGGCGGCGGCGAGCAGCGGCTCACGGTGCGCGTCACCGTGACGCCGACCGAGAACGCATAGCGTTCGATGCGCGGAGGCGCAGGCTTGCACGCCATCGCACCCTGCGCGAGACTGCCCGCATGAGAGCGACGCGCAAGATTCTCGTCAGCGCGGTCATTGCCGTGCTGCTGATGGTCGCGGCCGGCGCGGTGCTGATCTCGACCGTCGATCTAAATGAGTACGTCTCGCTGGTCGAGGCCAAGGCCAAGGAGGCCACCGGCCGCGAGCTCAAGCTGAGGGGCAAGGTCGGCTACAAGCTGTCGCTGTTTCCCACCGTCGCCGCGGACGACGTCAGCTTCCAGAACGCGCCCTGGGGCTCGCGCGCGCAGATGGCGAGCGCCAAGCGCGTCGAAATCCAGATTGCTCTGCTGCCGCTGCTCACCGGCGATATCGTCGTTCGCCGCGTGCTGCTCGTGCAACCCGAAGTGCTGCTCGAAGTCAACGCCAAGGGCGAGAAGAACTGGGTTTTCGCGGGCTCCGCCAAGACCCAGGGCGCGACCGAAGATTCCGCCGGCGGCGGCCGGGTCGACGTTCGGCGCATCGAGATCGAGGACGGCCTGCTCAGCTACCGGGAGGCGAAGCCGCGCCTCGAGCACCGCGCCAAGATCGAACGCCTCAGGCTGGACGCGGAGAACGCCTTCGACGAGGTCGCTTTCGACGGCAAGGGCACGCTGAACGACGTGCCGCTCGTGCTCAAGGGGCAGGTCGACAACCTCCATCACGCGGGCGAGACGGGCGCGACCGGCGCGGTCGAGCTCGAGGCAGATCTCGGCGGCAACCAGCTCGCGCTCGACGGGCGCCTGCCGCTCGCGGGCGGAGCGCCGGACGGGCTCGATGCGCGCTTCGACGCCACGCTGAAAGACGTGGCGGCGCTGCGCAAGATGCTGCGTCGGCCCTTCCCCGCGCTGCCGGCCACCCAGCTGAAGGGCCACGCATCGATGCAGAAAGCCGCGCTCGTGGTCGAGGATCTGCAGGCCACGATCGGCAAGAGCCGTGCGCGGGGCAGCCTGCGCCTGGGGCTGGAAGGCGAGCGCCGGCCGTTCGAGCTGCGTCTCGACGCGCCGCTGATCGACCTGCCGGAGCTCTATGCGCTGCGCAAGGCCGTCGGCGGCGACGCGCCCGCAAAGCGCGGCGACGGTCGCGTGTTCCCGAACGATCCGTTCCCCCTCGCCGCGCTCAAGGCGCTCGACGGCGACGCTGAAATCAAGATCGCGAAGCTGCGTCTCGACGAGCGCAACGAGCTCGACGAGCTCCGCATGCGCACCCGCTTCGACCAGGGCAAGATCGACAGCGACGAGCTCAAGCTGCGCCTGCAGGGCGGCGAGCTGAGCGTCGAAGTGCACGGCGACGCGGCTTCGGGCAAGTCTCTCGCGCTCGAAGCCACTCTGACCGGGCAGAAGGTTCCGCTCGCCGCCCTTTTCAGCCTGGCCGGCGTCAGCCCGCCGCCCGAAGGCGCACCCACCGATGTCGCGATCCAGTTTTCCGGGCGCGGCAATTCGGTGCGCGGCCTGATGGCCTCGGCGAGCGGCAACGTGCGCGTCGTGGTGGGGCCCGGCCGGATCAAGAACCGTGCGCTCGACGTCGGCGCCGACGTCACCCAGCTGCTCAATTCGCTCAACCCGGCGCGCGGCCAGGACCCGTACACCGAGATGAAGTGCGCGGTGCTGCGCTTTCCGGTGCGCAACGGCATCGCGACGATCTCCAACGGCATCGCGCTCGAGACGAGCAAGGTGCGCCTGCTCGGCGGCGGCACCGTCAACCTGCGCAACGAGACGCTCGAGCTTGCCTTTCGCCCCGAGGCGGCGAGCGGCCTCGGCGTGGGGGCAGGCAACCTCGCGCGCTACGCCAAGGTCGAGGGCACGCTCGCCAATCCGCGCATCGGGATCGACATGGCCGGCGCGGCGAGCACCGCCGCGATGGCCGGCGCGGCGATCGCCACCGGCGGGCTGACCCTGCTCGCCGGCGGCCTGCTGATCGACAACGTGCCCGACAACCCCTGCCAGGTGGCGCTCTCGGGCGTTGCGCCCAAGCAGGAGAGCACCGTCGACAAGGTGCTCAATCCGATCAAGAAGCTGTTCGGCAACTAGGCGCCGCCCGCCCCTAGAACACCGCGCTGACCAGCTCCTCGAGCGCGGCGAGCATCTCGCGCTCGTCGGTCAGCGCATGCGTGATCGCGCCCTCGCAGGCGGTGCGCGGCGCGATGCCCTGCGCGATCAGCTTGCCGGCGTGCACCAGCAGCCGGGTGGATGCGCCCTCGTCCAGGCCGCTGCCCTTCAGGTTGCGCGTCATGTGCGCGAGGCGCACCAGCTTCTCCGCGGTCGGCGCGCCGACCCCGCTTTCGTGCGCGACGATCGCCGCCTCGACCTCGGCCGCCGGATAGTCGAAATCGATCGCGACGAAGCGCTGGCGCGTCGACTGCTTGAGCTCCTTGAGCACGCTCTGGTAGCCCGGGTTATACGAAATGGCGAGCAGGAATTCGGGCGGCGCATGCACCACCTCGCCCTTCTTCTCGATGAACAGCGCGCGCCGGTCGTCTGCGAGCGGATGGATCACCACCGTCGTGTCCTTGCGCGCCTCGACGATCTCGTCGAGGTAGAGCAGCGCGCCGAGGCGCACCGCGTGCGTCATCGGGCCGTCGACCCACACCGTCTCGTTCGCGGTGATCAGGAAGCGCCCGACCAGGTCGGCCGCGGTCAGGTCGTCGTGGCAGGACACCGTCACCAGCGGCCGCTTCAGGCGCCATGCCATCGCCTCCATGAAGCGCGTCTTGCCGCAGCCGGTCGGCCCCTTGAGCAGCACCGGCACGCGGTTGCGCCAGGCCGCCTCGAACAGCGCCACCTCGTCGCGCACCGGCCGGTAATACGGCTCGGTGTGAACATGCAGCGCGGATGCGTCGGCGGCGTGCGGCGCGTTCATCTTCGCATGTCCTTGCATCCGTCGAGTGCCCCTAGCGCTTCACCGTCTCCGCGGTCTGGCCGAAGAGCAGCTTCATCGCGTCCGCATCGACCACGCGCTGCGTGTTGACCGACTTCGAGATCTCGTAGGCCTTCACCACCGCGGGCCGCGCGCGGATCGCCTCGAACCAGCGCTTGAGATTCGGAAACTTCTCCAGGTCCTGCTGCTGGCGCTTCCAGGGCACGATCCACGGGTAGCAGGCCATGTCGGCGATCGAGTACGGACCGGCGACGTACTCGCGGTCCTTCAACCGGTTGTCGAGCACCTGGTACAGGCGCGAGGTCTCGTTCACGTAACGGTTGATCGCGTAGGGGATCTTCTCCGGCGCGTACAGGTTGAAGTGGTGGTTCTGCCCGAGCATCGGCCCGAGCCCGCCCATCTGCCACATCAGCCACTCGAGCACCGCGACCCGGCCGCGCAGGTCGGAAGCGATGAACTTGCCGGTCTTCTCCGCGAGATAGAGCAGGATCGCGCCCGACTCGAACACCGGGATCGGCGCGCCGCCGCCCGCCGGCGCATGATCGACGATCGCCGGCATGCGGTTGTTGGGCGAAATCTCGAGAAACTCGGGCTTGAACTGGTCGCCGCGCGAGATGTTGACCGGGATGATCTTGTACTCGAGCCCGGCCTCCTCGAGAAAGATCGTGATCTTGTGGCCGTTCGGCGTCGTCCAGTAGTAAAGATCGATCATTTCTGCAACCTCTCAGGTTTTTCACACATCTCTGCTTTCTGCACCGGGTCGTCTTTTGACCCGGTGCAGAAAGCGCAGGCAAAGCAGCCTAAACCCCGCACCACGCCCAGCCTTACGCAGGGTACCCCACCGCATTCCTCGCATACCCCCCGAACAGATCCATCACCCGCTCCCGCCACGCGCTGATCGGATCACCCTTCTCGAGCAGCCTGACCGCGGACAGCGCGCGCGCCCACTGAAATTCGGCGAGCAGCAGGTAGTCGGCGAAGCCCGGCGTGCGCCCCGCAAGATACGGGGTTTCGGCGAGCACCGGGCGCAGCGGGTCGAGCGCGCCGCGCAGCTGCGCGAGCGCCTGCGCGGGGTCCCCCGCGAAGTCCTCGAGCGTCTTGCCGAGGCGCTTCTCGCGCGAGCTGCGGAAGTAGGC
>JAJDNJ010000185.1 GCA_022340705.1 Betaproteobacteria bacterium
AGCAACCCTTTGATCCCCGCCGCCGCGCCTTCGATCTTCGCGTCCAGGCCCGAGAGGGCGAAGGCCTTCTTCGCCAGGTTGAAGCGATAGCCCCCGGACAGCGCGACGTGCGCGTCGGCCGCGGGCGAGCCGCTCTTCACCCTCGCCGAAAGCTCGAACTTCCCCGGCACATCGTCGGCGATGCGCCCGGTGCTCAGGTTGAAGTCCGAGACATCGATCGCCTGCCCGGTTTTCGCATCACGGTAGCTGATCGCCGAGCGCGCGATCTTCACGCCACCGATGTCGAAACGAACCGCCTGGGATTGGGCCGGAGGCGCCGCTGGCTTCTCTTTTGCAGGCGCGGGCACCGCCAGCAGGTCGTCGAAATTGAAGCGCCCCTCCTTGTCCCGCGTCACCGTGGCCTTCAGCCCTTCGAGCCGTATGCCGCTCACCACCACCTGCTTGGACAACAGCGGCATCACGGCCACCGACACATGCGCCGAATCGAGCGCGACAAAGGTTCCCTTGCCATCGCGTTCGGACAGCGATGCGCGGCCGATCGAGGCGCCGATGCTCGGCCAAAAGGCAAGCCCCAGATCGCCCTCGAGCTTCAGCGAACGGCCGGTTTTCGCCTCGACCGCGCGCTCGATTTCACCTTTCAGCGCATTCGGGTCGAACAGCATCGACACCGCGATCACGCCGGCGACGAGCAGCACGACCACGGCACCGAGCACATAGAGCAGGTAGCGCACAGCCTTCATGAAGTCCTCCGTATCACGTTTGTCACGCCGAACGGCACATGGCCCGCCGCGACGTGCCGACGCGCGGATTCGATGTGCCCTCGCTGATCATCAAAGTAGAAGTCCGGCTCGAAGACCCTGAGAAACTCGCCCTTGTCCAGCCCTCCGAGAAACATCGCCTCGTCGACGCCGATGTTCCAGTCCATTAAGGTCCTCACCGCGCGCTCGTGGGCGGGCGCGCTGCGCGCGGTCACCAGCGCGGTGCGCACGCGCATCGGTACGTCCGTGCCCGCGGCGAGCTGGAGGCGATGCAGCGCCTCGAGCAGCGGCTTGAACGGTCCGGGCGGCAGCGGGCGCAGCGCGTGCACCGTTTCATGCGTGGTGAAGGCTTCGAGTCCTTCGCGCTGAAACACGCGCTCGGCCTCGTCCGAAAAGAGCACGGCGTCCCCGTCGAAGGCGATGCGTACTTCATCGGCATGGCGCTCGGCCGCCTGAACCGATTCGGGCACCACGCGGGCCGCCGGCACGCGCGCCTCCAGCGCACTCATCACGTCGTTCTCGTTCGCCGAGAGAAACAGATTTGCCTTCAGCGCGTCGAGGTAGCGGTAGGGGCTGCGTCCGCGCGTGAACACCCCGCGCTCGAGCTTGAGGCCGGAACGCTCGGCCGATCGAAACACGCGCAGCCCGCTCACCGGATCGTTTTTTGAAAGAATGACCACTTCAACACGCTGCGTGTCGGGCGTGTTGAACGCGAGCAGCTTTTTCACCAGCGCGAACGCAACCCCGGTCGGCGCCGGCACGTCCAGACGCGAGAACTGCAAGTCGATGTAGGCGCGCTCGCCCTGCGCGTCGAACACGCAGTTCTCTTCCTCGAAATCGAACAGCGCGCGCGAAGAGATGGCGACGACCAGCTTGCCTTCGAAGGAGACCGGCATGTGGGCGATCGGGCCCGGTTCCGAAACGATCTTCGATTTTAGCGGATCGGGCGCTTGCGTCTCGCGCGGCGAAGTGAGATTCGCCATCGTCGCCGAAGTGGGCTATCTTTGGTGGTTGTCTTCAGTTCGTCGGGGCCACGCAACACCATGAAACGACACCATATCCGCTTTCCGTCGATCAATACCCAGAGGCTCGCGCAGAACGAGGCCTATTTCACCCTGATCGAGCCGAACGGCACGCAGACGAAACTGCGCTTTCATGACTATGACGCGATCTACGAGCGCCAGGGCCTGTACGAGCAGCTGTTTTATGACCGCCTGAAATGCCAGTCGCCGGAGAAAGTGGTGAGCATCCTGCGCTACGCCATGAGCGGAGAGCCCTGGCTGTTCAACGAGCTGCGCGTGCTCGACCTCGGCGCCGGCAACGGCATGGTTGGCGAGGTGTTGCAGAAGCACGGCGTCGCGCGCATCGTCGGAATCGATATTTCGAAGCCGGCCGCGGTCGCGGTGCAGCGCGACCGACCTGGGGTCTATGACGAGTATTACTCGTTCGACATGTCCCGTATGGCACCCGAGCAGCGCGAGGAGCTCGGCGGCTGGCGCTTCAACTGCATGGTGTCGGTGGCGGCGCTCGGCTTCGGCGACATCCCGGTGCGCGTGTTCGCCGAAGCCTACAACCTGGTCGACGACGGCGGCTGGATCGCGTTCAACATCAAGGAGACCTTCCTCGACAACCGCGATACCACCGGCTTTTCGGTGTTCATCAAGAACCTCATTCTGAGCGAGTATCTGGACATCTACCACATGGAGCGATACCGCCATCGTCTTTCCATGGACGGCCAGCCGCTCTACTACTTCGGCGTGGCCTGCCGCAAGAACGGCTCGATCCCCGAGTCGATGATCGAGTAGAGCCCGCGCAGCGCGGTCCGCAAGTCCCTCCCGGGCGATCCCGACGATGCAGACCGCATTGATCGTCAAGCACGCGCTGCTGCTGTTCGTGCTGCTCAACCCGTTCCTGCTCGCGATCTACCTGCTCAACCTGGTGCGCGATCTGGATCTGCGGACTTTTGTGCGCGTGGTCAGCGCCGGCGCGTTCATCGCGGCAGCGGTGTTCTTCCCCTTCGCCTGGCTCGGCGACCGTATCTTCACCAATGTGTTGCAGGCGCGCTTCGCCGCGTTTCTCATCTTCGGCGGCATCGTGTTTCTGATCATCGGCCTGCGCTTCGTGTTCGAAGGGCCGCACGCCATCGAGATGCTGAGCGGGCCGCCCGCTCGGCTCGCGAGCGCCATCGCGATGCCGTTCATGGTCGGCCCGGGTACGGTCAACGCCGCGGTGCTCGCAGGCTCGCGCATGCATCTGTTCTCGGCCTGCGTCGCGATTTTCGCGGCACTCGCCGCCACGGTGCTGATTCTGATCCTGCTCAAACTGCTGCACGACTGGGTGCACGGGCGCAGCGCAAGCGTGGTCGAGCGCTACGTGTCGATCGCCGGCCGAATCTCCGCGCTCGTGATCGGTACGCTGGCAATCGAGATGATCTTCCAGGGGATCGAGCAGTGGCTCGCGTCGAGCCGCATCATCGCTGGCGACTGATTTTGCTACGTGTGTCGCGCCGGCAACGACGCTAGGCCGTGTGCGGCCTGCGCTCCGGATCCCCTTCCAGGCGCCGCGTCTTCTTCAGGCGCCACACCAGCCCGTAGAGCAGTAGCCAGGGGATACCGAACGCGAGCACGGTCTGCAGCTTCGGCAGGCCCGCATCTCCCATGACGCGGTAGTCGTCCCAGAACGAAAGCACGAGCACCGCGGCGATCGAATGAAAAATCGTGGTGTAGTCCTTGACCAGCACCCGGCGCCAGTTGAAATGCATGCCTTCGGTCGCCCGCCGGAATCCAGTCAGGCGCGGCAGGATCCGGTTGACGCGCGCGCAGTACTCGTCGAACTCGGCGCCAAACTTTTCGCGCAAGAAATTCTCCTCGGCCGCGATGATCGATGCATAGAGCAGGAAGGTCAGCGGCAAGGCGACGAGATAGAAAAGCCAGGCATTGACGATCAGCGCGCAGCCGATCGCGATCAATCCGTTGCCGACGTACATCGGGTTGCGCGTAAGACCGTAGACCCCCCCCTGCACGAGCTTGTCGGCGTAGACCTGCCGGTTGCGCCCGCCGCGCACGATGTACTCGTAGCCGATCGTGACCGCGCGGGCACCCAGGCCAAGCAGCACGACGAGCGCGCCGGCCAGGTCCATCCACTGGTCCACCGCCGCACTGCCCATCATATGGCGCGGCGTGCACACCACCAGCACCGCGAGAAAAATGACCGGCGCGACCGAATTGCGATAGCGGAAGACGAGGCGCCCGAGGCGGACCAGCACGGTCATATCAGCGCCCGGTCTTGACGCCGAGCAGGCCGGCGAAGTTGTACCACTTGTAAAACACGTCGACGCTGCCAAAGCCGTTGCGCTTGAGCAGCTCGAAGTTCTCGTCGATCCGGTACGGAATCAGCACGTTCTCGAGCGCCTCGCGCTTCTGCGCGATCTCCATGTCGCTGTAGTGATTGCGCCGCTTCATGTCGTAATAGAACTTGATGAACGTACGATTGAAGAGCGAATCATTGCCGAGCACTTTCTCGACCAGGATCAGGCAGCCATTCTCGTTCAGGCCGTCGCAGATCGAACGCACGAGACGGTCGCGGAACAGGGGGCGCACGAACTGCAGGGTCAGATTCAATAGCACCACCGAGGCATTCTCGATCGGACAGCTCTCGTTCAGGTCGCGCAGCACGAACTTGGGCTGCGCATCCGCGCCGCGTGACGTGAAGCGCTGCTCTGCCTTCTCGAGCATCGCCTTGGAGTAGTCGACGCCGACCAGCTGCACACTCTTACCGGCACCGCGAATGGCGTGGTCAAGCGTGTCGAGAGTGATCCCGTTCGAGCAGCCCAGATCGTAGACATTCGATCCGCTGACGGCGAACTCGACGGCGATTTCGCCCAGCATCCTCTGCAGCTCGCGGTAGAGCGGAATCGAGCGATCAAGCATGTCCTCGAACACTTCGGCCGTTTTCTCACCGAAGTTGAAATCCGAGACAGCCTGTGTCTTGTCAGCAAAAATGCGGTCTTTGTTCATGGATCAGGGACCTTTCCGTTCATCGCCCAGGAGCCCGTGGAGCGGGTGATGGGAATCGAACCCACGTCATCAGCTTGGGAAGCTGAGGTTCTGCCATTGAACTACACCCGCGCAGGCCCGCATTTTAAGGCCAATTGGCGGGTGAACCGCCTGTCCCGCGGGTTCAACGTCTATCGCGGGAAGACGACGCTGA
>JAJDNJ010000011.1 GCA_022340705.1 Betaproteobacteria bacterium
CTCGGAGCCGTGTATCTGCTGTTCGCGGGCGGCATGTCGGCCGCGTTCGAAAACTGGGGGCCGGTGCTCCTGTTCGTCTGGCTGATCGGCGCGAAGCTGATCGCGATCCTGCTCGGGCGCTCGCCCGAGCGATCCGAGCAGGGCCGGCAGATGGCCTTCTGGGGTCTGTCGGTGGTCTTCTATCTCGGCGCGGTGTTCGCCACCCTCATCCTTCCGGTCCCGCATTTCGGCATTACGCACAGCGGCGCTCACTACGGCATTCCGGGCTCGGGCGAGTGGGTCAGTCACCCCCAAATTCCGATCGCAGCAGGCTTGCTCTACTTTTCCGCGCTCGGCGTGAGCAAGGTTCTGGCCACCACGTCCTGGTCGAAAGCGCTCGGGCAAAAAATCGTCGAAAGTCAGTCGCGCAAGTCGTCCAGCGCGGCATCGAGGTGAGCGCATTCGGCCCAGGCGCGCAGCTGCCAGCGCCCGTCGGCGAACTCGAAGCGATTGATCGCCGCGTTCGGGATCGCGAAATCGCGCGCCGAGCGCAGCCCACGCGCCGTCGCTTCGCGGTAGAGCATCTCGAGCACGCCGCCGTGGGTGAATACCAGCACGGTCTCGCCCGCGTGGCGCGCGGCGATTGCGGCAACCGTCGCGAGCGCGCGCGCGTAAAAGGTCTGCAGACTTTCCCCAGAGCCGAAGTCGAACCCCGGCTCTTTCTGACGGAAACGCTCGAACTCGACCGGGAAGCGCTCGCGGCATTCGACATAGGTCAACGTTTCGAACATGCCGTAGTGCCGCTCGCGCAGGCCCGCGTCGAGCGAGACCGCGAGACCAAGCACGCCTGCGGTCGGCTGCGCGGTTTCGCGCACGCGCAGCAGGTCGCTCGAATAAATCGCGTCGATGCGCTCGGCAGCGAGCACCGGCGCGAGCGCCTGGGCCTGCGCCCGCCCCACTTCGTTTAACGGTACGTCCGTCTGCCCCTGCACGCGCCCTTCGGCGTTCCAGGCCGTCTCGCCGTGACGCACCAGGACCAGCGTCGTCCTGCGGCCTGCGCTCATGCGAGCGCCTCGGGATTCATCACGCGGATCGGCCGACCGTCGAGCCAGGCTTCGATGTCCTCCAGCGCGCCCTCGTAAAAGACGCGGAACACGTCCTCGCTCACGTAGCCGAGATGCGGCGACAGGGTCACGTTGTCGAGTTCGCGTAAAGCATGGCCCGCGGGCAGCGGTTCGCGGTCGTAGACGTCGAGCGCCGCGTGCCCCAGCCGGCCGCTTTTCAGCGCCTCGAGCATTGCCGCCTCGTCGACGATCGGCCCGCGCGAGGTGTTGACCAGGATCGCGCCGCGCTTCATGCGTGCGAACTCGGCCGCGCCGAGCAGCCCGCGCGTACGCTCGGACAGCACGAGGTGAACGCTCACCACGTCCGCGGTGTCGAGCAGCATCTCCTTCGTCACCGGGTGCGCGCCCGCCGCCGCGGCGCGCTCGGGCGTCAGGTTCTGGCTCCAGGCGACGACATCCATGCCAAAGGCCAGTCCATAACGCGCGACGCGCGCGCCGAGCTTGCCCAGGCCAAGCAAACCGAGTCGCTTGCCTTCCAGGATCGTGCCGCCCGCGAGGCCGTCATGCCAGCGCCCGGCGCGCACGCCGCGCTCGGCCTTGGCGAAGTCGCGCGCCGCGGCGAGGACCAGCAGCCAGGTCAATTCGGCGGTCGGCGCGTTGGTGTTGCCGGCACCCGTGTTGCTCACCGGAATGCGGCGCGCGCTGCAGGCCGCGAGGTCGAGGCTCGGCGCGCGCAGGCCGGTGAGCACCAGGAACTTGAGGTTCGGCAGGCGCTCGATCAGCGCGCGCGGAAAGGGGGTGCGCTCGCGCATCAGGCAGACGATGTCGAACGGCGCAAGCTTTCCCGCGGCCTCGTCGGCCGAGGCGAAGGCCTCGTGGAAGACCTGGATTTCGATGCCGCGTTTGCGGAGACGCTCCCAGTCCGCCGCGCCAAGCGCGAGGCGCTGGTAATCGTCGAGGAGGGCGAGTTTCATCGAGCTCTGCGGCAGGCGGCGGAGGCGCGCATTCTAAACGCCTTGCCGCACGCCAGCGACGCTGCGCACACTCGCGTAGCCGCCTCGCTCAACGCGGGCCGATCTCCGCCGGCACGCCGCCGTCCGAGATTACCGCGTCGGCCTCGAACTCGACGAGCCACTCCGGATTGACGAAGCGACTCACCTGCATGATGGTGTCCGCTGGACGAATTTGCGCGAAGTACTCCGCACGCACGTCGATCACCGCCTTCCAGTGCTCGATGTTCGTGAGCAGCACGCGCGTGCGCACGACGTCCTCGAGACGCGCGCCCGCGCGCTCCAGGGCATCGCGAATGATCTCGAGACAGCGACGCGCCTGCGCCGCGGGATCGCCCAGGCCGATGGTCTTGCCGTCGGGGCCGACGGGCGCCGTGCCACCGACCGCGACGTAGGGTCCGACGCGTACGGCGCGCGCGAAGCCGACGACCCTCTCCATCGGATTTCCATTCGACACCAGCGTGCGTTGCATGCGCTTGCCTCCTTGATTTGCCGCGACGCGCGACCGGCCGCATCCTAACCCGACACCCACAACGCGAACGTCCCGAGCACCACGAACAGCGCCGCCGCCACCCAACGCATCACCCTCATGCTGACGCGCTGCGCGAGCGCCTCGCCAATCCACACCGCGGGCACGTTCGCGATCATCATGCCAAGCGTGGTGCCGAGGACCACGGCAACGAGCGCGTTGTAGTGCGCGGCGAGGGCAATCGTGGCGAGCTGTGTCTTGTCGCCCATCTCGACCAGAAAGAACGCAACGAGCGTCGCGACGAATACGCCCGCCCCCGGCAGCGCGCGGTCCGCGTCGAGTTTATCGGGCTTGAGCGCCCAAAGGGCAAAGGCAAAGAACGACAGCGCCACAATCCAGCGCAGCACGCCCGGGGACAGGAGCCGCGCGAGCCAGACGCCGACCGACCCGGCGAGGAAGTGATTGGCGAGCGTGGCGACGAGAATGCCGAGGATGATCGGTCCGCGGCGCCGGAACTTGGCCGCGAGCACGAACGACAGCAGCTGCGTCTTGTCGCCCATTTCGGCGAGCGCCACGACGCTGGTCGATATCAGCAGCGCTTCGATCGACGTCGTCATTACCTCTGCGTCGCCTCGATGGCAGCATCGAGCGCGCGCGCCAGACGCCTCTGGTCCGTGCGGTGGCTCGCTTCGCGCCGCGCGTTCATCAGCACGGCATAGCTCACTCCCGAGGGCAGCTGACGCGCCACGGCGGACGTGCCCGGCAGGCTGCCGAACACGATCCAGTTGCCGCGCGTGCCGCGCTTGCGCGGTGTGCCGTCGAGCCAGTAGCGCTGGAGGAAGCGCACCAGCGCCGGTGCCGAGGCGATCAGTCCGCCTGCCGAGTCGCCGGTCTCGGTGTTGAACCGGCTCGCATCTTCAGGATATTCGACCTCGCGCGGCGCGCGCACGCCGTTCCGTGCAACGAACACGTCCTCGATCCCAGACGGACCCAGCAGCCCGGCGTGCAGGTACTCACTGTAGCGCATGCCCGAGGCACGCTCGATCACGCGCCCCAGAACGCAGTAGCCGAAGTTGGAATAGACCTTGCGAGTGCCCGGAGTGTATTGCAACGGCTCGCGCAGCATGTAGCGCACGATGTCCTCGGCTTCTGCCGGGCGCTCGAGCCGCAGGCGCCGCGCGATCGCATCGACGCGGAACAGCGGGTCGTGGCGCTCGTGTGCGTCCCAGCCCGCGCGGTGGTCGATCAGATGGCGCACGGTAATCATCCACCAGCGCGGATCGGCCGGTTCGACGCCGTAGTCGAGGCGCCGCAGTACCGTCTCGTCCTCGTGCAGACGTCCGCGCGCGATGAGGCGGCGCGCAGCGGCGGCGGTGATCGGCTTGGTGACGCTCGCGATGCGCATCAGCGCGTCGGGCTCGACCGGCGCGGTCTGCGCGCGGTCGGCCCAGCCGAAGCCGCGCGCGTAGACGAGGGCGTCGTCGCGCCCGATCGCGACGGTCGCGGCAGCTGCGCCGATGCGCACCATATGGCGAATAACGACGTGCTCCACGTCTGCGAAGCCCGGCACGCGGCCGCCGCGCATCGGCGGCTCGGCGGCCGCCGCACCGCAGATCACGAGCGCAGCCGCGGCGAATGCGCAACGCAGGCGCATCGCGCCTAGAGCGCGTCGACCGCCTGCAGCGCGCGCCGGACCTCTTCGCGCCCCTCGGCCGAAAGCGGCGTCTGCGGCGGCAGCGGGTCGCCGACCGCGTAACCCTGCAGCTCGAGCCCGCCCTTGATGCAGGCCGCGAGGTTGTATTTCGCAAAGGCCTGGTTCAGGTCCCAGAGCTTCCTTTGCAGCGTCACGGCCTGCGGCCACGCCCCATTCCGGCACAACTCGTAGAGCATCACGCTCTGACGCGCGACGAGACAGGCGGGCCCCGCCATCCAGCCAACGCCGCCGATCAGCATCACGGCCGCCGGAATATGTGCCGACGCCGAGAAGACCTGAAGGCGATCGCCCACCCGGTTGAGGATCGAGAGCAACCGCCCAGTGTTGGTCGAGGCGTCCTTGATCGCCACGATGTTCTCCAGGCGGCTCAGGCGCTCGATCACCGGCAGGCTAAGGTCGGAGCGCTGAAAATTCGGGTTGGTATAGAGCACGACCGGAAGCGAAACGGCTTTCGCGACCGCTTCGAAATAGGCATACACGCCGTCGTCGCCGAGGGGGAAGTAGGCCTCGAGCACCGCGAGAATTCCGCTGCAGCCGAGGCGCTCCATCTCGCGTGCCTGGAACTGCGCATCGGCAATCGTAGTTGCGGCGACGCCCGCCACCACCGGCACGCGGCCGCCCGTGGCCTCGACGACCACCTGCACGACCCGCTTCTTCTGTTCCCAGGACAGATAGGCGAATTCGCCGGTCGAACCGAGCGGCGTGAGGCCATGCACACCCTGATCGATCAGATCCGTGCAGAGCTCGGCAAGCACCGCGTCCTTGACGCTGCCAGCCGCATCGACCGGCGAGACCAGATAGGGAAAGACGCCGTGCAGGCCCTGCGCCGCGCTCATTTGCGGTCGGGGTAGCTCACCGCCATCCCGGCGCGTACGTCCTGCTGAATGCCGTATTGCGCGAACGGGTAGCGAAAGCCGTTTTTCGCGAGCGCTTCCATGCCGGCGATCGCTTTTGGCAGCAGCTCGGGTGGCAGCGCCATCAGCATCTCGTCGTCGAGAACGCCGCCGTAACGGCGCTCGGCGAAGCAGGGAATCGAAAGGCTGGGCTCACGCGTCTTCAGCGCGCGGCCCCAGGAATCCGCGCAGGATGACTCACCGACCACGCTCCAGTCGAAGCGCTTGTAGCCCGACCACTGCAGGCCGTTGATGAAATAGATCATCGCACCGGGCGTGGCGTAGAACAGCGCGATGTCGGGCGGATCGAGACGGCCGCTGGCGAGCGGCGAAACCGCGGCCGCCGCATACTTGCCTGCCGGAACGACGTTCATCGCGGCCTGGTGCCGGCCGGCATCCTCGAGCGTCGCGAACCACACGCCCTTCATGTGCGCCCCCGAGCGCCATTTGTCGTCCTGGCCACCGAGGCCGACCACCGAGCGGCATTGGTCGCCCACCAGGTCCTTCGTCGTCACGCCGACGGTCCAGCCCAGGCGCGCGGCCTGCGCGACGATCTGATCCATGGTGTGCACGTTGCCCTGCGGTCGCCGAATCTTCGGTACCGCCTCCATCGCCTCGACCGACTCAAACAGTTTCATGCCAAACGGAAACGCACGCAGCCGCAGTAGCCGCTCGAGTGTCGCGGCAACGGACGCCAGATCAAGCGAGGTCGCTTGTGCCGTCATGAATCTCCTCCCATGATCGATCGCTCACGCAGTCTACCGAAATTGCGCCGCGCACCCCGGCGCGGCACTAGCCGAAATCGTAGCCGTAGCGCTCGACGAAGCGATCTGCGGCCACTGCCGGGCCCTTGTACGATCCCTGTGCGTAATCGCAATTAAGCGCGCCCAGACGCTCGGCGAGCGCAGCGTCGGGCACGTTCGTCGCGCAGACATCCAGTCGCAGCTGGTGCGCCAGATCGATTACCGCGCGCACGATCCGCTCGTGCTTCGGCTCCGCGCCGAGATCGGGTGCATCGTTCAGGTTGATCTTGAGCTCCTGGAAGGGTAGCTGCGCAAGGCCGAACAGCGCCTCGACCGCGAGCGCCGAGTCGTCGATCGCGAGCCGTACACCGAGCGCCTTCAACCGCTCAAGCCCCTCGCGCGCCGACGCATCGTCGTGCAGCACCGCGGTCTCGGAGAATTCGATCACCAGCCGGCTCGGGCGCAGTGCCCAGGTGCGCAGCGCGCGCTCGATCAGGTCAGGCAGGACAGGCCAGAGTAGCGAGCGCGCGGACAGATTGAGCGAAACGCGCAGGTCGAGTCCGGCCGCATAGCGGAATTCCGAGCAGTTGCGCAGCGCACGGTTGAGAAACGACGAAATCAGGGTATCGAACATGCCGGCCGATTCGGCCGCGGTGTACACGAGCCCGGCGGGCAGCGAGGCGCTCGTCTCGGCAACGCCGGGCCAGGCGAGCATCGCCTCGGCGCCCATCACGCGATCGGAGCGCAGCTCGAACTGCGGCTGGAACAGGAGCTCGAGCTTCTCGTCCGCGATTGCCTTTCGCAGACGGTGCTCTTCGAGAAAGCGCGCGGTGGTGTCCGTCTCGCGCGCCGGATCGTGCAATGCGATACGCCCGGGCAAGGCGCGCGCAAAGCGCGACGCACCCTTCGCACGCTGCAGCAGGAGTTGCGCGTTGTCGCCATGCTCGGGATAGAGCGCCACTCCGATCGTGGGCTGCGCATAGACCTCGTCCTCAGCCGCCCAGAGGCTGGTGCCCGCGGCGCGCATCACCTTCTCCGCCGCAAGCAAGGCCATCTGCGGACCGTCGATCGGCGCCAGCACGCAGCAGATGTCATCGCGACCGACGCTCGCGAGAAAGTCTTCGCTGCGCAGCACCTCTTCGCGCAGCCGCGAGTAGATGTGCTTGCGGATCGCATCACCGACCGCAAAGCCCCAGACCGCGTCGGCGCGGTCGACCAGCCCGCAGTCGACCACCAGGAGCGCGACGCCGCCCCCCTGATGCTTCGCCCCCTCGAGGCGCATTCCGATCCGATCGAGAAACCCGATGCGGACCGTTCCGGCGAGTTCCTCTCCGGAAAATCCAACGCCCGGCGAGCTCAAAGAAACAGCTCCTTCGGATCGATCTTGACCGTGCTCGAATCCAGTGTGCGCCGGATGCGGTAGGGCTCGCCATCGCTCGCCTTCGGCCCGCGCGTGAGATCGAGCACCAAATGCGGCTTGATCGGCACGCCTTTCGCGTCACGCACCAGCATGATGCGCGGCTGCAGGCGCTTTACCGGGTTCTGCGAGATGACCACCCCGACCTCGCCGGTCTGCATCTCGATGACGCTGCCGACCGGGAACGCGCCCATGCACTGAATGAACTGCTCGACCAGGCCGGGAGTGAACTTCTCGCCGCGGTTACGGTAGAGCACACCGAGCGCGGTCGACGGTGTCATGTTCTCGCCCCAGGGCGGCGGGGCGACGAGCATGTCATAGGCATCGACCAGCCCCGCGATCGCGCCCAGCAGGTTGATCGCGTTGCCGCGCAGACCACGCGGATAGCCGCTCCCGTCGTAACGCTCGTGGTGCAGCGAGGCGAGACCGGGAAAGTCGGGCGGCAGACCGGTGGTCCGGCTGAGAATCTCGACCGAATGGCTGACGTGGGTCTTGAACAGCTCCTGCTCCTGCGCGATCCATGACGAGGTCTTGTTGACCATCGCCGCGGGCAGGCGCAGCTTGCCGACGTCTTGCAGCAGGCCGAGCATGCTCAGTGTATGCAGCTGGTCCTCGGCATACTGCAGGAAGCGCCCGAACACGGTCATCATGACCGACACCTCGACCGCCCGGCTGAGCACCCCGCTGCCCTTCTCCTGCATCTTGGACAGCAGCGTCATCGCGTCCGGGTTGCGCACCACGCTCTCGGTGATCTGCTGCGAAGCCTGTTGCGTGCGCTCGGTATCGATCGAGCCTTTCGCGGGGACGGTGCGCGCGATTTCGGTCACCACGACGGTCGAACGCTCGTACACGCGTTCGGCGCGCGGCAGCTCGGCCTCGACGCTGACGAGCTCCTTGTACACCGTATTGCCGCGCACCGCTGCCGTTGCGCGCGCGACCGCTTCTTCGTCCGCCTTGCGGTCGACCTTCTCAGGGTCGACGTAGACCTTCTTGCAAAATTTCTTCAGCGTCTCGAGCTGCTTTTCGTCGCGCAGCACGAAACCCTGGAACAGAAATGGCGTGTCGGTCCACGGACGATCGAGCTGCGCCACGTACATGCCGTAGCGCAGCTCATCGACGGAAATCTCCCGGTACGCCATAACGCGATCAGTGAAATGCCTGGGCGACGAGCGCCCATTCTCGGGCCTGGGCGCCCCGGGAGCAAGTTCGGTACACGCTCAGCCGCATCGCGAAACCACTAGGCGCCGCGCCCGATGCGGCGGTTCGCATACACCAGGCGGTCGACCACATTGCGCACCAGCGCGCGCATCAGCTGCAGCTGGGCCCCCATCGACATCATCGCGAGCGCCTGGGGTTCGAACTCCGCGAGCAGCATGTCGGTCGTCGCCTCGACGGTCGCCTGGCGCGGCTCGTCGCCACCGCGGATGTAGGCCATTTCGCCAAAGCATTCGCCCGGGTTGAGCAGGGCCAACAGGCGGCCCTTCGCGACCACCTTGCCCTCGCCTTCGGCGAGGAAAAAGAAGCTCGTGCCCGAGTCATTCTCGCGAATCACGGCCTCGCCCTTGTGCGCCCGCGACCAGCGCGCCGCCTTGGCGAGCTCCCAGATTTCCGCATCGTCCAGGCCAGCGAACATGGCGACCCGCTTGAGCGAGAGGAAACGCTCGCTGTCTGGTATTTCGTCCGCGGGCAGCACGTAGCGAACCGCGGCCGAAAGATCGTGTGCGAATGCCGTCCAAGTCTCATAGCGCTCGGCAGGCTTCTTGGCCAAGGCGCGCAATACAACGCCGTCAATCTTCGCCGGGAGGTCTTCGCGCAGGACGCTCGGCGGAACGGGCACCTCGTGCAGGATCTTGGCCACAAGCTCGTTTAGACGCGTGGCAACGAACGGGCGCCGGCCGACGAGCAACTCGTAGAGCACCACGCCGAGGCTGTACATGTCGCTGTGGAAAGTCGGCTTCTCGCCCTCGATCTGCTCGGGCGGAACGTAGTACGGTGAGCCCATGGTCGCGGTCTGCACCACCTGACTGCGGCGCAGCACCGCCGAGCCGAAGTCGGCGATCTTCACGTCACTGCCTTCCGACAGCATGATGTTCGCCGGCTTGATATCACGGTGCACGATGCCTTCCTTGAAGGCGAAATCGAGCGCCATGCAGCACTTGAAGCCGATCTGCAGCACGTCCGCAATCGGCAGCAACGTCTCGGGCGAGACATGCTGCGACAGGTCTCCGCCGGTCACGAGCTCCATGGCGATGTAGCCCGAATCCTCCTGCATGACCGCTTCGAGAATGTGCGCGATGTGCGGATGCTTGAGCTTGCCGGCGAGCGAGGCCTCGTTCCTAAACTGCGAGCGGTAGATCGACCCGAACTCGGGGTCGCGAAACACTTCCGGCTCGATCGTCTTCAGCGCGACTTTCTGGCCATTGAAGGTATCGACCGCAAGGTACACGGTGCCCGTCGCGCCTTTGCCGAGCAGCTTTTCGACGTCGTACTTGCCGACTTGCAGGCTCAGATCGAGTTCGAACGTGCTCTCGCTCATCGCGACGGTTGCCGATCCATCTCAATTTATCCCGGCATCTTACTAAAGGCCACCTGCGACAAATGCGTGCATTACCGTATGTTCTTGTCCTAAAGCGGAAACATTCCACACCAGCGCGCTCCTGCGGTGCTTCATGCGTCGTCCCGCGGCGCCGCCGCGGACGCCTCAGTCGCGCATCAGGGCACGCGCCGGACCGGTCAGCTCAAGCAGGTGCAGCCCCGCGCCGGCGCGATCGACGATGGCAATCACCCCGCGCGCGTCGACCTCGACATTGTTGGTAAGCGCGTCGCCCCCCGGAATGTAGTAGCCAACCTCTCTGGGCTGCCGCGGGTCACGAATGTCGACCGCGCGCACGCCCGCCGCGAACCAGGAAAAGAACAGCAGGCGCCGCGCGAACACCGGCGGCTGCGCTTCGTTCGAGGCATGCGCGCCAAAGCGCAGCCCCCGAAGACAGAAATCTCCTTCTGGCACGTCGAACCAGGCAACATGCGTCGGCCGCGCCTCGTCGGTGACATCGAATACCCACACTTTCTGGCGCGTTTCCGTGCAACCGACCGCAATCGCCTCGTTCACAACGAATACGTAGTCGCGCGGAGTGCCGTCGATGCGCAGGCCAAGCACCGGCAGCGCCGTGTGTGCGCCGTAGTCCGGCGGCAGATCGAAGCGCCCGACCTCCGGCGCGCGCAGGTTCGCCTCGGTTGGCGCGGGCGCGCCTTCGAGCAGCCTGCGCCGATCGACGATCTGCAGCACGCCGCCATGGTTCACGCCGTAGCCGAAATAGACCCGCTCGCGCTCGGGTGACGCCGAGATCGGCCCGTGCAGCCCGACCGGCACCGCGCCGCGCGCGCCCGGCTGCTGTCCAGGCAGGCCGAAATCGCGAATGTGGCGCGGACGACGCGGGTCGGACAGGTCGTAGATCTGCGTCATGCGCGACGTCCGCCAGCCTACGGCCCCCGAAACCAGGTACGCGATCCCGGAGTGGCACTCCCACCAGCTCTTGTGGGTGTCGGTCAGGCCGTCAACCACCGTGGTCAGCTTGCGCGGCGCCGACGGATCACTGACATCCCACAGCTCGTGCGCGGAGTGGCCGCGTGTGCGCAGCAGGTACCAATGTCCGCGCTCGCCGCGCGGCAGCGCGTCGCCGCTGCACACGCGCACCATCTGCGCGCCGCCGGCGGCCGGCAGGTGGGCAAGCAGGCGAGGCGCGCGCGGGTCGCTGATGTCGAGGATCGAGGTGCCGTTCGGTTCGCGTTGGCCGCTCAGCGAATTAAGCGCCTCGCCCGCGTGATGCCCGACGTAGGCGATCCAGCGTCCGTCCTGGCGCTGGATGATCGGCTGATAGGCGCCCCGGCCCTGCAGGGGGTGATGCGCGAGAAGCCGCATGTTGTGCGCACGCGACGGGGTCTCGGCCCACGCGCAACCGACCGCAAACGGCGTCACCACGGCGGCAAGGACGCAGACTGTCCCGAAACGTAACGCTCGAAACATTTGGAAATACACCGTTTCAGCACGCGCCGCCCCGCGCCACGAGACTGGGCATGCGGGCAACGGGCTCGCGAACGCAAGATGCAAAGGAGGTTGTCATGAACGCTCTGCAAAAATCAATCGCGGCCATCGGTCTGGGCGCGGCGCTCGTGTTTTCGGTACCGGCCCCGGTGCTGGCGGACGGCGGGTACTACGGACGCTACGCGGGTCCGGGTCGGCACGTCGGTCACGGCCCGCACTGGCGCGAACACCGCCGCCACTGGAGGCATCGCCACGGTCATCGTCACCATCATGTCCGCACGGTCGAGCGCGTGGTCTACGAGCCCGCGCCGGCGAGCGACCCCGCCATCGTCATCAGCCCGAACATTCAGCTGGGCGGCGACGGCGGATACGACGGCGGCGGGCCCTCCTCGACGCTTGGCACCGTCGTCGGCGCCGTCGCAGGCGCCGCGGTCGGCAGCCAGATCGGCAAGGGCAAGGGCAACACCGCAGCGATCGCAATCGGCTCGGTGGTCGGCGGGCATATCGGCGGGCGCCTCGGCGCCGGGTACTGATCGCGCTTGGCGTCTAGCCCCGAGCCCGCGCTTCGGGGGCCAGGCGGCCCCCGAAGTCTCGCCCGGCTCAGCCCTGCTGGTAGCTCACCAGCTCGCGGCGCAGACCCTTGAGCACCTTGCCGCTCTTGCTTTGCTTGCGCAGGATCTCCTGCGCAATCATCTGACGCACGCGGTCGGGCGCCATCCAGTAGCGCCCCTGCATCTCGACCGGACCCTTCGGGCCGTAGGCGAGCCCCTGGAATTCCACTTTGAAGCAATCGAAGCTGCCGGCGGGAACGGTGATCGTCTCGCGCGCAGTCACGCGCAGGTCGAAGTCGGACTCTTCGCGCCCGTTCGGCCGATCGGTGATCCAGCGCGTCGTCCAGCGCTTGCCGAGCGCAAACTCGGCCGGAATGTTCTGGTTGCCGCTGATGCGCACCTTGCGCAGGCGTAGCGAATTGCCGAGCAGGTCGCTCACGCGCTTGCCCTTGTTGTAGATCACCTTGGTGTCGGTCACCTTGGTCACGCGCAGGGTGCGGGTTTCCTGCTCGACGCCGGTGTACAGATCGAGCAGCCGGTAAGTGTAGGAATCGCCGACCTGCCAGGCGGTGCTCATGCGCGCGCTGCCCTTGGTGTAAGGGTTGTCCGGCGCGTCGACGATCCGCACGCGCTTCTCGCCTTCGCGCGCGAGCACCTGGTCGAGGCGCAGCTGGACGAGCTCGGCAAAACGCCCGCTCGGATAGCGTTTCAGGTAGTCGACCAGCGGCGCCGGCTCGGCCGCGTCCTGGATACGCTCGTACTCCGCGAGCTCTTCCTCGAAGCGCGCGCGTGCCTCGTCCTCGTCGAGCTTGCGAACCTCGGCCGGCGGGTAGAAGTAGAAATCCTCCTCGAGCGAGGTGCTCTCCCAGGGAATCTGCCGTCCGTGCGACTTGCGCCGCACCGCGAGGCGCACACGCTTGAACATGTCCTCGATCTTCGCGTCCGGCATCGGGATCTCGCGCAGCAGCTCGCCGGTGTACAGGCCATTGCCGCTGCTGCCGTCCGCAGCGACGTTGCCCGGGGCGGTTGCGTAGGCGAGCAGCGTGCCGGGCGGCGCGTCGAGCTGCGACAGCCCCTTCTGCGGCACCCGGAAATCGCGCCCAAAAGGGTTGTCGCGGCAGGCATCGAGGATGATCACGTTCATCGGGTTGCCCGCACGCTCGATACCCTCGATCAGGCTGTTTAGGTCGACCGCGCTTTGCGTCACGTCCTCCATGCGCGAAATCGACGCATCGATCGGCAGCAGGTAGTTGCGCCACGAAAACTGCATGCCGTGCCCGGCGAAATAGAAAAGTCCGACCGCCTTGTCGCGCCCGAGCCGGGCGACGAAGGCCTCAATCGCCTGCGCCATCTGCGCGCGCCGGGCGTCGACCTGCAGATCGACGGCGAAGCCGGCGGCCTTCAGGGCCTGCGCCATGCCGCGCGCATCGTTCACCGGATTCTCGAGCGGCGCCGCCTTCGCATAGCTTGCGTTGCCGAGCACCAGCGCGACGCGCGGCGCGCCGATCGCGGAGACCCCGCGGTCCCGCCGGGTGAGCGCTAGAACCGCCTCGAGCGGAAGCCCGCCGAGCAAGCCGCCGGTCGCGGCGCCCGCCATCGCCTTGACGAAGCGCCGTCGCGCTGGATTGCCGTTCGTCGTCATCCCGTCGTCCGTCCCGTCAGACGCGATTATGTTCCTGTTCTGTTCGGCTGCGCGACGGCGTGCCACCGAGCGCTCAGGGCTGCGCGTCCGGATCGAGCGGATAGATCGGCCGGCGCACCCGGCGAAAATCGAGCTGACCGTAATCCGAGGTGCACACACCGGTACCCGCGCATTCGACGGTTGCCTTGGCGAGCGGCCCGAGCCCCGCGCGCCAGTGCACGCGACTCTTCAGCATCAGGTAGCGCTTCTTCGCGGGATCGATGCCAAGCAGGCGAAACGGCGCGAGGTCACTGGGCTCGGTATGACGCGAAATCACCGCGATCTCGACCTTTCCTGTATCGAGCACGGCCGACAGGCCCATATCGCCGAGAGCGCCGCGCGCCATCGGGCCTTCGTTTCGGTACTCTCCGTCGACAAGGGTCTTCACGCGGCCGCTGACCTGGCGCGAACTGCCCTTCAGTCCGAGCGCCGGCATGTCCAGCTTGCCGCCGAGCGCGAGCGTCACATTTGAGCCGACGCCGGCCGCCTTCATCTGCTCGACGGCCTGCGGATCGAAGATCGCGAAGGCGGCGACGTCGGTGAGACCCGCGTCCAGGATGCCGCCGAGCACCGTCATCGTGTCCATGGTGCCGCCGGAAGCGCAGTTGTCGTAATGATCGAGCAGCACGATCGGTCCGCCCTGCATCTGCTGCGCGCGCGCGAGCGACGTTTGCAGCGGCTCGATCTTGTAGACAAAGTGCGCACGGTCCTTCCAGGCCATATCGAGCAGTTCGTGGCAGTTCTGCTTCGCCTTGGCTGCGTCGCCGTCGGTGACCACCACGGCCGACGAGCCCGCCCAGGCAATGTCGGCGTGCGGGAAGCCGACGAAGAAGGTCGCCGCAAGCGCTCCCTGGCGCTCCATCTCCTGCGCCCGCCTCTGGATACCGAGGTTGGGCTCATCGAGGCTCGATTGGCGCATGACGTGCGGCAGCATCGGCCGGTGACCGCAGACCATCACTGGTGTCGCTTTGCCCTCGAGCAGCGCGAGGATCGGTCGCCCGGCGCGCAGCCCGGTCTCGTACATGTCGACATGCGGGTAGGTCTGGTAGCCGGCGAGCACGGTCGCGTGCTCGTACATCGCGGGAAACAGGTTGGTATGCATGTCGAGCGCCACGCCGATCGGCAGCGTCGGCGCGAGCTTGCGGATCCGGCGCAGCAGTTCGCCCTCTCCATCGTCATGCGCCTCGGTCACCATCGCGCCGTGCAGATCGAGCAGCACCGCGTCGCAGCCTTGCGCGATCGCATCGAGGATGCGCCCAGTCATCCATTCATAGGCTTGGGTTTGCACGGGGGCGCTCGGCGCCGCATTGCCCGCGACCGGCAGCACCATCTCCGCGCCCACCTTTTCGGCGAGCTCGATGAACGCGCCGATCGCGGTGCCGGTGCCCTTGAACGCCGCGCGGATCGCCTCGCCTTCGAGCGGCGTCGCCCGCCCGCGCGCGAAGCGGCGTAGATCGGTCGGCACCGGCGAGAAGGTGTTGGTTTCATGCTTCATCTGCGCGATCACGAGTCGCATGAGAATCCTCAGTTCCAGCCGGAAAGAACGATTTTGCCGATCATGTGGCCGCTTTCGACGCGCGCGTGCGCGGCGCGCAGATTTTCGGCGTCGATCGGCGCGAGCCGCTCGGTCGCGGTCGCGCGCAGCTGCCCGCCGTCGATCCATTCGGCAACGCGTCCGAGCAAGCGGTGCTGCTCGATCATATCGGGCGTTGCGTAGTTCGAGCGCGCGAACATCGATTCCCAGGTAAAGCGCGCGGACTTGCGCATCAGCGTCTTCAGGTCGACCGGAGCGCGGTTCGCGACGATCGAGCAGATGGCGCCCTGGGGCGCGACCACCTCGCCGAGCTGCGGCCAGTAAAGGTCGGTGTCGGCGCAGAGCAGCACGCAGTCGACGTCCGCGCGCCCCGCGGCTTTGAGGCCTTCAGCGAGCGGCGCACGATGGTCAATCACGGCCACGGCGCCGAGCGCACGGCACCAGTCGGCGCTTTCCGAGCGCGACGCGGTGGCGAACACCTCGAGCCCGAGTAGCCGGCCGATCTGAATCGCCATCGATCCGACGCCGCCCGCGCCGGCGATGACGAGCAGCGACCTGCCACGGTCGACCCCCTCGGGGTCGACGTCGAGCCGCTCGACGATCGCCTCGTACGCGGTGATCGCGGTGAGCGGCACCGCGGCGGCATCGGCCCAGTCCAGACTGCTCGGCTTTACAGCGACGATGCGCTCATCGACGAGATGGAGCTGCGCATTGCTGCCGGGTCGGCCGATGTTGCCGGCGTAGTACACCGCGTCGCCGGGTCGAAACAACGAGACCTCCGGACCCACGGCGACCACGGCGCCCGCAGCGTCCCAGCCGAGGATCGCCTCGCCGCCGCGCCCCGTGGCGCCGCCATAGCGCTGCATGCGCACCTTGGTATCGAGCGGATTGACCGACACCGCCTCGACCTGTACCAGCAGATCATGGCCGGTGGGCGGCCCGGGATCGGGCAGCGTCGCGTCGACGAAGCAGCCGGGGTCGTCGACCGGCAGTGCACGCGGCGAGACGATCGCTTTCATGCGCCGCCTCCGAGTGGCGGTTCAACAGGCTTCATCCTCTCCCCCCAAAAAGAAAAACCGGCATGCGCTTGCGCGCATGCCGGCGATTCTAGGCGAATCGAAGCGCTGTGTTCGGGCTCAGCTGCGCCCGCCGCGCCGCGCCTGCCACTGCGCGCGCCGCTCCTCGAGCTGCTTGCGCTGCTCGGGGGTCAGCACGGCGAGCACCTTGCGCATCGAATCGACGCGCATCAGGGCAAGCTGCGCGCTCGCCTTGGCATAGGTGTCGGCCGCGGCCTTGGCCTTCGCCGCATCATACTCGGGCGCGAGTGCCAGATCGCGCAGCTCCTTGCGTGCCGTACGTGCCGCCATCCTTTGCGCACGCATCTCCGGCATCTGCGCATAGTGGATCTGGAAGATCTGGTCGCGCTGGGCGTCGGTCAGGTCGAGGCCGCGCAGCATGCGCATGCCGCCGCCATCGCCGCCGCGCATGCCGCGGTGATGTCCGCCACCGCGCCACTCGCCAGGCGCCGAAACGCGCTGCAGGTCGTCGGCCGAGGCCGTCGCGGGGACGCCGAGCGCAAGGCTGCTCGCGAGCAGGCAGGCGCCAAGCACAGGGGTCAACAGTTTCATGGTCGTCTCCTTGGGTGCGTTGATCAGGCGATGCCAGTATCCGCGCGGGCTGTAAGCAGGCTGTGAGCGCCGCGTAAATTAACGTAAAGCGCTCAGGCCAGAATCAGCCCACCGTCGACCGGCAGGGTCTGCCCGACGACGTAGGCAGCGAGCGGCGAGGCGAGAAACAGCGCCACGCCCGCCATGTCCCGCGGCGTGCCGAGCCGCTTGAGCGGTATGCGCGCAAGCGCCGCCTCGAGACGCTTCGGATGCTCGGTGGTGACCTTGGTCATCTTGGTGTCGACGAGCCCGGGGGCGATGCCGTTCACCCGCACCCCGTCGGCCGCCCAGGCCTCGCCCAGGGTGCGCACCAGCCCGACCAGGCCCGCTTTCGATGCGTTGTAGGCCGGGTTGCCGCGCGTCGCGTGATAGGCGGCGGTCGAGCTGATCACGATCAGCGCGCCCTGCGCCGCCTTGAGCGCCGCGTGGAACTTGAGCGCGCAATGCATCACGCTGTTCAGGTTGACATCGACCACGCTGCGGAACCCGCCGGGGTCGTACTCGCCACGCTTGTAGAGCACCACGCCCTGGGAGAGCACCAGCACATCGAGCGTCGATGGGGTCGGGCCCGCCCGATCGACCGCCGCCGGATCGGCGAGATCGACCTGCGCATAGCCCAGACCCTCGAGGTTCGAGCCCGCCTCGCCGGCATAGTCTGCCGCCGTCGCGCGCCTGCCCCACACCTGTACCGCGGCGCCGCGCGCGCGGAACGCCTGTGCGATGCCGTTGCCGATGCCGCTTGAGCCGCCGACCACCAGCACCGCCTTACCGCTGAAATCCAGATCCCCGTTCATTCGCCGCCTCCGAGCGTTTGCCAATGCCGCGAGTGTGCCTCAGGGGCCGGCGGCGCTCGTTTCGCTGCCTCGCCCGCTGCTGCGCTGCGCGTCGGCGCCCTTCTGCTACGCTTCGCTCCACTCCAAGACAGGCGAAACCGCGTGTCCCTCGAAGAACGCCTCGGCGCGCTGACGCCCGAGATCCTCTGCGGCATCCGGCGTGGGCTGGAAAAGGAAAGCTTGCGCGTACGCTCGGACGGCCTGCTCTCGAACGCAGCACACCCGCTTGCGCTTGGCTCGGCGCTCACCCATCCGCGCATCACGACCGACTTCAGCGAAGCACAACTCGAGCTGATCACCGCTGTGCACACCAGCGTCGAGGCCTGTCTGGAGGAACTGACCCAGATCCACCAGGTGGTCGTGCGCGCGATCGGCGACGAGCTGCTCTGGTGCGCGAGCATGCCCTGCCGGCTGCCGGCAGAGGACGAAATCCCGCTCGGGCGCTACGGCCGCTCGAACGTCGGCACCGCGAAGACCGTCTATCGGCGCGGCCTGTCGTACCGCTACGGCAGGCGCATGCAGACCATTTCGGGAATTCATTACAACTTCTCGTTGCCGGAGACAGCCTGGCCCGCGCTGCAGCGCGCAGATGGATTGCGCGGCTCGCCCGACGAGCGTCGCAACGACGGCTACTTCGCGCTGATCCGAAATTTCCGCAGGTATGCTTGGCTGCCGCTCTATCTGATCGGCGCCTCGCCTGCCGTGTGCGCGAGCTTCGTCGCCGGTCGCCGTCACGCGCTGCAGACGCTCGCCGGCGGTACGCTGTATCTGCCCTACGGTACGACGCTGCGTATGGGGCCGCTCGGCTATCAGAGCGCCGCGCAGGCGAAGCTCGCAGTGAGCTACAACGATCTGAAGAGCTACGCGCGCTCGCTGCATGGCGCGCTGACCGAGCCTTATCCGGCGTACGAAAAGATCGGCGTCAGGGTCGGCGACGAGTACCGTCAGCTGAGCACCGCGCTGCTGCAGATCGAGAACGAGTTCTACGGCACGATCCGCCCCAAGCAGCCGATCGAGACCGGCGAGCGCCCGCTGCACGCGCTCGGCGAGCGCGGTGTCGCCTACGTCGAAGCGCGCCTCGTCGATCTCGACCCGGACAGCCCGATCGGAATCCGCGCGCAGACGATGCGCCTGCTGGAAACGTTCCTCCTGTACTGCCTGCTCGCCGACAGCCCGCCCGATACGCCGGCCGAGGCGAGCGAGCTCGCGCACAATCAGCACACCGCGGCCGAGCGCGGACGCGCCCCGGACGTGCGCCTGCTGCGGCGCGGCGAGGAGGTGCGCCTTACCGACTGGGGCGCGGAAGTGCTCGCAGGCTGCACAGCGATCGCAGCCGCACTCGATGCGGCGCATGGGTCGAACGACTACCGCGCCGCGCTCGCCGAGGCGCAGACCATGCTTTCCGAACCGGCACGCACGCCCTCGGCCCGCGTGCTCGCCGAGATCGAAGGCTTCGCAGGCAATTCGTACCCCGAATACGTGCTCGACCGCTCGCGCGCGCACCGCGCGACGCTGCTCGCCCTGCCGCGCGATGCCGCCGTCGAGGCGCGGTTCGCCGCGATGGCCGCGGAGTCGATCGCCGAGCAGCGGGCGATCGAGGCGGCCGACAGCGAAGATTTCGAGAGCTTCCGCCGGCATTACCTCGGCCAGGAGCTGATGGGCGGGATGTTCGTGCGCGCTTAAGCCAGGCGCAGAACGAAACGGCTAGCCAGCCTTGGCCGCTTTACGCAGCGCGGAAAGAAGATCCTTGAGCGCGGCCCAATCCTCCGCTTGAGGCGTCTCGCGGCCTTCGCACCAGGGCGCGATCAGGGCCTCGCCCGCGCGCGCCGCTTCGCTCACCGTCGGCAGGCCGAAAGTCTTGGCCGACCCGGAGATGCTGTGCAGCGCGCGGCGCAGCTCTCGCAGACTATGGGTGCCCGCCTGTTCGGCGCTGAGTGCGACGGCGATCGCGTCGAGCGCATCCAGCCGCAGCGCGAGCGTCACTCGATACTCGGCGCTGAGCTTGGCGAGCGCGGCGGCCAGTTCGTCCGCGTCGCTCATGCTGCTGTCCGCGTGCTCAGTCGTTGCGTATCGGGCCGCCGCCGCCCTTGGGCCGGCCGCCCGCCTGCCCGGGACCCAGCACGGTGCGCACCGCGCTCATCAGCGCCTCGATTTCGAACGGCTTGGTAACGTAGCCGTCGGCACCGAGGTATAGGCCGTTGACCACGTCCTCGCGCGTCGCTTTGGCGGTCAGCATGATGACCGGCACGTTCTTGACCACCGGATGCGAGCGGATCCTGCCGAGCACTTCGAAGCCGTCGATGTCAGGCAGCATCACGTCGAGCAGGATGAAATCGGGCGGCGGTTCCGCGGCAAACGCGTCGACGATCTCGGCGCGGTTGCCTGCCGTGCGCAGATCGAAACCTTCGAGGCGGAACACCGTGTGCAGCAGCTTGACCAGAGTTTCGTCGTCGTCGATCACGAGCATCACGGGGTTGCGATCTTCGGGCAGTGGATGGCCGCTCGGACTGCGCCGTGCGATGCGCACGAAGTAGCCCTTCTCCTGTAGCGAGCTGACGCCCTCTTTCGCCTCGTCGCTGCTGCGCGCCGCCGCACCCTTCGGAATCTGCAGCGGCATAGTGACGCTGAAGAAGTCCAGGCCGCTCTTCTTCAAGTTCTTGCTGCGGTCGATGAAGCCGCCGCGATAGAGCTTTCTCAGCGTGGCGCGCACCTGCTCCGGCGTCTGTTTTTTGGCCCTGCGCTCGATCTGCGCGACCGTCGATGTTCCGTCGATCAGTACCAGCAACTCGAGCTCCGCCGCCGACAGGCTGGTGCCCGACTCGCGCAGCTCCCGCTGGCCGCGGCCGGTGAGGCCGTAGACCTCGCGCGGTCCGACCTCGAAGTCGTTTTTCTCGTCTGCCATGCGCGCAATACTATAGGCGCCGCGCGTTACCGCGCCAAGCAATTTGCCAACTAATGCACATTGCGCCCGAGTTGCGGGGCAATGCTGTGCGGCTGCGGTCGCGAACCAGCGCTGCCGAGGCTGTCGCCGCTGCGCTATCCTGCCGCTCTTCCTATGAAGATCTTCTACGGCTGGCGGATGGTCGCCGCCGGCTGCGGACTCCAGTTTCTGCAGGCCGGCCTGCTCCACCAGGGCTTCGGCGCGTACCTGGCAGTGCTCAACGAGGAGCGCGACTGGTCAAAAACCGCGCTCTCGGGCGCTGCCGCACTGCAGCCGATGGAGGCCGCGATTCTTGGCCCGGCGCTCGGCTGGCTGATGGATCGCTTTGGACCGCAGTGGATGATCCGCATCGGCATCGTCGCCTTCGGTCTGGGCTTCATGTTGCTCAGCCAGATCGACAGCCTGGCGGGCTTTTATGGCGCCTTCGTGGTGATCGCGCTCGGCTCGAGCCTCGCGGGATTCTTCCCTCTAAACGTCGCGCTGATCCACTGGTTCGAGAAGAAGCGCGCCCGAGCGCTGTCCGCGCTGTCACTCGGCCTTGCGATCGGCGGCATCTTCGTGCCGGTGGTCGCCTGGTCGCTACACAGCTTCGGCTGGCGCGCCACCGCGTTC
>JAJDNJ010000017.1 GCA_022340705.1 Betaproteobacteria bacterium
TCGTCGGCTGGGGTCGCGTCGTCGGCGTGATCGCCTCGCTGATCTCGGTCGACATGCACGAAGCCGGGCGCGTGCGCCGCACGATGCCAAAGGGCGGCCAGAAGCACACCGTGTTCCGCGTCGGCGAGCCGCACGGCCGGATCACGCCGCGCGTCGAGGAACTGGTCGAAATGTTCAGCCTGATCGACAGCTCGAAGGCGACCGCCAATCTGTGGGGCGAGCGCTGGTCGAAGCTGGTGCAGAACGGCATGGGCAACGGCGTCACGGCGCTGACCGGGCTGTCGTCGTCGGGCTGCCTCGCCGAGGAGGCGATCCGCCGCTTCCAGATCCAGCTCGCCGGCGAAGGCGTGCGCATCGGCCAGGCGCTCGGCTTTCCGCTCGAGAAGATCCGCGGTGTCGAGCCCGAGCAGCTCGCGCGCGCATCCGCAGGCGATGCGGCGGCACGCGCCGCGGTCGACGCGATCCTGACGCCGAAGGCCGGAGCCAACCCGCGCGCCGAGATCCAGCGCCCGTCGATGGCGCAGGACATCATCAAGGGCCGGCGCACCGAGATCGAGCTGATGAACGGCGCGATCGCGGCCAAGGGCGCCGAGATCGGCATTCCCGCGCCGAGCCACGAGAAGCTCACCGCGCTGGTCCTGCGCCTGGAGCGCGGCGAGATCACGCCCTCGCCCGTCCACCTCGGCGGCGCCGCGCGATGAGCGGCGCGCTCGCCGGGCGCGTCGCGCTCGTCACCGGGGGCAGCAAGGGGATCGGCCGCGCGGTCGCCGAGGCGCTCGCGCGCGAAGGCGCGAAGCTCGCCCTGTGCGCGCGCGGGCAGGACGCGCTCGAGCTCGCCTCGCGCGAGCTGCGCGCGCTCGGCGCCGAGGTGCTCGTCCAGGTCGCCGACGTCACGCGCGCGGGCGACATCGCGCGCTTCGTCGCGGCGGCGGCGGCGCGCTTCGGCGCGATCGACATCCTGGTCAACAACGCGGTCAGCTCGACCCAGGGCAGCTTCGGCGCGCTGTCGGACGAGGAATGGCAGCACCACGTCGACGTCAAGCTGCTCGGCTACGTGCGCTGCGCGCGCGAGACGCTGCCCTGGCTCGAGAAGAGCGCGCAGGGGCGCATCGTCAACATCGGCGGCATGACCGCGCGCGACGTGAGCGCGTACCGGATCACCAACGGCGTGGTCAACGCCGGGGTGAGCAACTTCACCAAGCACCTCGCCGAGCAGGTCGGCCGGCACGGCATCACGGTCAACGCGATCCACCCGGGCTACACGCAGACCCCGAGGATGGAAGCGATGATCCAGCGCCGCGCCGAGCTCGAGGGGCATTCGATCGAGGAGGAGACGCGCCGGCGCCTGGCCGAAATCCCGATCGGGCGCTTCATCCAGCCGAGCGACATCGCGAACCTCGTGCTGTTCTTCTGCTCCGATTCCGCGGCTGTGATCACCGGCCAGTCGATCGCGGTCGACGGCGGCTCGGGGCGCGCGATCAACTACTGAGCGCCTGGCGCAGGATATCCTTGCGGGCCGGCGCGCGCGCAATACAATCGAATCCCCCAGCAAGGAGCGAGCACCCATGATCCACGTCATTGCCATCATCACCGCCAAGCCCGGCAAGCGCGAGGCCGTTCTCGAGGCCTTCCGCGCGAACGTTCCCGCGGTGCGCGCCGAGCAGGGCTGCATCGAGTACGGCGCCGCGGTCGATGCGCCAGGCGAGCTGAAGATCCAGACCAAGTTCGGTCCCGACAGCTTCGTCGTCGTCGAGAAGTGGGAGAGCGTCGACGCGCTCAAGGCGCACGCCGCTGCGCCGCACATGGCCGCCTATGCCGCCAAGACCAAGGATCTGCTGGCGAACCGCGTGATCCATGTGCTTTCGCCGGCATAGATCCGCCTGGACACTGCGCGCGGGAAGGCGCCTCGGACCTCGGCGTGAGCGATAGCGGACTGCGGCATCGGCTCGCGGCAATCCTCGCCGCGGATGTGGTCGGCTACTCGCGCCTCATGGCGCAGGACGATCGCGCCACGCTGGGCCTGCTCGATGCGTCGCGCGGCGTCTTCCGCGCGCGCGTCGAAGCGAACCAGGGTCGCGTCGTCGACCTGGCGGGCGATTCGGTGCTCGCCGTGTTCGAAACGGCAAGCGGCGCGGTGAACGCCGCGCTCGAGATCCAGAAAGCGCTCGCGATCACCGGGGAGGCCCAGGCGGAGGCGCGGCGCATGCGCTTTCGCATCGGCATTCACCTGGGCGACGTGATCGAGAAAGCCGACGGCACGGTTTACGGCGACGGCGTCAATATCGCGGCACGGCTCGAGGGTCTCGCCGAGCCGGGAGGCATCACGCTATCGGGCATGGTGCACGAGGCGGTGCGCAGCCGCGTCGCGGCGCAGTTCGCGGATCTCGGCGAGCAGTCGGTGAAGAACATCGGCGCGCCGGTGCGCGCGTTCCGCGTCCTGCGCGAAGCCTCCGATGCCGCCGCGGCGGTGCTCGGACCGGCCGCGCTGCCGCTGCCGGGCAAGCCGTCGATCGCGGTGCTGCCGTTCACCAACATGGGCGGCGACGCAGAGCACGAATACTTCGCCGACGGGATCGTCGAGGACATCATCACCGAGCTGTCGCGCTACTCGGAGCTCTTCGTCATCGCGCGCAACTCGACGTTCACCTACAAGGGACGGGCGGTGAAGGTGCAGGACGTGCGTCGCGACCTCGGCGTGCACTATGTCGTCGAGGGCAGCGTGCGGCGCTCGGGCAATCGCGTGCGCCTCACCGTGCAGCTCATCGACGCAACGACCGGAAACCACGTCTGGGCCGAGCGCTACGACCGGGATTTCGTCGATCTGTTCGCCCTGCAGGACGAGCTCACCCGAGCGATCGTCGCAACGCTGCCTGGGCGCCTGGGTGCGGCCGAGGCCGAGCGCCTGCGTCGCAAGCCGCCGAGCGACATGGCGGCGTTCGACTACCTGCTCGCCGGCAAGATTCACCATCATCGCGCCACCCCGGAGGACAACGACGAGGCGCTGCGCCTCCTAGACAAGGCGATCGCGCTCGACCCGCAGTTCGCGCAGGCCTACGCGTGGAAAGCCTGCACCCTGGGACAGGCGGCCGAGCGCGGCTTTCGCGATCCGCCCGAGAAGTTCCTCATGCTGGCGTGGGAAGAGATCAACAAGGCCGTCGCGCTGGACGAAAACGACGTCGAATGCCACCGGCTCCTGTGCGAGGTGTGCATCGAGACGCGCCAGCTCGACCAGGCCGTGGTGCACAACGAGCGGGCGCTCGCCATGAATCCGAACGATCCGCGCCTGGTCGCGCAAAAGGGCGAGGTCCTGACCTGGCTCGGCCAGCCGGCCGAGGCCGTCGAATGGCTGAAAACAGCCATGCGCCTCGACCCGCACGGCGCACCCGCGCGCGCACATCTGCTGGGGCGCGCCCTGTTCGGCGCGCGGCAATACGCCGAAGCGCTCGAGGCGTTCCGACGGATCCGCTCCCCGCGCCCCGGCCATCTCGCGTTCATGGCCGCATGCGCGGCGCAGCTCGATCGCGACGACGAGGCGCGCGAGCGGCTTGCCGCCGCGCTTGCGCTGAAGCCTGACCTCGCCATCAAGAGCTTCGTAGCGGGGCTCTTCTATCGCGAAGCAAGCGACCGCGAGCATCTCGCGGCCGCGCTGCGCAAGGCAGGCCTGCCCGAGTAATCATTGGAGAGGCGCGACCGGCTACGCCTTGCGCGGCGCGACGACCTCGAACTGCAGCGCGAAGTCGTCGAGCATCCCGAACAGCGCCTCGAGCGGCGCGGGATCGCCCTTGACACGCAGGATCCCCGCCGCCATCGCTTCGGCCACCGTCTTGCGCCGCAGGATGACGTCGACCAGCACTTCGCGCGTGGTCGTGACGGTCGCGGCCGCATCGTCCGCGATCCGGTCCATGCGCTGCGTCAGCGTGCTGTGCTTGAGCGTCTGCGCGACGCGCTCGCCGGTATCCTCGAGCACCCAGTTGAGCACAAAGCTGCGGCCCGCGACGCGCGCCGGGTCGAGGCGCACCGCGACGAAATCGAACAG
>JAJDNJ010000009.1 GCA_022340705.1 Betaproteobacteria bacterium
CAAAGCTGGGGCGCGAGCTGGGGCTCATTCTGACCGGCGGCTCGACCAGCGTCGCGGACGCCTGGAGCGTGATGCGCCGCGCCGGAGCGACCGCGCGCGCGGCGCTGATCGAAGCCGCGGCAACAGGCTGGGGCGTGCCGAGCGGCGAATGCCGCACGCGCGACGGTGAGGTGCTTCATGCCTCGGGCAAGCGCGCGACGTACGGCGCGCTCGCGTCGCTGGCGGCGAACGTTTCACCGAGGAACGTCGTGCTCAAGCCGGCCAAGGACTGGACCCTGATTGGCACAGCGGCGCCGCGCATCGACCTGCCCGCGAAGGTCGACGGCAGCGCGGAATTCGGCATCGACGTCAAACTGCCCGGCATGCTGCACGCATCGGTGCGCATGTGCCCCGAGCTCGGCGGCGGCCTCGAGGGGTTCGACGCGAGCGCGGCGCTCAAGATGCCGCGGGTGCGCCAGGTCGTTGCGCTGCCGCCGGCCGCCGGATCGAGCACCGGCTTCGCGGTGATCGCCGACAGCTGGTGGCATGCCGAGCGCGCCGCCGCCGCGGTCAAGCCGCGCTGGACGCAGGGTCCGAACGCCGCGCTCGACGACCGCGAGATCTTCAAGAGCCTGCGCGCCGCCGTGGAGACCGAAAGTGGCATTCCGTTCTACTGGCGCGGGAACGTCGATTCCGCCTTCGCGGCCGCGGCGCGCACGCTCGACGCCTGGTATCAGGCACCGTACCTCGCGCATGCCGCGATGGAACCGATGAACTGCACGGCGCGGGTGAGCGCCGAGGGCGTCGAAGTCTGGGCGCCCACGCAGGTTCAGAGCTTCGCGCGCCGCGCCGCGGCACTTGCCGCGGGCGTCGCCGAGGACCGTGTCAAGCTGCATGTCACCCAGCTCGGTGGCGGCTTCGGCCGAAGGCTCGAAACCGACTTCATCGCCCAGGCGGTGCACGTCGCGGCGCAAACCCAGGGCGTTCCGGTCAAGCTGCTCTGGCCGCGCGAGGAGGACACCACGCACGACTTCTACCGTCCGGCGCATGTCGCACGGCTCGAAGCCGCGATCGACGCCGAAGGACGGCTCGCCGGCCTGCGCATACGCGCCGCCGGGGATCGCATTCAGCCGCGCTGGGGCGAGCGCGTGTATCCGCTGCTCTCGCTCGATGTGCCCGATCGCACTGCGCTCGAGGGTCTCTATACCCTGCCCTACGACATCGCCGATCAGCACATGGCGCATGTCGCCACCCGGATGGGCGTGCCGATCGGCAACTGGCGCAGCGTGGGCTATTCGCACAATGCCTTCTTCGCGGAGAGCTTCGTCGACGAGATCGCGCATGCGCTCGGCCGCGATCCCTATGCCTTCCGCCTGGCGCTGCTCGCGAGCGCGCCGCGCTATGCGGCGGTGCTCAAGCTTGCCGCCGAGCGCGCAGGATGGGGTACGCCGCTCGCGCCGAAGCGCGCGCGCGGAATCGCCCTGGTCGGTTCCTACGGATCGATCGTCGCCCAAGTCGCCGAAGTTTCGCTCGATGACATCGGCAAGCCGATCGTGCACCGCGTGGTCTGTGCGATCGACTGCGGTACACCGGTCAACCCCGGCATCATCGCGCAGCAGATGGAGGGCGGCATCGTGTTTGGCCTCACCGCCGCGCTCTTCGGCCAGATCGACCTGCGCGAAGGGCGCGTGCGCCAGCGCAACTACCCCGACTACCCGCTGCTCGGCCTGGCGCAGACGCCGCGCATCGAAACCCATATCGTGCCGAGCAGCGAGGCGCCGAGCGGAGTCGGCGAGCCGGGCGTGCCGCCGATCGCGCCGGCGCTCGCCAACGCGCTGTTCGTCCTCACCGGCAAGCGCCTGCGTTCGCTACCGCTTGTCCTTTAATTGCCTCGGGGTCAGACCCCTGTGGATAACTCCACCATGGCACAACATTAGAATTGCGCTTTCCTGGTTGAGTTATCCACAGGGGTCTGACCCCAAATGAATCGGATCGTCTGCAAATTCGGTGGCTCCAGCCTCGCCGACGCCGCGCAGTTCCGCAAGGTGCGCGCCATCGTCGAGGCGGACGCGCGTCGCCGGATCATCGTGCCGTCCGCGCCCGGCAAGCGTAATGCCGGCGACACGAAGATCACCGACCTGCTTTACCTCTGCCAGCACGGAGCGAGCGTGAGAACCGATCTTTCGGGCCCCTTCGGCCAGATCGTCGAACGCTTTGTTGAGATCGAGAAGTCGCTCGGTCTCAAGCCGTCGATAGCCGAACAGCTCGAAGCGTTGCACGCGGAGCTGGCGCGCGGCGTCACTCCGGATTACGCCGCCTCGCGCGGCGAACATTTCTGCGCGCGGCTGCTCGCGCAGTATCTCGACGCCGAGTTCGTCGAGCCGGCGGACTGCATCGTCATCGGCGCGAACGGCATCGTCGATCCGCGCAGCTACCGGCTGCTCGGCGAGCGCCTCGCCGATTCCCGGCGGCGCTACGTGGTGCCGGGTTTCTACGGACGCGACGGTGAGGGTCAGCTGCGCACCTTCTCGCGCGGCGGTTCGGACGTGAGCGGCGCGATCGCCGCGCGCGCCGCGGGCGCCGAGCTCTACGAAAACTGGACCGACGTGTCCGGCCTGCTGATGGCCGATCCGCGCATCGTCGAGCATCCGCGGCCGATGGCCGAAGTCACCTACGCCGAGATCCGCGAGCTCTCGTACATGGGTGCCTCCGTCCTGCATGACGAGGCGATGGCGCCGGTACGCGAGGCCGGAATCCCGGTCTGCATCCGCAACACGAACGAACCCGACCATCCGGGCACGCGCATCGTCGCCAAGCTCTCACCAGAGGTGGAGAAGGCCACCCAGATCGCGGGCATCGCAGGCAAGACCAACTTCTCGATGATTACCATCGAAAAGAACCTGATGAATCGCGAGATCGGTTTCGTGTTTCGCCTGCTCGGCGTGCTCGAGCATCACGGGATCTCGTTCGAGCACTGCCCCTCGAGCATCGACACCGTGAGCGTGGTAATGGAAGCCGAGGAGCTCGAGAGCAAGAGCGAGCTGGTGATCGAGGAAATCCGCCGCACGCTCGAGCCCGACGATATCGACTTCGTGCCGAGAATCGCGCTTATCGCGATCGTCGGCGAGGGCATGGCGCACACGGTGGGCATTGCAGCCAAGGTGTTCAGCGCGCTGGCCGCAGCCAGCGTTAACGTGCGCCTGATCAATCAGGGCTCTTCCGAGCTCAACATCATTGTCGGCGTTGCGCCGGAAGACTACCCGACCGCGGTGCGCGCGCTGTACAAAGCGTTCGTCGAATAAGACGACGAGAAGCGCGGTCGGGCCCCGATCAGCGCCGCAGCGTACCTCCAAGCAGAGCGGGCACCTTGCCCCGGCCGCCGCGTCGCGGCCGGTCGGGCTTGGCATACTTGCGATCGACCGCCCCCGAAGAGGGAAACTGGGCGTTGGCGTTCGACCGCGGTTGCTGCTCGCGTGCTGGCGTGCCACGGTCGGCGGTTGTGGCCGATCGCGGCTGCGTCGACTTCGGATGCGGAGAGTGCCGCGCGGCGTCCCCGCGACCCGGCTGCCGGCGCTCGCCGCCTCCCCGGTGCTGCGCGTGTTGCACCTGCTGCCTGCGCTGCAGCTGCGCCTGGCGCGGCGCCTGCACCGCCTGCGGCGCCGGCGAAGGCTCGAAACCCGGCACGACCTCGCGCGGCAGCGCGCGGCGCATCAGCTTCTCGATGTCCGAGAGAAAGTCCATCTCCTCGGTCGCTACAAAGGAAATTGCCTCGCCGCTCACCCCTGCACGGCCGGTGCGGCCGATGCGGTGCACATACTGCTCGGGAACGTTCGGTAGCTCGTAGTTGACGACGTGCGGCAGCTGCTCGATGTCGAGACCCCGCGCCGCGAGGTCGGTCGCAACCAGCACGCGCAGCTCGCCCGCCTTGAAGCTCGCGAGCGCACGCGTGCGGGCGCCCTGGCTCTTGTTGCCGTGGATCGCCGCCGCCTCGATGCCGTCCTTGCACAGCTGCTCGGCGAGGCGGTTGGCGCCGTGCTTGGTGCGCGTAAAAACGAGCACCTGGCGCCAGTCGCCGGTCCCTACCAGGTGCGCGAGCAGCGCGCGCTTGCGGCTCGAATCGACCGGATGAATGCGCTGCGCGACGAGCGCCGACTCGGCGTTGCGTGGCGCAACCTGCACCTGCGCCGGGTTGTCGAGCAGGCGGCCGGCGAGCGTACGGATCTCGTCCGAGAAGGTCGCCGAAAAGAGCAGGTTCTGGCGCTTGCGCGGCAGCACTGCGAGCACCTTGCGGATGTCGTGGATGAAGCCCATGTCGAGCATGCGATCGGCCTCGTCGAGGACGAGGATTTCGACCCGCGAGAGGTCGATCGTCTTCTGACCGAGGTGATCGAGCAGGCGGCCCGGCGTCGCGACGACGATATCGACGCCGCGGCGCAGCGCGTCGACCTGCGGCTGCATGCCGACACCGCCGAAAATCATCGTCGAGCGCAGCGCGAGGTGGCGGCCGTAGATGCGAATGCTCTCCTCGACCTGCGCGGCGAGCTCGCGCGTCGGCGTCAGCACCAGCGCGCGCACCGCACGGCGTCCCCCCTGGATCGATTGCGCGGAGAGGAGCTGCAGCATCGGCAGGGTGAAGCCGGCGGTCTTGCCAGTGCCGGTCTGTGCGCCGGCAAGCACGTCGCGTCCGGCGAGGATGTAAGGAATGGATTCGGCCTGCACCGGGGTGGGTTCGGTATACCCCTCTTCGGTCACCGCACGAACGAGTTCGGCAGCGAGGCCGAGGCTTTCAAACGTCTGAGACAAAACAACTCCTTGCATCGGCGTGCGCGTGGCACGTCGAGCGATTGCAAACGATCGGCTTGGGCCGTCGCTTAGGCGCTGCCAGCCGCGGCACGAGGGCCACGGAAGCGGTTCAGGCAATCGCCAGCGAGTGAATGAAAATCGGGAAGGTCTCGGGAGATCGACCGCGACGGCTCGGCGCCCCACCGCATGACGGGCGCCTGATAGCTAGCGTGATTGTACGCGAAAAAGAGACTACGCGCCGCTTCATGGCGCGATGCCGCGCCGAGGTCCCGCTTTCGAAACGAGTGAAGGTTACGCTTTCCGTGTTTCAGACGCGAAGCCGGGAAGAGCGCTCGAGAGCCAGCTCCCGACCCAGATCGAGCGCGTACTGGGTAGCCGCCTTCGAGGTCTCGAAGAACGGCGACAGGCCGGGGAATGCCTGGCTCTTCGAGAGCATCGTCGGGTTTGCGAGCCTGGTGATCGTCAGCCGTGGCTGCCACTTGAGATCCGGAAGCCGACAGGCGCTTGCGGTGATCATGTACGCCCCACATTGCTCACGGCGCATTCGTCCTCCTTTGCGCGCGAGGCGCGCCGACGGTTTGCCGCAGCACACGCAGCGGACCTCGCACGCGGCTTAAGCGATTCCGCGGTCAGTAACGACTCCCCGAGAGGTACTCACGCTTCAAGCGTGCCACCTGGCGTCGCAGCGCGGCAATCTCGGCGCGCGCGGCCTCGGCATTCAGCACCAGTACGTCGTCCGGTGCGCAGCGCCCCTGCGCCTGCTCGCACGCGCTGAGCTGCTGATGTGCGACACGATACCGTTCCATGGCCGCGGTCCAGCGCTCGACGAGCTCCTGCTCCTGGCGCCGCCACGCCGCGCGCCTATGCGTTTGGTCGGGCACTCCGGGGCTCGGGACTCAGGCTTTCGCGGCGACCCGGCGGCGCGGTCGCGCAGCGAGCACTTCGTCGCATAGCGCCGCGATCTCGGGTTCGCCCAGCCGCAGCGCGTTGTCACGCAGCTGGCGGAGTTCGACGGTGCTCAATGACGCAATCTTCTCCCGGGTCCACAGTGCAACCCGCCCTCGCTGAAGTTTCTGCGTCGCTGCTACCCCAGCTGCCGTGGACGCAAACGAACCCGGATTGCCGAACTTCGACCCTCGCAACCGCGAGCTCACGAGATCGGCCGAATGTTGACCGCCTGCGCTCCCTTGGGACCCTCCGCAGTCTCAAACTGCACTTTCTGGTTTTCCGCGAGCGTCTTAAAGCCGCTGCCCTGGATCGCCGAAAAGTGAACGAACAGATCCTTGCCGCCGTCATCCGGGGTGATAAACCCGAATCCCTTGGCGTCATTGAACCATTTCACGGTGCCGGTGCTCATATCCGATTCCTCGAGTGTTGGAAGAAGGGCCGTTGGCCCTGCGGAACGTCAAGGAAGGGAACTACCTGATGAGCGCGGCACGAGCGCCGAGGCGGACCAGCCATTTCACTGCTTGAGAGTCCTGCAAGAACGTTATACAGAGGCAGCCGGTTTCGGTCAATCGGACTCGTGCCCGATCGCACGATGCTCAGCAGCAGCGTCGATTGCGCGATCGCAAGCGAGAGTCGGCAACAAAAGCCTTCCGGCTCCGCTCACGCCGCGAGAAACTGCTCCTCGTCGAGCGCCATCATGCCAGCCGCGCCGCTCGTCACCGTGGCGCCGAGCGCCGGCGCCTGTACGAGAAGCTGGTCGGCGTAAAAGCGCGCGGTGGCGAGCTTCGCCTCGTAGAACGGCCGGTCGTTCTCGCCGCCGGCGAGGCGTTGCTCGGCGACGCGCGCCGCGCGCGCCATCTGCCATCCGCCAGCGACGATCCCCATCAGGCGCAGGAACGGCACGCTCGCGGCCGAAGCCGCGCGCACGTCTTTGCCGAAATTCGCCAGCAGCCAGTCGACCGAAGCGGCGACTGCCTTCGCGCCCTCTGCGAGTCGCGCGCGAATCGCCTGCACGTCCGCGTTCTTCGATCCGGCAAGCTCGGCGTCGAAGCCCTGCAAGTGCTCGAGCCAGCCCTTCACAGTGGCGCCGCCCTCGCGCGCGATCTTGCGTCCGATCAGATCGTTCGCCTGGATTCCCGTCGTACCTTCGTAGATCGTCGTGATCCGTGCATCGCGCAGGTACTGCGCAGCGCCGGTCTCCTCGATGAACCCCATGCCACCGTGCACCTGAACGCCGAGCGAGGCGACCTCGATTCCGGTTTCGGTGCTCCAGCCCTTGACCACGGGAATCATGAGGTCGACGAAGGCCTGGTTGCGCTCACGCGAGGCCTTGTCGGGGTGGCGCGCGGCGACATCCATCGCGGCCGCTACCACATAGGCCAGCGCGCGCATCGCCTCGGTCTGCGATTTCATCAGCATCAGCATGCGGCGCACGTCGGGATGCTGGATGATCGGCACCGCGCTCCCGCCGCCTGCGACGTCGCGTCCCTGTACACGCTCCTTCGCGTAGGCCAGCGCGCGCTGGAACGCGCGCTCCGAAATCGCTACGCCTTCGAGCCCGACGCTGAAGCGCGCCGCATTCATCATGACGAACATATAGGCGAGGCCCTTGTTCTCCTCGCCGACCAGATAGCCCACCGCCTTGTCGTAGACCATCACCGCGGTCGGGCTGGCGTGGATGCCGAGCTTGTGCTCGATCGAGGCGCAGTTCGCGCGGTTGCGTTCGCCCAGGCTGCCGTCGGGATTGAGCAGAAACTTCGGCACCACGAAGAGCGAAATGCCCTTCACTCCCTCGGGCGCATCCGGGGTGCGCGCGAGCACGAGGTGGACGATGTTCTCGGTGAGATCGTGCTCGCCATAGGTAATGAAGATCTTCTGCCCCGAGATCAGATAGTGATCGCCGCTGCGCTCAGCCTTGGCGCGCACCAGCGCGAGGTCCGAACCGGCCTGTGGCTCGGTCAGATTCATCGTCCCGGTCCAGTGCCCGGCAACCATCTTCTCGAGGTACGCGGCCTTCAGCGCATCCGAGCCGGCGAGCTCGAGCGCGTGGATCGCCCCCTGCGTGAGCAAGGGGCAGAGCGAAAACGACATGTTGGCCGAGGCGAAGCATTCCTCGACCGCCGTCGCGACCAGCTTCGGCAGGCCCTGTCCACCGAATTCGGGCTCGAAAGGCAGCGCGCCCCAGCCGCTCTCGACATACTGACGGTAGGCGTCCTTGAAGCCCTTCGGCGTCGTCACCGCGCCGTCCTTCCAGACCGAGCCCTCCTGGTCACCCGGCTGGTTGAGCGGATCAAGCACCCCGCTCGCAAACCTACCCGCCTCCTCTAGGATCGCGTCCACGGTATCGGCGCTCGCCTCCTCGCAGCCCGGCAGCTTCGCCACCTCGGCAAGCCCGGCGAGCTCGTTCAGCACGAACCGCATGTCCTTGAGCGGCGCAACGTAAGTGCTCATGGCAAGTTCCCCAGAAAGCCGCCTACCGCGAAGCCGTCAGTCCTGGCCGGGCGTGACGGTTTGCGAGGCGAAATTTATCTCCTGACTCTGTTACTTCTGGCGAAGATTCACCGCCAGAAGTAACAGAGTCAGGAGACCTATATAAACCCAATTCGCCACCTGCCCTCATGAGCAGCGAAACGCCAGCGCTACTTCTTCAGCGCCTCCACGATCTGCGGCACGACCTGGAACAGGTCGCCCACGATCCCGTAATCGGCCACCGAAAAGATCGGCGCTTCCTCGTCCTTATTGATCGCGACGATCACGCGGCTGTCCTTCATGCCCGCGAGGTGCTGAATCGCGCCAGAGATGCCGACCGCGATGTACAGATCCGGTGCGACGATCTTGCCGGTCTGTCCCACCTGCCAGTCGTTGGGCACGAAGCCGGCATCGACCGCAGCGCGCGAGGCACCCATGCCCGCCCCAAGAGCGTCCGCCAGCGGCTCGAGCACGGTCTTGAAGTTCTCGCCGTTCGCCATACCGCGCCCGCCCGACACAATGATCTTCGCCGAGGTGAGCTCTGGACGCTCGGATTTCGACACCTCGCGCCCCACGAACAACGACAGTCCGCTGTCTGCCGGCGCATCGACCTTCTCGACCGTGCCGCTGCCACCCGATTCGGCAACCGCGTCGAAGCCCGTCGTGCGCACCGTGATCACCTTGATCGCGTCTTTCGATTGCACCGTGGCGAGCGCGTTGCCCGCGTAGATCGGGCGCACGAAGGTGTCGGGCGACTCGACCGCGACGATATCGGAAATCTGCTGCACATCGAGCAGCGCGGCAACGCGCGGCATCACGTTCTTGCCGTTCGAGGTCGCCGGGGCAAGGACGTGCGAATAGTTCTTCGCTATCGAGACCACCAGCGCCGCCACGTTTTCCGCGAGAAACTCGCCGAGCGGCGCGCCGTCCGCATGCAGCGCCTTGGCCACGCCGGCGGCGTTGGCTGCCGCCTTCGCCGCATCGCCGGCGTCGTTGCCCGCCACCAGCACGTGGATGTCGCCGCCGATCTTCTGCGCGGCGGCGATCGCGTTCAGCGTCGCCTTCTTGAGCGTGCCGTGATCGTGCTCTGCGACTACGAGAATGGACATCGTCAAATAACCTTGGCGTCGTTACGCAATTTGTCGACCAGCGCCGCAGCGTCCGGCACCTTGATGCCTGCCTTGCGCTTGGGCGGATCGGTCACTTTGAGCGTGGCAAAGCGCGGCGCGACATCCACGCCGAGCGCATCGGGCTTGAGGTTCTCGAGAGGCTTCTTCTTCGCCTTCATGATGTTCGGCAGCGTCACGTAGCGTGGCTCGTTCAGGCGCAGATCGGTGGTGATCACCGCGGGCAGCTTGATCGACACCGTCTCCAGGCCGCCGTCGACTTCGCGCGTTACCTCGGCCTTGCCGTCGGCAACCTTGACCTTCGAGGCGAAGGTCGCCTGCGGCCATCCCATCAACGCGGCGAGCATCTGCCCGGTCTGATTTGAGTCATCATCGATGGCCTGCTTACCCATGATGACGATTTCGGGCTTCTCCTTCTCACACACCGCCTTGAGCAGCTTGGCCACCGCGAGGGGCTGCAGTTCGTCGTTCGACTCGACGAGGATCGCGCGGTCGGCACCAATCGCCAGCGCCGTGCGCAGTGTTTCCTGGCAGGCGGCGGCCCCGCAGGAGACCGCGACCACCTCCTTCGCGGCACCCGCCTCCTTCAGACGCATGGCCTCCTCGACCGCGATCTCATCGAAGGGATTCATCGACATTTTCACGTTCGCGGTCTCGACGCCGGATCCGTCGGACTTGACCCGGACCTTGACGTTGTAGTCGACCACGCGCTTTACGCTGACCAGAACTTTCATGCGCCGGATTGAGTAAGGGTGAGTGGAGGCAGCGATTATACCGACGCGCACTCAGCCGGCGGCAGCGTTTCAAACCCGCGCGTACGCCGGAGTTATCCACAGGGGTCTGACCCCGTTTAGCGAAACGCCTCGCCCCGCTTCGCCTTGTCACGCACGATCGCGGGCGGCGCGAAGCGCGCCCCGTAGGATTTCGCGAGCACATCGGCGCGCGCGGCGAACGCGGCTGCGCCGACAGAGTTGATGAACTGCAGCGCGCCCCCGGTCCACGCCGGGAACCCGATGCCGAAGATCGATCCGATGTTGGCGTCGTGCACGGTCTCGAGTACGCCCTCTTCCAGGCAACGCGCCGTCTCAACGGCCTGGCGATAAAGAAAGCGGTCTTTCAGCTCGTCGAGCGCATAGCGCGCATCGGGCTTGCCGAAGATTCTGGCGAGCTCGGGCCACAGTGTCTTACGCTTGCCCGGCGCATAGTCGTAGAAGCCGGCACCGCCCGCACGACCGGGACGCTTGAACTCCTTGACCATGCGCACGATCACGTCCTGCCCGGGCGGCGCCACATAGGCCTGGCCCTCGGCTTTCAGGTCCGCCGCGGTCTGCTCCATCACGTGAACCGAAAGCGAAAGCGAGGTCTCGTCGATCACAGCAAGCGGGCCAACCGGCATCCCGGCGAGTCGCGCCGCGTTCTCGATCACGGCAGCCGGAATGCCTTCGTCGAGCATCGCGCAACCTTCCATCACGAAAGTGCCGAAGGTGCGGCTGGTGAAGAAGCCGCGCGCGTCGTTAACCACGATCGGCGTCTTGCCGATCGCGAGCACGACATCGTAAGCCTTGGCGAGGGTTTCCGCGGATGTCTTTGCGCCCTTGATGATCTCGACCAGACGCATCTTGTCGACCGGCGAGAAGAAATGCAGCCCGACGAAGCGCTCCGGATTGCGGCTCGCTTCGGCAAGCCCTGTGATCGGCAGCGTCGAGGTATTGGTCGCGAAGATTCCGCCGCTCGCGAGCATCGGCTCGGATTCCTGCGTGACCTGTGCCTTGAGCGCGCGCTGCTCGAACACCGCCTCGATGATGAGATCGGTCCCGGAAAGCGCTTCGTTGGAGGCCGTGGGCGTGATCCGCCCGAGCAGGGCCGCGGCCTCCGGCTCGCTCATCCGCCCGCGCTCGACGCGTGCCGAAGCCAGTTTCTCGCTATAGCCTTTGCCTGCCGCCGCCTTGTCTTCGCTCACGTCCTTCAGCACGCAGTCGATGCCGCGCGACGCGCAGGCCCATGCAATGCCCGCGCCCATCATTCCGGCGCCCAGAACGCCGACCTTCGCAGGCTTCCAGCGCGGCACGTCCTTGGGCCGCGACGCGCCCGAGCGAATCGCGGTGAGGTTGAAGAAGAACGCAGTGATCATGTTCTTCGCGACCCGGCCGACCGCCACCTTCGCGAAATGGCGCGACTCGATGCGCAGCGCCGTATCGACGTCGACTTCGGCACCCTCGACCATGGCCGCAAGAATCGCCTCCGGCGCCGGATAGAGACCGCGCGTCTTCTCGATGAGCATCGCCGGCGCGACCGCCAGCATCTGCGCGACCTTGGGCGAGGACGGCGTGCCGCCCGGAATCCGGAACCCCTTCTCGTCCCAAGGCTGCACCGGCGAAGGGTTGGCGCGAATCCATTCGCGTGCCATCGACTGCAGGCCCTCCGCGTCCGACGCCAGGCCCTGAAGCAGCCCGAGCTTCGCGGCCTGCGCGGGCGTCATCAGGCGGCCCTCGACCAGATAGGGGAACGCCGCGTGCAGGCCGAGCAGGCGCACCAGCTTCGTCGTGCCGCCGGCGGCCGGCAGCAGCCCGATCGTCACCTCGGGCTGGCCGAGTTGAATGCGCGGATCGTCGATGCAGATGCGGCAATGGCAGGACAGCGCGATCTCGAAGCCGCCGCCGAGCGCGGTGCCGGCGAGGCAGGCGACCACCGGCTTGCCCAGCTTCTCCAGCCGGCGCAGGTCATGCTTCACCGCCTCGAGCCATTCGAACACGCGCGGCGCGTCGGCGCTGGTCCACTTGAGCACGTCCTTCAGCTCGGCGCCGGCGAAGAAAGTCTTTTTCGCCGAACAGAGGACGACGCCGTCGTAGCGCTCGCGCTCCGCCTCCAGTCGGTCGACGGTTTCCCGCAATGCGCGGCACCAGGCCTCGGTCATCGTGTTGACCGGCGCGCCGGGCGCATCGAAGGTAATGGTGACGACGCGGTCCGGGCCGAGGTCGTAGCGGATGGGGGATGTCATGGCGTGATTGCCTACTTCAACAAAGCGTGCAACGCCTGCACCTCAGAATGAGCGCTGACGCAAAACGGGTTCTAATCAATCTCGGGTCCCCGTTACATTGCCGAATGAATCTCTCGGCAATGTAACGGGGACCCGAGACCTATGGAAAACCAAACCCGCGCAAGCGTTCGACCATTGCGCGGGTCTAAAGAGCCCTACTAGAGCCGCTCCACCACCGTCGCGATCCCCATTCCCCCGCCCACGCATAGCGTGGCGAGGCCGTAGCGCAGCTTGCGCCGCTCGAGCTCATCGAGCAGCGTGCCGAGAATCATCGCGCCGGTCGCGCCGAGCGGATGGCCCATCGCGATGGCGCCGCCGTTCACGTTCACCTTTTCTTCCGGCACGCCCAACTCCTTCATGAAGCGCATCGGCACCGCGGCGAAGGCCTCGTTCACCTCGAACAGGTCGATCTGGTCGATCGTGAGGCCGGCCTTGGCGAGCGCCTTGCGTGCCGCCGGCATCGGCCCGGTCAGCATGATGGTCGGATCAGCGCCGGAAAGCGCGGTCGCGAGCACGCGGGCGCGCGGCGTGAGATCGAAAACCTTCGCCATCGCTTCGCTTCCGACCAATACGGCGGCGGCACCGTCGACGATTCCCGAGGAGTTGCCCGCCGTATGCACGTGGCGGATGCGCTCGACCTGCGGATAGCGCTGCAGCGCCACCGTGTCGTAGCCCATCCGTCCCAGTTCCTCGAACGACGCCCGCAACGAACCAAGCCCCTCGAGGGTCGTGTGCGGCTTGATGAACTCGTCCTCGCCGAGGATCGTGTCGCCGATCGCGTCCTGCACCGGGACCACGGACTTGGCAAAGCGCCCCGCGCTGCGCGCTTCGCCCGCGCGCTGCTGCGAGCGCAGCGCAAATGCGTCGACCGCTTCACGCTCGAAATGCTCCAGCGTGGCAAGCAGGTCGGCGCCGATGCCCTGCGGCACGAACCCGAGTTGCAGGTTCGTCTCCGGGTCGATCGCCCAGGCCCCGCCGTCCGAACCCATCGGTACGCGCGACATCGATTCGACCCCGCCCGCGACCACCAGATCCTCCCAGCCCGAGCGCACCTTCTGCGCCGCGATGTTGACGGCCTCGAGACCCGAGGCGCAGAAGCGATTGAGCTGCACGCCGGATGCGCGCCAGTCCCAGCCCGCGGCGAGCGCGGCGGTCTTCGCGATGCAGGCACCCTGATCGCCAATCGGCGTGACGCAGCCCATCACGACGTCGTCGACCTGCGCCGTATCGAAGTCGTGCCGGCGCTGGAGCTCCTTGAGCACGCCCGTTAGCAGCGTGATCGGCTTCACCTCGTGCAGCGAGCCGTCCTTCTTGCCCTTGCCGCGCGGCGTGCGCAGCGCGTCGTAGATCATTGCCTCAGCCATGCGATTCTCCCGTTTGTCGCGACCAGGGGGTCAGACCCCTGTGGATAAGTCGCGACGCCGATTGCTCATCGATCGCCCACAAGACTTATCCACAGGGGTCTGACCCCACAGCCGTGCCTATCGTTCGCCAAGCCCCATCGAACGAGAGATCACTTCTTTCATGATCTCGTTCGTCCCGCCGTAGATCCGCTGCACGCGCGCATCGACATAGGCGCGCGCGATCGGGTATTCCCACATGAATCCATAGCCGCCGTGCAGCTGAAGGCATTCGTCGATGATCCGGCATTCGACGTCCGAGCACCAGTACTTCGCCATCGAGGCGGTCGCGGTATCGAGCTTTTTGTCGAGCAGCAATTCGAGGCAACGGTCGACGAAAACCCGCGCAATCTGCGCTTCCGTCGCCAGCTCGGCGAGCTTGAAGCGTGTGTTCTGGAAGCTCGCCACTGTACGCCCGAACGCCTTGCGCTCGCGCACGTAGTCGGTGGTCCACTGGATCGCCGCCTCGGCCTTGGCGACCGCGGCGATCGCGATCTGCATGCGCTCCCAGGGCAGCTCCTGCATGAGATAGATGAAGCCGTTATTTTCCTGCCCGAGCAGGTTCTCGGCGGGCACTTCGACATTGTCGAAGAACAGCTCCGCCGTATCCTGCCCCTTGAGCCCCATCTTCTTGAGGCGCTTGCCCTTGGAGAACCCCTTCATCGAAGTGTCGACGACAATCAAGCTCGTGCCCTTGGCGCCCTTCGCGGGATCGGTTTTGGCGACCACGATCACCAGGTCCGAGTGCCAGCCGTTGGTAATGAAGGTCTTCGAGCCGTTGACGACGTAGCGGTCGCCTTTCTTGGTCGCAGTGGTCTTGACCGCCTGCAGGTCCGAGCCGGCGCCTGGTTCGCTCATCGCGATCGCACCGATCATCTCGCCGACCGCCATCTTCGGGAGGTAGTTTTTTTTCAGATGTTCGTTGCCATAGTTGAGCAGGTAAGGGGCGACGATCTCGGAATGCAGGCCGAAGCCGAGCGAGGACGAGTTGGCGCGCGCCTGCTCTTCGATCAGGATCACGCTGTAGAGCTTGTCGGCCGCTGCGCCACCATATTCCTCAGGCATGCTCGGGCAGAGAAATCCGTTCGCGCCGGCCTTCTGCCAGACCTCGCGGTCGACGTAACCCTGCTCCTGCCAGCGCTCTTCGTGCGGCTGCACCTCGGCCTCCATGAAGCGGCGTACGCTGTCGCGAAAGGTCTCGTGCTCGGGAGAAAACAGGGTGCGCGGAATCATGCGGTGGCCTCGATCGGATCGCTGCGGCGGATTGACGAATGATACGCCGCTGGCGGACACTGGCGTAGCTACCAAGCAAATGCTTTGTGGTTGGACGCAAGGGGACAGGAGACCAGCGTTCCCCCTGCGAGCCCCTTCCCCTCTTAGTTTCAAACGTAGCGGCAGGGAAATGGCGAATTCGAAACATTACGAGTCGATTTTTCGCGCCGGGCTTTTTGATGGCCAGGCGGGGATCGTGACCGGGGGGGGTTCCGGGCTCGGGCGCTGCGCGGCGCACGAGCTCGCCGCGCTCGGTGCGCGCGTCGCCGTCATCGGCCGCAAGGCCGACAGGCTCGAGCGCGTCTGCGCGGAGATCTCAGCCGCCGGCGGAGTGGCGCGCGCCTATCCCTGCGATATCCGCGAGGAGGAGATCGTACGCGGCACCGTCACGGCCGTGCTGCGCGATTTCGGCCGCGTCGATTTCCTGCTCAACAATGCCGGCGGCCAGTTCGCCGCGCCGCTCGAAACGATCTCGGCGAAAGGCTGGGACACGGTGGTACGCACCAACCTCACCGGCGGTTTCCTGATGGCACGCGAGTGCTATACGCAGTGGATGCAGCGCAACGGCGGCGCAATCGTCAACATCATCGCCGACATGTGGCAGGGGATGCCGACCATGGGTCATTCGGGCGCGGCGCGCGCGGGCATGCTCAACTTCACCGAGACCGCGGCGTTCGAATGGGCGCCGGTGCGCGTCAATTCGGTCGCGCCCGGCTGGATCGCATCGAGCGGACTCGATCAGTATCCGGCCGAGATGCGCGAGCACATCCGTAGCCTGCACCGCGTGGTGCCAGCCGGGCGCCTCGGCACCGAGTCCGAAGTCGCCGCCGCGATCGTATTCCTCCTCTCGCCCGCCGCCGGATTCATCTCGGGAAGCTGTCTGCGGGTCGACGGCGCCGTGCCGAACGTGAAGGCGGGACGCGCCCTGGCGCGCCATGGGCACACCCCGGCGTTCGACGGCTTTCACCTCGCGACCAAGCCGAAAGTGCTCGAGGACTGACATGCCGGTGATCGCGTCGAAGCTGGCGACCACCAGCGATGCTTTCCAGGCAAATCGCGCGCGCATGCTCGAACTGATCGCTACGCTGCGCGCGCTCGAGGCGCGCACGCGCGATGCCTCGGCGAGGGCCAAGCCGCTGTTCGACAAACGCGGTCAGCTGCTGCCGCGCGAGCGCATCGCGCGGCTCCTCGATCCGGGCGCGCCCTGGCTCGAGCTCTCGACGATCGCAGGCTACGGCCACGACCACCCAGATCTCGAGCGCTCGATCCCGGGCGGCGGCATGATCTCCGGCATCGGCTACGTCTCCGGCGTACGTTGCATGGTCGTGGCGAGCGATTCGGGCATCGACGCCGGCGCGATCCAGTCGATGGGGCGCGAGAAGCTGCTGCGCGCCCAGGACGTCGCGCTGAGGAATCGGCTGCCCTTCGTCCATCTGGTCGAGTCGGCCGGAGCGAACCTGCTCAAGTACCGCGTCGAAGGCTTCATTCACGGCGGCGCGATCTTCTGCAATCTCGCACGGCTCTCGGCCGCGGGCCTGCCGGTCGTCACCGTCGTGCACGGCTCGTCGACCGCCGGCGGCGCCTACATGCCGGGGCTCTCGGACTACGTGATCATGGTGCGTGGCCGCGCCAAGGCCTTTCTCGCCGGGCCGCCGCTGCTCAAGGCGGCCACCGGAGAGGTTGCCACCGATGAGGAACTCGGCGGAGCGGTGATGCACACGCAGATCTCGGGGCTGGGC
>JAJDNJ010000022.1 GCA_022340705.1 Betaproteobacteria bacterium
CTGTTCGACTGGCTGGCACAAGGCGCGCACCGCTCCCGGCAGCGCCGCATCGAGCAATACCTCGCGAACGCCACCGATCTGGCCGACGTGGAGCACCGCATGCGCGTGCTCGCGCGCCGCGGGAGCGAGCTTCTAGGCTGAAGTAGCGCGGGCCGCGGATCCCGCAGCGCCGGGCGCCGGCTGCGGACCGCGGATGAGCTTGCCGGGCAGCGCGCCGGTCGGCTCCCCGTCACGCATTACCTCGACGCCCGCGACGAAGGTTGCGCGGTAGCCCTCGGCGCGCTGAATCAAGCGCCTGCCGCCGGCCGGAAGGTCGTAGACGAGCTGCGGCAGACGCGCGCGCAGCCGGGCGAAGTCGATCAGATTGAAGTCTGCCTTGTAGCCAGCCGCGACCAGACCGCGGTCGCGCAGCCCGTAGGCGAGGGCGGTATCGCGCGTTTGCTTCCTGACCAGCTTTTCGAGCGGCAGTCTCGGACCGCGGCTGCGGTCCCGCGCCCAATGGGTGAGCATCGTGGTCGGGGCGCCGGCATCGCACAACAGGCCGACATGCGCACCGGCGTCGGCGAGCCCGCAGACCGTGGCGGGATCCTCCAGCATCTCGCGCACCGCCTCGAGGTTGCCGTCGTAGTAATTCTCGAAGGTGTGCAGCAGCAGCGCGCGGCCGTCGTTCTCGAGCAGCCACTCGAGCGCCACGTCGAAGGGATCGCGCTGTGCGGCGCGCGCGACCGCGACGACGCCGCGCGCGGGATCGGGTTCGTAGTCGAGTGGCTCGCGGAAGCGGAAGGTGCGCTCGAGCAGCTTCGCGACCCAGCGCGTGTGGTCGTCGTCCGGGCGCTCGGCCCATAGTTTTTTGCGCAGCGCGGCGTCGCTCCGCAGCCGCGCGGCGCGCTCGGCAGGCGAAAGCCCGGCCAGCGCGACCCACGCCGGATGGGAGACGAAGGGATGCACGCTCGCCTCCAGACCCATCATGATGTTGATCGCGCGCGAGCCGACCTGACCGTTCACCGCGAGCCCGGCAGCACGCGCGGCGCGAATGCCCGCGAGCGTTTCGCGCCAGCGCTGCGGCACATGGTGCATCTGGAGAAGGAGCACGCTCAGCGGGCGCTGCGACAGATCCGCAACCTGGCGCAGACGCTCGAAATCGCCGCCTTCAAAATCCGAGTTGACCTCGATCACACCGCGTCCGGCGCGGCGCATCGCGCGGGCGAGTCCGGCGAGCTCGGGCTCCGCGGCGCTCAGGCTCGGCGTATAGCGACCGTCCTTCGCGCGGTGCTTGATCGTGCGTGAGGTGGTCAGACCGAGCGCCCCCTGCGCCAGGGCCTCCTCGAGCAAGCGCCCCATGCGTTCGATTTCCTCACCGCTCGGCGCCTGCGTGTGATCGGCGCCGCGCTCACCCATTACGTAGAAGCGCAGCGCGCCATGCGGAAGCTGCGCGCCCACGTCCATGATGCGCGGCATCGCGTCGAGCGCCTCGAGATACTCGCCGAAGGATTCCCAGCGAAAGTCGATGCCCTCGGCGAGCACCGTCTCCGGAATATCCTCGACGCCTTCCATCAGGTTGATCAGGTAGCGCTCGGTCCCGCGTCTGACGGGCGCAAACCCCACGCCGCAATTGCCGAATACCGCCGTGGTCACGCCGTGCCAGGAGGAGGGCGTGAGCTGCGGATCCCAGGTCGCCTGGCCATCGTAATGGGTGTGGATGTCGACCCAGCCCGGCGTCAGCAGCAAGCCGTCCGCGTCGATCACGCGCCGCCCGGCACCGACGCCTTCACCCACCGCCGCAAAGCGCGCGCCGTCGACGGCGACATCGGCGACGCGCGACGCCACGCCGCTGCCGTCGACCAGCGTGGCATTTCGAATGACGAGATCGTGCATGTCGCGAGGGTCCTGGCGTGAGATTAGCCGAACCGCGCGATCATCGTCGCGCGGCAAGCGAAACGGCTTGCCGCTCGCCGAGCGATCCCACGATAATCGCAGGCTTTACGGGTATTCGCATGCCGCATCGACCTGCTTCCAGCGCGCTCGCGCGCTTCCGGGTTCTCGACCTCACGCGCGTGCGTGCGGGGCCGTCCTGCGTGCGTCAGCTGGCGGACTTCGGCGCCGACGTGATCAAGATCGAATCCCCGCCTGGCGTCGACCCCAATGAGAGCATGGGCGGCGACCGCGACGGTCCAGATTTCCAGAATCTGCATCGCAATAAGCGCTCGATCACACTCAATCTGAAGACCACTGAAGGGCGCGCGATTCTGATGAAGCTCGTGGCGAAGGCCGATGTGCTCGTCGAGAACTACCGCCCCGACGTCAAGCAGCGTCTGGGCTTCGACTACGCGTCGCTCAAGGCGGTCAACCCGCGCATCATTCTGGCTTCGATTTCCGGCTTCGGGCAGGACGGCCCCTATCGCAACCGTCCGGGTTTCGATCAGATCGCGCAGGGCATGGGCGGATTCATGTCGATCACCGGGCGTCCGGGCGAGGGTCCGATGCGCGCCGGCACGGCGATCGCGGACGTCTCAGCCGGGTTGTTCGCGGCGCTGGGCATCCTGACCGCGCTGCTCGAGCGCGAAAGCTCGGGCAAGGGGCAATGGGTGCAGTCCTGCCTGCTGCAGTCCCAGATCGCGCTGAACGACTTCCAGTCGGCGCGCTTCCTGATGAAAGGCGAAGTGCCGCCCCAGGTGGGCAATGATCATCCGACGAGCATGCCGACCTCGGCGTATCGCACAGAGGACGGCCATATGAACATCGCCGCGTCCGGCGACGGAATGTGGCGGCGCCTGTGCGACGCACTGGGCCGACCGGAGCTGCTGGAACGCGCGGACTTCGACGGCCAGCAGAACCGCGCAAAAAACCGCAAAGCGCTCAACGCCGAGATCGAACAGGCGACGGTGACCAAAACCACCGCCGAGTGGGTCGAGATCCTGAACAGCGCAGGCGTGCCCTGTGGGCCGATCTATCGCATGGACCAGGTCTTCGAGGATCCACAGGTACGGCATCTGGCTGCGGCGGCGACCGTGCAGCATCCGCGGCTGGGCGAATTCCGCATCGTCAACCAGGCCGTGAAACTGACGCGCACGCCCGCGTCGATGGCCTGCGCGACGCCGGAGCTCGGCGAGCATACAGGTGAAATCTTGCAGGAGATCGGCTACGGCGCAGCCGATCTCGCGCGATTGCGAAAGGAGAAGGTGATCTGATGAATGCACCGCAGGCAGGACGGCTGCTCACGCGCAAGGAGGGCGCGATCGGCTGGATCGTGTTTTCCAACGTCGCCAAGCACAACGCGGTCAGCCAGGACATGTGGCAGGCGTTTCCGGCCGCGATGCAGGGCTTCAATGCCGATCCCGAGGTGCGTGCGGTCGTCGTGACCGGCGACGGCGAGAAAGCGTTCATCTCCGGGGCCGACATCTCCCAGTTCGAAAGCGCGCGGGCGAGCGCCGACGCGCAGGCGACGTACAACAAGGCGGTCGAATCTGCCTACCTTGCACCGATCAACTGCGACAAGCCCGTGATCGCGCGCATTCGCGGGATCTGCTTCGGTGGCGGGCTCGGCCTCGCGGCGGCCTGCGATCTGCGTATCGCCGCCGAAGACGCGGTGTTCCGCATGCCCGCCGGCAGGCTCGGTCTGGGCTACAACTATCCGGGTATCAAGCGCTTCGTCGACCTCATGGGCCCGGCGAACACGGCCGACATCTTCTTCAGCGCGCGCAAGTTCGATGCGGCGGATGCACTGCGCATGGGGTTTGTCAACCGGGTGGTCCCGGTCGCCACGCTCGATACGGCGCTGGGTGAATATCTGACGCTGGTCGCCGAAAACGCGCCGCTCACGCTATCGGAAGTGAAGTTCGGCATCCGCCAGGTGATCGAGACCGAGTCGGCGCGTAATCTCGAGGAGCTCAAGCGACGCATCGACGCCTGCTTCAATAGCGAGGACTACCGGGAAGGGCGCACGGCGTTCATGCAGAAGCGCAAGCCCGCGTTCCGCGGGCGCTGAGTGATGACGCAGCACGCGCGCAGTCAGTGGATCGGGCATCCACTGCGCAGGCTCGAGGACGACGCGCTGCTCTGCGGGCGCGGGCGCTACGCGGACGACCTCGATGTGCCGGATGCCGCGCAAGCGGTGTTTCTTCGCTCGCCCCATGCCCACGCCGGGATCCAACGGATCGACGTCAGCGCGGCGCGTGCCGTGCCCGGGGTGCTCGCGGTCTTCACCGGCCGGGACGTCGTCGACGCGGGGCTCAGGCCACTGCCGTTCAACCGCATGCACAAGCGGCCCGATGGCACCCCAATGGTCGATGCGCCGCGCTACGCGCTGACGCCCGACGCGGCGCGCTACGTCGGCGATCCGGTGGCGATGGTCGTCGCGGAGACGCGCGACCAGGCGCGTGACGCGGCCGAGCTGATCGAGATCGACTGGGCGCCGCGCCCGGCAGTGACCGATCTCGCGGCGAGCGGACGCGACGACGCGCAGCCGGTCTGGCCGGCCGCGGTGATGCCGGGCTACGGCAACATCGCGGCGATCTACCGCAAAGGCGACGTCGCCGCGGTCGACGCGGCCTTCGCGCGTGCCGCACACGTCGTCGACATCACGCTCGTCAACAACCGGGTGGTGGGCAACCCGCTCGAGCCGCGCTCAGCGACGGCGCGCTACGATGCGGCGGCCGACAAGTACCACCTGCATTGCCCCACGCAGAACACGCACGCCCTGCGACTGCAGCTCGCCGAAGGCGCGCTTGGCATCGCGAAGGAGAAGCTGCGCGTGACCTGCAACGATCTCGGCGGCTCCTTCGGGCTGCGCGGCCATGGCGCGCCGGAGTACGCGGCGCTGCTGTTCGCTGCGCGCCAGCTCGGACGTCCGGTGCGCTGGCGCGGCGATCGTTCCGAGATGTTCTTTGCCGAAGCGCATGGGCGCGATAATCTGAGTGAAGCGGCGCTCGCGCTCGATGCCGAGCATCGCTTTCTCGCGCTGCGCATCCGCACGCTCGCGAATATCGGCGCCTACGTATCGAATTTCGGCGCTTCGGTGCCCGCGATGTCCGGTGTGCGAGCGGCGACCGGGGCGTACGACATCCCGCTGATCGACCACGAAGTGCGGATGCTGTTCACGCACACCACGCCGGTCGACGCCTACCGGGGCGCGGGGCGGCCGGAGGCCGGCTACCTGATGGAGCGGCTCGTCTCGCGGGCCGCGCGTGCGCTCGGCGTCGATCCCGTTGCGCTGCGCCGGCGCAATCTTGTCCCACCGGCGAAGATTCCCTACGAGAACGCGATCGGCGGCGTATTCGACAGCGGCGACTTTCCCGCCTTGCTGGAACGCGCGCTTGCGCTGGCGGATTGGGACGGATTTGCCAAGCGGCGCAAGGATGCGGAGCGGCGCGGACGCCTCGCGGGGCGCGGCATCGCGTTCTATATCGAAGTGACCGGCAGCGCACGGCTGGTTGAAGCCGTGCAACTCGCGATCGACGGTACCGGTGCGGTGACGCTGCACTCCGGTACGCAGTCGATGGGCACGGGGCTTGCTACGGCTTACGCGCAAATCGCCGCGGACGTGCTTGGCATCGATCCCCGCGCGGTGCGCACCATTCAGGGCGACACGGATCTGATCGCTTCCGGTGGCGGATCCGGCGGCTCGCGCAGCCTGCAGGTCGGCGGCAGCGCGGTACGCGAGGGGGCGATGGCCCTCATTGAAGCGGCGCGCAAGCTCGCCGCCGAAGCGCTCGAGGCGGCTGAAGCGGATCTCGAGTTCGCAGACGGCGC
>JAJDNJ010000025.1 GCA_022340705.1 Betaproteobacteria bacterium
ACGATCAACCACGGTGCACGGCTTTCCGATTTCGCGCGCTACGGGGCGGTCTGGGCCACCAAGAACATGCTCGGCAGGCTCGACGCCGACGAGCGCAAGCGCATCACCTTCGGCATACGGCGCGAGGCCGAGGGTGGCCGCCCGATTTTCGTCGCCTCGACCTACGCCAGCGTCGGCAGTCTGCTCGATCCGGCCCAGCCGCGCGTCGACAAGCTGCGCGAAATTTCAACCCTGCCGGTGACCGAAATCGTCGAGGTTCGAACCGACGGCTAGAGCCCAGTCGATATACTGGGCGCCGAATGACCGGTCCGAATCGGACGCTGGAACGCTACGCGCTGCTTTCGGTCGCGGCCGCGATCGTCACGATCGCCCTGAAGCTGTTGGCGTGGTGGCTGACCGGGTCGGTCGGGCTGTTTTCCGACGCGCTCGAGTCGGTGGTCAACCTCGCGGGCGCGCTGCTCGCGCTGTGGATGCTGCGCCTCTCGGCGCTGCCGCCGGACGAAGCCCACCCCTTCGGACGCTCGAAAGCCGAGTATTTTTCCAGCGGCGCCGAGGGTGGCCTGATCATCGTCGCCGCGCTCAGCATCATCTGGGCCGCGTTTCCCCGCCTCGTCGCGCCGCAACCGATTGATGTTCCCCTGGTCGGGATCGCGCTCTCGGCGGCGGCCTCCGCCGTGAACCTCGGCGCGGCGCTGGTCCTTCTGCGTGCGGGGCGCGAATATCACAGCATCGCGCTCGAGGCCGATGCACACCACCTGCTCACCGACGTCTGGACCTCGGCGGGGGTCATCGTGGCGGTCGGACTGGTCGCGTTCACCGGCTGGCTGCGACTCGATCCGATCATCGCCCTCGTCGTGGCGGGGAACATCCTCTGGACTGGCGCGAAGCTGATGCGCCGATCCGTGACCGGCTTGCTCGACCCCGCGATTCCGGAGGCCGAGCGCGCCGACATCACACGCATCTTCAAGGAGTACTCGCGCCGCTACGGCGTGTCGTTTCACGCCCTGCGCACCCGGCATGCCGGCGCGCGCCGCTTCATTTCTTTCCATCTTCTGGTGCCTGACGCGTGGACCGTCGAGCATGCGCACCGCCTGGCCGAAGAGATCGAGTCGCGCATTCGCTCGCTCGTGCCGAACGCATCGACCTTCAGCCACATCGAGCCGGTCTCGCATCCGAGCTCGTACGACGATATTTCGCTCGACCGCTAGGGGCCCGGAGGGTCGTGGCGCCGTCCGCCAACCGGCGCCCCTCTATACCGTCACCCGAGCTCCGAGCGCGATCGCCTTGTACGCCACCTTGGAAGGGACGTCCGGTGCGACATGCATCACGCCGGCCGCGAGTTCCATGACGACGGACGCCACGGTTTCGACCCGGGCTTCTCGCGCCAGCGCTACATCCGGGTGGCGGCAAATCGACTTCGCGCCTTCCGATTCGTCGCGCAGCATCGCCTGAATATCGTCGACCGTGAACGACCCGCGATGCCCACGCGCGAGCGCCTCGATGCGCGCGAGGCGCTCCTCGGTCGACAGCGTGGGCGCGCGCGGCGCCTCGCCTGCGCTTCCCGCCGGCATGAGAAAGTGATTCGTGTGGCAGAGGACGCCATCCGCGGGGTGCAGGACCTCGACCCCGCCAGGGGACAGCTCGAGCGCTGCTGCGTCTCCCCCGCGGTCTGCACAGAGTATGTTCGACGATGCCCCATGCGTCGCGCTCGAAGCGAGCTGAACCGCATCGACCACACTGCCGCGCTTCAGCAATGCGCGGAGCAGGACGTGCACCGGGACGCCGGGATGCTGGCCGTCGCGACGCGAACGCATCAGGTTCAGGCATACGCCCAGGCCGCGGTCATTGAGTCCGATCTTGGCAAGCATCCCCGCTTCGGTCAGTGTCAGGCAGCGTCTGCCGTCGCTTTCCTGCACCTGCAGCAGAACGAGCGCCTCGCGTTGCGTCCCCAACCAGTCCCAATTCTGCGCGAGCAGCGCGCTCCGCGTCACGCCGGACGGCAGCTGCACCGCGATCGCGGTGCATTCACCCCAATCCGGAATCCCCGCGCCACGGTTGACTTCCTGTACCCGCTCCCAGTGAGGCGAAGGCTCGCCCGGGTAGCTGGGTGGCAGGATCTCCGTGCGCGCGTTCAGCGCGAGGATCTCGTCAATGCGCCGGCCCGCGCCGGCGGCGATGCCGTTGATCTCTTCGAGCAGTTCCGCGTCCAGATTGCCGATCGTGTCCTGGTAGCCTGCCGCGCGCCGCTGCGCATCGTCCCAGTCGATTCCACAGTACGCGAACAGGCGCGCGTAAGTCGCGATCGAACGCTCGATCCGCGAACGCGCGAGGGTCCCGTGCAGTCGCCCTCGGACAAACGCGTCACCCTCGACTTCAATGACTGGAAACATCCCCGGTCTTCCTGTGCTTTCGGCGTCGATCGATCAAAGCCACCGCAATCCCGATCTGCTGCGTATCCTACCGGCCCGCCGCGGCGGCGGTCACTCGGTTACGCGAAACGCCGTCCTGTCGACGGCGGCAGCGTGCTCACGTCGAGTCCGGCTCGAGGATCGTCTCGACGCGGGCACGCAGAAATGCAATCTGACGGTCGCGCATCCAGTATCCGCCCAGAATCCAAACCGCCGTGATCCCCGCGATGAGGACACCCAGCAGGATGACCTCGTTCGCGTGCGGATTCCCTGCGAATCGCTGGACCGCACCGCTCGCCGCAATGAGTATTCCGAGAGCCAGCATTCCGATGAACTGTAGCTTGGTCGCCGCCTTGTAGGAGTAATTCCCCTCGATGACCGCGCCCACCGGGCCCTGCGCGATTTCGCCTTCGAGCTGCACCGTGTCGGCCGAGGAGCCGAGCACGCTGCGCTTCCAGATCCGGAACCGCATTCCGTCCATGCGACCGAGCAGGGTTTCGTCGGCGGCGGAGCGCAAGGGGTTGGACAGCAGCGCGCGCAGCCGCGCCGCGGCCGTCTGCGCGCTACAGTTTCCGCTCGCCCGATAAGGCTGGCGCCAGAACACGAGCGTCAGGCTCACCCATCCTCCCCCGGCAGGCGATGCCCGGCCAGGCGCGCGATCGCCTCTCCCGTCATTCGCTGTCCGATCCAATCGTCGAGTGGGCGCGCGCCGAGCGTGCGGTAGAACTCGCGCGCCGGCCGGTTCCAGTCGAGCACGCTCCACTCGAGGCGCCCGCAGTCGCGTGCCTGCGCCAGACGAGCCACGAATACCATCAAGGCCTTGCCGTAGCCGCGCCCGCGGTACTCGGGGCGCACGAACAGATCTTCGAGGTACAGGCCCGGCCTGCCAAGAAAGGTCGAAAAGTTGTGAAAGTACAGGGCAAAGCCGACCGCGACTCCGTGTTCTTCCGCAAGAACCGCTTCGGCCGCCGGACGCGCACCAAACAGGTGACTGCGTAGGCTTTCCTCGGTCGCGCTGAGCTGCTCGAGCAGGCGTTCGTATGCGGCCAGCCCTTTGATCAGCTCGAACAGCGCCGGAACATCGTCCGTCGTCGCCGCACGGATCCGGAAGCCGCCTGGCATGGATGCCGCTCGCCCTCAGGCGAGCGAGCAAGCCTCCTCGAACGGGAGCCGCGGGTTACGCGGAAACACCTTCGCCGGATCACCGTAACCGAGGTTGCACAGGAAGTTCGACTTGACGCGCCCCTCCGGGAAGAAGGCCGCGTCGACCTTGGCATTGTCGAATCCGGACATCGGCCCGCAATCAAGCCCGAGCGCGCGCGCCGCGAGGATCAGATAGGCGCCCTGCAGCGACCCGTTGCGCAGCGCCGTGGTCTGGACATGCAGTTTCTTTTGTTCGCCTTCGAATGCCGCCTTGGCGTTCGGGTTGTTCGGAAAAGTACGCGGCAGGTTCTCGTAGAACTGCAGGTCGTAGGCAATGATCGCGGTGACCGGCGCGGCCATCGTCTTGTCACGATTCCCCGGGCTGAGCGCCGGTTCGAGCTTTTCCTTTCCCGCCTTCGAGCGCACGAAAACCAGCCGCGCCGGCTGCGAGTTCATCGTCGTCGGACCCCATTTCATCAGCTCGTAGAGCGCGCGTAGCTGCGCGTCGCTCACCGGCTTGTCGAGGAAGCCATTCTGGGTGCGTGCGCTGCGAAACAGCGTATCGAGAGACTGGTCGTCCAGCATGAAAGTCTCGTTCCGGCAGTTCGAACCGGAGCCGATGGTAGCATCGCGCGCGCATGCCGGATCTCTCCAACTTGATTCGTCCCGGCGACGGCGTCCTCTGGGGACAGGGCACTGCCGAGCCGCAAACGCTGGTCGAGGAATTCCTTGCTCAGCGCGCGGCCTATCCGGGCGCCTCGGCCTTCCTCGGCATCAACTACTCTGGTGCGGTCCGCGCCGAGCATGCCGATCAGCTGCGCTTCACCGCGTATTGCGGCACCGGACATAACCGCAGGCTGATCGACGCGGGCGTCGCCGACGTCCTGCCGTTTCCCTTCTCGCGTTTCGGCGCGCTGATCCGCGCCGGTACGATCCGCACCGACGTCGTCCTGGTGCAGGTCAGCCCGCCGAATGCGCAGGGCGAGCACAGTCTCGGCCTGTCGGCCGAATACCTCATCCCCGCGCTCGAGACGGCGCGCGTGGTCATCGCCGAGATCAATGACCAGGTCCCCTGGAGCTACACCGAGCGCAGGCTCCGGGCCAGTGATTTTGCGCTCAGCATTCGGAGCTCGCGCGCGCCTGCGCTCGGCGCGCTCGCCACGCCCGGCGAGATCGAGCAACGCATCGGCGCGCATGCCGCGCGGTTCGTTCCAGATGGCGCGACCCTGGAATGCGGCATCGGCGCGGTGCCCGACGCGGTCCTTGCCGCGCTTGCGGATCGGCGCGATCTCGGCATGCACTCCGGTTCCCTGGGCGACGGGATCGTCGAACTCATGCAGCGCGGCGTGATCACCAACGCGCGCAAACCCATCGATGCGGGCAAGACCATCGGCGGCGTGCTGCTCGGCACACGCATCCTGTTCGACTTCGTCGACCGCAATCCGGCGGTCGAGCTGCGCACCAGCGATTACACCCACGGCGCCGCGGTGCTCGCGCGTCTGCCCGCGTTCGTCGCGATCAATTCGGCGGTCGAGGTGGATCTCACTGGCCAGGTCAATGCGGAGATCGCCAATGGCGCCTACGTCGGCGCGGTCGGCGGTGCGCCCGATTTCATCCGCGCCGCGAACGACTCGCCGGACGGCGTGTCGCTGATCTGCCTGCCCGCTTCGGTAGGGACGAAAGCCTCGCGCATCGTCGGGCGGCTGTCTGGCCCGGTGGCCACGCCGCGCGCCGAGGCCGGAGTCGTTGTCACGCAGTACGGCGCGGCCGACCTGCGCGGCCTGCCGCTGCGTGCCCGCGCGGCGCGCATGCTCGCGATCGCGCACCCCGCGTTTCGCGAATCGCTCGAGCGCGAGGCGCACGCGCTGGGCCTGTCGCAAGCCTGAGTGCTGCACGCGACCCGGCGGCCGCGCTAGCGGAAGTTGCGCAGCGCCTTGACGGTCCAGAACGGCGCCGCGGCCAGCAGGATGAACGCGAGCGAGCACAGGAACCCGCTGCGGTAGCCGTCGGTCAGGTCGTGCAACACGCCGCCGAGCAGCGAACCGCAGGCAGCGCCGAGCGCGTTGGTCGCGTAGATTGTGCCGTAGATGGTCGCGACCCGCGGGCCGGCAAAATGCTTCGCGCTGACCGACGAGATGATCGGACCGCGCACCCCCATGCACAGCCCGAACACGAGGACGAACGCGACAAGCAGCGCACTCGAGGGTGTCGCTTCGAGCGCGATCAGCATGACCATCCCGGTTGCCGTGCCGACAAAGCTCGCGCTGACCGTCTGGCGCACGCCAAAGCGGTCCGACAGGACCCCACTGCTCATGACGCTGATCGCCGAAAGCATTCCGACGAAGCCGACTGCGGTGGCCGCGGTGAGCGGGGCAAAGCCGACGTCGATCAGAAACACCACGAGCTGCACCAGAATGATGAACATTGCCACCGAGGTGCAGAAGAAGGCCTGTGCCAGGGCCCAGTACATGCGCGAGTGCATCGCGCGACGCAGCGTCCAGCCGCCCTCCCCATCCGCGCCGCGCCGTGCACCCCCTCGGTAGTAGGCGGGGTTCCCGGCGCCAAGGCGTCGCCAGGGCAGGCCGAGCGCAACGACGCCGGCCGCCACTAGAAGGATCGCGCCAAGCACGCGGTACGCACCGTCCCACTGGATGCGGTCGATGAGCAGCTGGGCGAGCGGCACGAAGACCACCGAGCCGACGCCGAAGCCCGAGTAGGCGATGCCGAGCGCGCTCGACAGGCGAGCACGAAACCAGCGCGAAAGCAGAGCCGAACTCGGCACCATGCCGGTCGCGCTCACGCCAATTCCCACCGACACGCCGACCAGAAGATAGAACTGCCACAGGCGGTCGAGGCTGCCGGCCAGGAGAAAGGCACCGCCGAGCACGACCAGACCGCTTGAGTAGGCCCAGCGCGGCCCGACCCGGTCGAAAGCCATACCGACGAAGGGCGCTGCGCAACCCCCGACCAGCAGGTAGAGGGAGTAGACGCTGGTCAGGCTCGACCGGCTCCAGCCGAATTCGGCTTCGAGCGGCTTGAGAAAAACCGAGTAGGTGTCCCCAATCCCGCGCCCGAGCACGTTGAGCAGAAAGCAGATCGCAAGCACCGCGAGCGCGGTGCGCTGCAACTGCGCGGCGTCGGATGCTTCGCGGCTCAACGCGCTGGAGTCAGCTTTGCGGTGACTCGAGGCCGAAGACCTGGCGAAGATACGCGAGGTAACGAGGGTCCTTGCTGACGGTTTTGCCTGGCGAATCGGACACCTTGGCCACCGGCTGACTGTTGCACTCGATCATCTTAATCACGATGTTGAGCGGCTCGTAGCCCAGGTCATTGGTCAGATTGGTGCCGATACCGAAGGCGGTGCGCGTGCGACCGTGAAAGCGCCGCGCGATTTCGATTGCCAGCGGAAACGACAGCTGATCGGAGAAGATCAGCGTCTTGCTATGCGGGTCCACGCGGTTGTTCTCGTAGTGCGCGACCATTCGCTCGCCCCACTCGAACGGATCGCCCGAATCGTGCCGCGCACCGTCGAACAGCTTGCAGAAGTACATATCGAAGTCGCGCAGGAACGCGTCGAGGCCGTAAGTGTCCGACAGCGCGATTCCCAGATCGCCGCGGTATTCCTTGGCCCAGGTGTCCATCGCGAAGGTCTGCGAGTCGCGCAACCGCGGGCCGAGCGCCTGGCAGGCCTGCATGTATTCGTGCCCCAGCGTGCCGAGCGGCGTCAGCTGGTTCCGCATCGCGAACCAGACATTCGACGTGCCGGCGAAATACTCCGGAACCTCGCGCTTGAGCGTTTGAAGCACACTCTCCTGCCAGTCACGCGAGAAGCGCCGGCGCGTGCCGAAATCGGAAATCCGGAACTCGAGCTCCGGCTCCACGGTACGCACGAGATCGATCTTCTCTTGCAGGCGGCGCGCCCCCTCGGCGGTGTCCGGATTCGGCTGGGTACGTCGAAAATAGGATTCCGAGATGATCGACAGTACCGGGATCTCGTACAGGATCGTGTGCAGCCAAGGCCCGCGAATCCTGATGTCGATGCCGCCTTCCAGCCCGTCAGTGGAAATCTGGATGTACTTGGCGTTGAACTGGAACAACGCGAGGAAATCCACGAAATCCGACTTCATGAAGCGCAGGCCGCGCAGATAATCGAGCTCGGGCTCGGTAAAGCGCAGCGTACACAGCTGAGAGACCTCTTCCCGGATGCGCTCGAGGTCGGGGCGCAGGTCGACGCCTTCGTTGCGGCAGGTAAATGCGTACTCGACCTGGGCGCCCGGAAAGTGATGCAGCACAACCTGCATCATGGTGAACTTGTACAGATCGGTGTCGAGCAGCGACTGGATGATCATCGCGAATTCGCGCGGGGAGCCGCGGGCATTGTACATTGCGGGCATGTGTGGTCGTTATGCCCTGCACAGCCGCCCGGAGGTGATCGCGCTCGCTTTCGGGTTGAGTGAGATACCGGCCTCGGTCGTACCGCGCTTCAACATCGCCCCGGCTGCCGACGTCCTCGTCGTGCGCGCGGGACCAGATGGCACGCGCGTGCCGGCCACCCTGCGCTGGGGGCTGCTGCCGCACTGGGCCAAGGATCCGAAGCTGGCTGCGAAGCTGAACAATGCGCGCGGCGAAACCGTCGCCCAGAAGCCGTCGTTTCGCGATGCCTACCGCCGGCGGCGCTGCCTGGTTCCGGCGAACGGGTTTTACGAATGGCAACGCGTCGATGCGCGCAAGCAGCCCTACTACGTGCATCCCGCGCGCGGCGAACTGTTCGCCTTTGCCGGCCTTTGGGAACGCTGGGAAGGCGGAGGCGGTCCGCTCGAAACCTGCGCGATCGTCACCACCGATGCGAACGCACCAATGCAGGTCGTGCACGACCGCATGCCCGTCATTGTCGGCGTACAGGACTACGCGCGCTGGCTCGATTGCAGTCCCGGCGCCGACGTCGCCGATCTGCTCGTGCCCTGCCCGTCCGATGCCATCCGCATGTACCCCGTGAGCACGGCCGTCAACCGGGCGAGCAACGACCTCCCCGAGCTGATCCAACCGCTCGAGCAGGCCTAGCGCGTGTCGAGTCCGCTCAGCCCGACCGTCCGCGGCATGCTGTGGATGGCCGTGACCGGGGTGCTGTTCATCCTGCTGAACACCACCATGAAGTGGCTGACGCACGATCTCGACCCCTGGCTGGTCGGGTTCCTGCGTTACCTGATGGGTGTGCTCGTGATCTTGCCGCCCGCGTTGCGTCTCGGGCTGCGCGCGCTCTGGCCGCGTGCGCCCAAGCTCCAGTTCGTACGCGGGCTGTTCCACGCCGGCGGTATGACGCTGTGGTTCGCCGCGCTGCCCATGGTGAGCATGGCCGAGCTGACCGCGATCGGCTTCACCGGTCCGCTGTTCATCTGCGTCGGCGCGGTGCTGTTCCTCAAGGAGCGCATGACTGGCGCACGCTGGGCGGCCGTCATCGTCGGCTTCACAGGCGTGCTCCTCGTGGTCAGCCCCTGGAAAGGCGCTGGCTTTAGTGGCGTGTCCTTTGGCGTCCTGCTGATGCTCACTTCGGCCCCGGTGTTCGCGGGCTCGTTTCTCATCGCCAAGGCGCTGACCCGGTTCGATCGACCCGACGTGGTCGTGCTCTGGCAGCACATCTGGGTCTCATTGCTGCTCTTGCCAGTGGCGATCGCATACTGGACCATGCCCACGGCGGCGCAATGGGGTCTGCTGATCGTCTGCGGCGTGCTCGGTGCCGCCGGGCACTACTGCATGACGCGTGCGTTCCGCGTCGCCGACATTTCGGCGGTCCAGTCGGTCAAGTTTCTCGAGCTGGTCTGGGCTTCGATCACCGGATTCATCGTCTTCGGGACGGTGCCCGGGTTCTGGACGGTGATCGGCGGCGCGATCATCTTTACAAGCACCCTCTGGCTCGCGCGGCGGGAGACGCGCACCGTGGAACGCAAGCCGACCGGCGCATGAGCATCGTTGCGACGCTTGCGGCGGCCTGCTCGGTCAGCGTCGCACCCGCCCTAGTGGACTGCGCGCTCCTGGCCTGACCAGTACTTCGCGCGCAAGGCCTTCTTGTCCGGTTTGCCGAGCCCAGTCACAGGAAGGATGTCGACGAAATCGACTGATTTCGGCGCCTGTACCGGCCCCTTGTGCTCGCGCACCAGGGCGATGAGCGCCTCGGGCGCCACCGTCTCTCCCGGCTTCAGCACTACGACCGCCTTGACCGCTTCGCCCCATTTCTCGTCCGGCACACCGATCACGGCTGCCGCGGCGACCGCGGGATGGCGGGTGAGCACGTCCTCGACCTCGCGCGGGAAGACGTTGAAGCCCCCGGTGATGATCAGATCCTTGGAGCGGTCGACGATGTAGAGGAAGCCGGCGGCGTCGCGTCGCGCCATGTCGCCGGTGTGCAGCCAGCCATGGCGGAACGCCTTCTCGGTTTCCTCCGGCTTATTCCAGTAGCCAAGCATCACCAGAGGCCCCCGCACGCAGAGCTCGCCGACCTCGCCCACCGGCACCTCTTGGCCGTCTTCGTCGAGCAGGCGGACCTGACTCGCGCCGCTCGGCGTGCCGCAGGAGGCAAGGCGCTCGGGATGGTTCTCGGGGTCGTGCTCGTAGCTGTGTAGTGCCGTGATGCAGTTCGGCGCTTCCGACTGCCCGTAGAGCTGCATAAACACAGGCCCGAACCGCTTCATGGCCTCGATCAGGCGCGCGGGCGACATGGGCGACGCACCGTAGATGACGAGCCGTAGGCTCGACAGGTCGGTCGTCGCGACACAGGGATGGTCGAGCAACACGTAGATCATGGTCGGCACGAGAAAGGTGGCCGTGATGCGATGGCGCTCGACGAGATCGAAGAAGCGCTGAGCGTCGAACCCCTTCGCCATCACGTAGGTGCCGCAGCGCGACATGACCGCGACGATCATCGCCCCCGCCGCGTGCGTGATCGGCGTCATGGCGAGAAAGCGCACGTCCTGCGGCCAGTCCCAGTCTGCAAGCTCGGTGAGAACCATGGTCACTTGGACGCGATGGCTGTGAACGACGCCCTTGGGCTTGCCCGTCGTACCGCCGGTGTAGATCAGCGTGCAGATGTCATCGGCCTGCGCATTCGAGACCAGCGGCCCCGGCGCGTAGTCATTCAGCGCCGCGAGGATATCCTCACCGAAATCGTTCTGGCCCAGTCCGTAGAGCTTCATGCGTCCCGGCAGCCTTGCGCGTAGCGATTTGGCTCGCGCTGCGAACATCCCCGGGTCGACGAACAAATGCTGCACGCCGGAATCCTCGAGCAGGTAGGCATGGTCGTCCTCGGACGCCAGCGGGTGCATCCAGGTCGCGCGCAGACCCATCAGATAGCCTGCGGCGTTCACCAGGAACGCCTCCGGCCGGTTCGACGAAAGCACCGCGACCGCATCGCCATGGCGCAGTCCGCGCGCCTCCAGAGCCTGCACCATCCGGCCGAGCTGTTCGCCGAATTCGCGATAGCTGATCGCCTGATCTTCCAGCACGAAGGCGATGCGCTCGCCGCCGCGGCGCAGGGCGCGCAGGATCAGGTCGCCCATGGTGCAGCCCTCGTGCAGGGCCAGAGGGAGCGGCATGTTCATCGGATTCTCCCGGCTACGGCGATGGTTTTGCGGCCGAACGATGCCCCAAGGGCCGGAGCCCCGCAAGCCACGCGGCCCTTGCGGTTGGCGCGATACTGGATATAATTCCAGCACTGTAAGCATGCCCAGTGAAGTGGAGGTCCGCGCCATGGAAAACCTCACCGACCGCCAAAGCGAAATCCTCAAGCTGATCCGCGAACTGACCGAGAGCACGGGGTATCCGCCGACGCGGGCCGAAATCGCGCGCTCGATGGGCTTTCGCTCGGTCAATGCCGCCGAGCAGCATTTGCGCGCGCTCGAGCGCAAGGGCGTGCTGGAAATTTCTTCCGGGGCCTCGCGCGGGATCCGCCTGAGAGGGCGCAGCGCGATGCGTCTCGCCCGTGCGATGGAGCTTCCGGTCATCGGCCGCGTCGCCGCGGGCAGCCCGATTCTGGCGGAAGAAAACGTGCAGTCGCGTGTCCAGCTCGATCCCAACCTGTTTACGCCGCGCGCCGATTACCTGCTGCGCGTGCGCGGCCTGTCGATGCGCGACGCCGGGATTCTGGAAGGCGACCTGCTCGCGGTGCATCGTACCCCCGAGGTCCGCACCGGGCAGATGGTCGTGGCGCGCATCGGCGACGAAGTGACGGTCAAGCGGTTTCGGCGGCGCGGCCAGGTGGTGCAGCTCGTTCCGGAGAATCCGGACTTCGAAATCATCGAAGTCGATCTGCGCCGCGAAACCTTCGCAATCGAAGGGATTGCAGTCGGCATTGTGCGGAACGGAAAAACTCTGTAAGCGCTGAGACCTGCGGCGCGGCGTCGCGCATCGATTTATCTGCGAATCCGATTACAATCGGGCAGGCTTTCAACCTGTCCATGGACTTAGTCAACGCGCCGCAGCAGTCGCTGCGCGACGATCCGAATCTTGCGCTGATCGGCAAGGAACGACAGCAGACCGATCCACGCAGGATCCTGGCAGACCGCGTCGAACAGCTCTACGACCAGCTGTGGATCGCGATCGTGGCTGGATTTGTCGTTGGCAGCATCGCGACCTTCGAGCTCTGGGAGCCGGGCTTTCGCGGCCTGGTTCTGTTCTGGTGGGCTCTGGTCAGCCTGATGAGCGTCGCCAGCGCGGCGCTGCTGCTGCGCTATCGCAAGAGCCGCAACAAGCTTGCCGAGGCTGATCGCTGGTTGCGCTGGCTCGGACTGTCGGCGCTCGCCATCGGCTCGGTCTGGGGGTTTGCGAGCGCCGTGTTCTTCCCGTCGCATACCGACGAGCAGCAGGTTTTTCTCGCATTCCTGATCACCGGCGTCGTCACCGGCGGCGTTCCGCTGTTTTCGGGCTCATGGCCGATCTATGCCCTCTTTGCCGCGAGCATCCTGCTGCCCTTCGCCTACGTGCTCGTGAACTTCGGCAACCCGTTGTTCACCGAGCTCGCCGCGCTGGTCCCGGTCTTTTATGCGGTCAATGTTGCCGTGGCCTACCGCCTGAGCCAGGTGTTCGTGACCGGCTACCGCCTGCGCTACGCCTACGGTGAGCTGACCGAGGATTACCGTACGCTCAACAAGCGCCTCAACGAGCAGCTCGTCGAGCTCCAGGAGGCCAGCCGACAAGTCGAGGAATCCGGGCGCAAGCTCGCTCTGTTCGCCGACCGCGCGCCGATTGCGGTCACGGAGATCGCTGCCGATGGCCACATCCAGCAGGTCAATCCGGCCGCCGAAATCCTGTTCGGCTATGCGCCCGCGGAGTTGATTGGCAAGCCTTTCAGCATACTGCTCGCGCCCGAGGCTCGAGCCGAGTTCGACCGCCACTGGCGCACGCTGATCGACGCGCACAAGCCCCTGTTGGCCGAGCTTATTACGAGCCTGCGTCGCGACGGGCTCGAGCTCAGTTGCGAGTGGACCCTCACGCCGCTGGTCAACGGCGACGGCCGTATCCTCTCGGTGGTGGCACAGGGGCGTGACCTGTCGAGCCAGCTCGAGGCCGAGCGCCTGAAAAAGGAGTTCACCTCCACGCTCAGCCACGAGTTGCGCACTCCGCTGACCTCAATCATCGGCTCGCTGCAGCTCATCAATTCCGGCGTAGTCGACAAAGTCGAGGGCGAGGCCTTGCAGCTCACCGTGATCGCGGAGCGCAATGGGCAGCGCCTTCTCGACCTGATCAACGATCTGCTCGACATCGAGAAAATCCGATCCGGCAAGTTCGACATCGTGCCCGAAATGATCGCGGTCGACGCGCTTCTGGAGGAGGCGCAGCTCCTGAATCGCGCGTTTGCCGAACGTTACAACGTGCGGTTGCTGACCAGAAACGAGTGTGCGGAAACCTACATTTATGCCGACCGAAAGCGCATGCTGCAGGTGCTCACGAACCTGATCTCCAACGCGTCAAAATTCTCGCCCGCCGGAGAATGCGTGGAAATGCTGACCGAAGATCGCGGTAAGCGGATTCGAATCCGCGTGCAGGACCGCGGCCCGGGTATACCTGAGGACTTTCGTGCGAAAATCTTCACGCGGTTCTCGCAGGCCGAAACCACCGCGGCGCGCCAAAAGGGCGGCACCGGGCTAGGCTTGGCGATCTGCAAGCACCTCATGGAACTCATGGACGGACAGATTGACTTCCAGGATCGGCCCGGCGGAGGCTCGGTTTTCTGGATTGAGATGCCGAAGCAGCTGTCTTCACGTGACTAAAAGGGAACCGAATGCCGACGCGCCCTCTGGAAAAAGTGCTCTACGTCGAGGATGACGAAGATATCCAGCGCATCGCGCGCATGTCGCTGGAGCGCGTGGGCAAGCTGTCGGTCGAGATCGTGACTAATTCGACCGAAGCGATCGCGCGGATGAAGGTGTTCCAGCCCGATCTCGTGATGCTCGACTGGATGATGCCGGAGATGGACGGTCCTACGCTGTTCCGCAAGATGCACGAAGACCCGGAGGTAGCCGGTTTGCCGGTCGTCTTCATCACTGCGAAGGCCTCGCCGCGCGAGCTCGAGGAGCTCGTCCGACTCGGCGCCAAGGGCACCATCTCGAAGCCCTTTTCGCCCAAGGATCTGCCCGATCAGCTGCGCGGCCTGTGGGCCGCGATTCCGGACTGAGATTGGCGGCGCGGATCGGCCGCGCCCGTTGCTTCAGCCCTGCAATTTGACGGTGGTCTCGGCGCGAAACGCGCCCGTTCCCTGGTAGTACTTGCGCGACAAAAAGCCGATCACCTCATCCGCGTTGCGAAAGCGCGCGTCACGGTCCTTCTCGAGCAGCTTGTCGAGCAGCCGCTGATAGGCTGCAAGATGCTCTGGCAGCGGCTGCGGCGGCGTGTTGAGGTGGTGCAGGGCGACCTCGACTGCCGTCTCCCCGTCGAACAGATGATGCCCGGTCAGCATCTGGAACAGAAGCACGCCCGCGCTGTAGATATCAGTGCGCAGATCGAGTGCGCGCCCCGAAACCTGCTCGGGGCTCATGTAGCGCGGCGTGCCGAGCACCTCTCCGGCGGTGGTGCGATCGACGGCGTCGATGTGCTTCGCAATCCCGAAATCGACGATCGCGAGACTGCCGTCCGCTCGGAACATCAGGTTCTGAGGCTTCAGATCGCGGTGCAAGATGCCCTGCTCGTGAATGTCGCCCAGGGCGAACATGAGCTCGCGAAAGATGCGCAGCGATTCCTCGGGCGCGAGCGCCCTCCCCCCCAAGCGCTTGCTCAGGTCGCCGCCATCGAAGAATTCCATCACCAGATAGGCGAGATCCTCCGAAACGCCATGGCCCTCGATGTGCGCCACGTGCCGGCTCTGGATGCGCTCGACGAGCTCATACTCTTCCATGAAGCGCTCGAGCACCTTGCGGTCGTTCATCACCTCGCTGCGCAGCAGCTTGACGACCAGCGGATCGTCGTCACCCTCGCGCGATGCTAGGTAGACGCGTGACATGCCGCCTTCTCCGATCAGGCGCAGAACCCGCACGCCGGGAATGCGGATGCGCGAGCCGAGCTGCTGCCCTTCCATCCGTGCGGCAACTTCGGGCGACGCGGTCTGGTCGCGATCGTCGTGGGTCAGCTCGCGGACCGAAGCGACCAGCTTCTCGCGCGTCAACTCCTGCTTGCGCTGATAATCGTCGGCGCCCGCCTTCATCGCGCGCACCGCAATCGATTCGTTTCCCGCGCCGGTGAGGAAGATCACCGGCGGGCAGTCACTGCGTTTCTTGAACCGTACTAGCCAGTCGAGCCCGTCGCCTCGACCGAGCATGTAGTCGAGTACGAGCACGTCGTAGTCGCCAAGAGGAAAGCTCGCCTCCGGAAAGTCGCGCACCAGCGGATCGAACAGATCCACCTCGACCTTCGGAAACTCCTGCCGCAGGTAATGCGCGAGCAGGTTGCGCAGATCCTCGTCGTCGTCGATGATCAGGATGCGCATGACTAATCCACGATCGCGACGCGCGCCGCAAAAATCGCGATCGGCTCTTCCTTGCCGCGCAGCGTCACCTCGCCGCGCGGCTCGACGCCGTTCGCCGGCAACAGATGGTGGACCTTCTCGTACACCGATCCGCACATCAGCACCTCGTTCGCGGGGGCCGTCTGCATGAGCCGCGCCGCGGTATTCACCGGGTTGCCGATGATCGTGTAGCTCGTGTAATGCGGCGAACCGACGTTCGCGAGAATCGCGTCACCCATGCAGATGCCCACGCCGACCCCTGTCGCCACCCCGTAACGCTGCTCCCAGCGCGTCGCGACCGGCGCAAAGCGCGAGACCATTTCCTGCGCCGTCAGGTACGCGCGCTCGGCGGCGTCCTCCTGCGGAAACGGGACATTGAATCCGACCAGCAGGCTATCGCCCGCCATGTTGAAAATCGTCGCGTCATGGTGATACGCGGCTTCCGTCAAAATGCTGAAGTACTCGTTCAGCATCGCAACCACGTCGACCACTTCGGTCCGCTCGGTGATGCGCGTGAAGCCGCGCAGGTCGGCAAACAGTGCGACGACGTTGAGGCGCTGGGCGCGGCGCGAAAACAGCTCGCCGTCCGAGCCCGCGTCCTCGAGAATGCGATCGGCGAGACGCGGCGAGACGTAACGCGAAAACGCCCGCCGGATCGCCTCGCGGTTCTCGACTTCGGCTGCCAGTCTTCGGCGCTCGAGCTCGCGCCGAGTCTCGTGCAAGCGGCGCAGCGTCTTCACCCGCGCGATCAGCTCTTCACGTCGCACCGGCTTGGACAAGAAGTCGTCCGCACCGGCCTCGATCCCGCGCACCCGGCTCGCCGAATCGTCGAGCGCCGTCACCAGAACGATCGGCACCATCGCCGTGGCCTCGTCCGATTTCAGTCGCGAGCAGACTTCGAAGCCGGTGACTCCGGGCATCATGACGTCGAGCAAGACGAGGTCGGGCGCCTCTGCGTAGACCTTGGCGATGCCCTCCTCGCCGTCGGTCGCGGTCGTCGCGTCCATCCCCTCCGCGCGCAGCATATGGGCGAGGAATTCCGACATGTCCGGATCGTCGTCGACGATCAGAACCCGGAACCCGGAAGAGAGCCCCATCGCGCGCGGCCGAGCGGCCACCTTACTCATATACGATTTCGACCTTAGCGAGGTAGTCTTCGTAAGTATCGAGGTTCGCGCCGATCGCCGCAGCGTCGCTGGCTTTCGCGCCGTCCTCGATATTCTTGCCGATGGTCGACACGAGGTCGAAGCCGTAGGAACTGCCGGCCCCCTTCATGCGGTGGCCGAGCCTGCGCAGTTCGTCGAAATCGGACTGCGCGAGCGCGGTGCGCAGGGCTTCGAGCTCCTTGCGCCGGTTGCTCATGAACGAAGGAATCAGGTCGGCGAGATCCTTCGCCACCGTCACGGTATAGCCACTCTGCGTCATGTCGGTCTCGGATCGTTTTTCTGTGCGGCGCTTGCGGCCGGGCGGTTCGGCAGGTAGCTCAGAATTATAGGGATTTTGGCCCTGTCCGTTGGCGCCGTCTGTAATGGGATGTCAGGGGCTGCTGCGCCTGCCCGACGCTCTCAGCCAAGCGCACCGGCGACCACGGCGCGCGCGCGCGTCAGGAACGGATGCAGGTCGAGTGCCGCCGAGAACGCGAAACAGGCCCCTTCGCGATCTCCTTCTCCGAGCAGAATCTCGCCGAAACTGCAAAGTGCGGCAAAGTGGCGCGGTTCGCGCTCGAGGGTCCGGCTCAGGTCCTCGACACACTGCGCGTCCTGACCCAGCAGGTAGTACAGCGTCGCGCGCTTGTGCCAGGCCTCGGCGAAATCCGGCAGGCTGCGCAGCAGCCGCGTCAATCGGGTCTCGGCGAGATCGAAGCGCCGCGCGGCGATATCGTCCGCGGAGCGATCGAGCGCTTCGTTCGCGATCCGATGGGGGTGGTGCATCCAGACGTGCCAGATGCGGTCCTCGACGGCGAATGCATCCGCTTCCGAGCCGCAGCCCGAAAGCTGCTGAAACAGGGCGTCGAGCGCCGGGGTGCTGCGTACCGGTTTGCGTTGACGCCGTGCGGCAACGATGCTCAGGGTTTTTGCATAGAGCCCCATCGCGGTGCCATGGTAACAGGCTCAGCGGAAATTGCGCGAGCGCGTGCTCAGCTGCCCGAGTAAGGCACTGTAATCCTGCAAGCGATGTGCGACGAGGTGCACGACATCGCCATCCCGTTCGATGACGCCCTGTACCGCGAGCAGTGAGGCACCCAGGAGTGCACGGCGCTGGCGCTCGACCAGCGCGCGCCAGACCACGACGTTGACATGGCCCGTTTCGTCCTCGAGGGTTACGAACACGACGCCGCTCGCAGTATCGGGACGCTGCCGGCAGGTGACCAGGCCGGCTGCGCGTACCGCCGCGCCGTGCGTACAGTGGTGCAACCGCTCGGCCGTGACCACGCGCAATCGCGCGAGCCGGGAACGCAGCAACGCGAGGGGATGCGGCCCCAGCGTGAATCCCAGGCTCGCGTAGTCGGCCACAATCTGCTCACCCATGCTCGGCGTCGGCAGCGCGACCGCGGGATCGCGCTGCGGCATCTGCGCCAGCAGGTCCGGCGCAGCTTCAACGCCGGCGACGAGCCAATGGGCCTGTCGTCGATGGCCAGCCAGTGCGCTGAGGGCATCCGCGGCGGCGAGACATTTCAGCTCGTGCCGGCTGAGCGCGGCGCGCCGGGCAAGATCCTCGACCGAGGTCAAGGCGCGCGCAGCGCGCGCGGCGACGATGCGCTCTGCGGCCGCCTCGCTGAGTCCGCTCACCATGCGCAGGCCCAGCCGGGCCGCGCCCGCCTCCAGCGTGCAATCCCATCGGCTTTTGCCGACATCGGGCGGGTGCACTGTCACGCCATGGCGCTGCGCGTCGCGCACCAGCTGCGCAGGTGCGTAAAACCCCATCGGTTGGCTATTGAGCAGTGCGGCGAGAAATGCCGCCGGCTCGTGGCATTTGAGCCATGCGGAAACGTAGACCAGCAGCGCGAAACTTGCCGAGTGTGACTCGGGAAACCCGTATTCCCCGAAACCGAGAATTTGCCGGTAGATGCTCTCGGCAAACGCGCGCGAGTAGCCGCGCTCCAGCATGCCGCGGACCAGCCGCGCTTCGAAGGGCTCGAGCCCGCCCTTACGGCGCCAGGCGGCCATCGAGCGACGCAGATTGTCCGCCTCGCCCGGCGTGAAGCCGGCCGCCACCATGGCGAGCTGCATGACCTGCTCCTGAAAAATCGGCACCCCGAGCGTGCGCTCGAGCACCTGGCGTACCGCCTCGCTCGGGTAGCTCACCGGCTCGAGCCCCTGTCGCCGCCGCAGATAGGGGTGCACCATGCCGCCCTGGATCGGCCCCGGGCGCACGATCGCGACCTCGATCACCAAGTCGTAGAAGTTCTCGGGCCGCAGGCGCGGCAGCATCGACATCTGGGCGCGCGACTCGATCTGGAACACGCCCATCGTGTCGGCGCGGCCGATCATGGCGTAGGTCGCAAGATCCTCCGGCGGCACGTCGGCGAGCGTGAAGGGCGTGCCGCGCTGCGCGCTGACGAACTCCAACGCCCGGCGGATCGCCGTCAGCATGCCCAGTGCCAAGACGTCGACCTTGAGCAAGCCGAGCGCCTCAAGATCGTCCTTGTCCCACTGGATGACGCTGCGCTCGGGCATCGCCGCGTTCTCCATCGGCACGAGTTCGGCGAGCGGACCACGCGAAATGACGAAGCCGCCGACGTGCTGCGACAGGTGGCGTGGAAAACCGATCAGCGCAGCACTCAGTGCCAGCAATCGCTCGATCACCGGACTGTCCGGATCGAGACCTGCATCCCGCACACGCTCTGGCAGCCGCGTCCGGTCGTCCCACCAGGCCAGACTCCTGGACAGCTGCCCGATCTGATCGGACGACAGCCCGAGCGCCTTGCCAACGTCGCGCACCGCGCTCTTCGGCCGGTAGCAGATCACCGTCGCCGCGAGCGCCGCGCGTGCGCGCCCGTACTTGCCGTAGATGTACTGGATCACCTCCTCGCGTCGCTGATGCTCGAAGTCGACATCGATATCCGGCGGCTCGTTGCGCTCCTTGGACACGAAGCGCTCGAACAGCATGCTCATGCGCTTCGGATCGACTTCGGTGATGCCGAGCGCGTAACACACGGTGGAATTCGCCGCCGAGCCGCGTCCCTGGCAGAGAATGCCTTGGCGCTTCGCGAAGCTCACGATGTCATGCACGGTCAGGAAAAACGGCTCGTAGCCGAGTTCGCTGATCAACCCGAGCTCGTGCTCGGCGAGCCGGGCGACCTTGTCGGGAATGCCGTGCGGGAAGCGCCAGGCGAGGCCCTGCGCGGTCAGCCAGCGCAGCCAGCGCGCCGGAGTCTCGCCCTTGGGAACCAGCTCCTCGGGATACTCATAGCGCAAGGCATCGAGTGAAAAACGGCAGCGTTCGGCGATCGCGCAGCTCTCCTCCAGCAGCTCGGGAGGATAGAGCTGCGCCAGGCGCATGCGTTGACGCAGGTGACGCTCCGCATTCGGGTACAGCGCATGACCGCAGTGCACGATCGGCCGGCGGAGCCGGATCGCCGTGAGCGTATCCTGCAGCCGGCGGCGAGAACGCAGGTGCATGTGCACCTCGCCTGCGGCGACCAGTGGCAGCCCGCTTGCCCGCGCAATCGTGTGCAGGCGCTCGAGCCAGGCGCGGTCTTGCGGACCGCAGTGCAGCTCGACTGCGATCCAGGCGCTGCCCGGAAAGCACTCCGCCACCCAGCGTGCCTGTCCCGGTTCGACGCGACCGTCGGGCACGAGCAAGGCCAGCACATGGCTGCCGGCCATTGATTCGATATCGCCTGCCGAGAGCGCATAGCGCCCCTTCTCCGCCCGCCGGCGTCCCAGGGTGATCAGCGCCGAAATCGCTCCGTACGCGCGGCGATCGGTCGCCAGCAGCACCAGCTTCGTGCCGTCGTCGAGCCGCACTTCGGTACCGAGGACGAGCGGCAGCCCGCAGCGCTTCGCCGCGAGGTGCGCGCGCACGGCGCCGGCGAACGAGCACTCGTCGGTCAGCGCGAGTGCCGCATAGCCCAGCGCCGCAGCTCGCTCGACGAGCTCCTCGGGATGCGAAGCACCGCGCAGAAAGGTGAAATTCGACAGGCAATGCAGCTCCGCGTAGCGGGGAAGAGCGAGCGACATCTGCGCACCTGCCGTGTTGTCCAAGGTCCCGTCGCGCGACGGCCTTCAGGCAAAAATGCCGTGCAGATACCAACCGCCGCCCGGCTTGCGGTAGATCCACAACAAGGCTCTGTCTGTCGCACGGGCGATGAAATAGTCGCGCTTCACCTCCGCGTCATCCCACCAGCCGGACTCGATACGCTCGGGGCCCGCCAGCATCGTGAGCGGACCGTTCTGCTGAGGGACACCGCCCCGTTCTTCGAGCACACGTGGCGGTTCGACGAGCCAGAGCGGTCTCGGTCCGAACGCGACGTCCTCCACGGCGGACCCCGCCTCACCAGGCAGACAGGGGCGCCAGGCGCGCTCGGGACGATAATCCGGGTTGAGGGCGAGTCCGGTGACGGCCTCCTCGCCGAGACGGACCTGCAGGCGCTCGACGAGCCGATGCCAGGCTTCCCCATCTTCCTGTGTCCCGCCGAACAGCCCCGTCGTCCTGCCCTCCAGCGCGACGAACGCATTCGCTTCGACGCGGATCGATTCGACCGGTGCCGCGAGCGCATGCCGTGACAGCCGCTCGCGCAGCAGCTCGACAAAGCGCCCTGCTTCGCGCCCGGCAGCGGCCAGTCCGATCTCGATCCGGGTGGGCGCTTGGCGTCGATGACCGAGCACGACAAGAAATTGCCGTACCCCGGCCTGGCGTGCGCTCAGCAGACCCTCGAGCTGAAGCAGTAGCCGGCGCGCAACGAACAGCAGGCTCTCGGCACGCTCAACCTCCGCGGGCAGCTCGAGCGTCTCCCCAAATCGTTCGGGTGGCGCAAAAAAGTGTCGCGGTTCGGGCGCGCTGCCCAAAGCGCGATCCAGGTCCGCGCATAGCGCGGGTCCGAGCCGTCGTCCCAGGCCGGCGCGCGGCAATTCGAGCAGCGCGCGCACGGTCCGCACCCCGATGCGGTTCAGCAGAGCATGTGCCTCGTCGCTCATGCCGAGGACCTCGATCGGCAAGCGTTCCAGCACCCCCTTGAGCGCAGACACATCCTCGAGCAGCGATTCCGTCTCGGCAAACGTCAGCAGCCATGCGCCACGCGCTGTCGGCGCGGCGGCCAGATGCGCGCTGAAACCGAGCGCCGCGACACCTTCGCGGATCCGCGCAGCAAGCACGCGCAACCCACCGAAATGGCGCAGGCTGCCGCGAACCTCCGCCAATACCCCCTGCGGCGGCTCGAGCGAGACGGCGGGCGTAAAGCGGCAAAGCCATGCGGCAACGCCCTCGAGCGCATCCCGCTCGGCGCAAGGGTTGCGCTCGCGCAGCTGCAGACCTGGAGCGAGCGCCCAGGCGGCGGCGAGTCCCATGCCCGCACGCACGCCAAGCGATTCGGCGCGTGCATCGCAGGCGAAGACTCGGTGCGCCTCGGCGATCGCCCAGGGCGCACCGGCGCGCTCATGCGGGACAGAGCCGCGCGACAGGGTCTCGAGCGCGAGATGCGGCAGGCGCAGAGCAATCCAGAGCATGGACAGGGCGCGTCACGAGCAGGTGGAGCGGCATTTCGCTGCGCGGACCGCGGCACTTGAGAATGCGCACATCGAGACCATCGCTGGCCGGCGTGAGCAGGATTCGCAGTGCCGCAGGCGACGATGCTTGCGCGCTCGCCTGCGGACGGAACAGCATGACCAGGGCATGACCGGCATCGGCCGCGACCGCGAGCCGGCGCAGTTCGGTGTAGCGGACCTCCCGGCACCACAGCAGCAGCGCATGACAGGCACGCGCCCGCAGGACCTGCTCCGCGGCCCACAGTACCTCTCGATGCCGCGGCGTGCGCACCAGCGCGACGTTGCGCAGATCGACGCCGGCGGCCGCCAGCGCCGGCGCGAACGGAAGATGCGGTGGGGCAAGCCAGACGACGCGCTGGCCCGCAGCCGACAGGGAGGCAAGCACCGGGAGAATCAGCTGCAGCTCGCCGCTGCCCTCGGCGGAGGACAGGATCTCGGTCAGCGCAGCGCTCGGCCAGCCGCCGCCCGGCAGCCGCTCGTCGAGCTGCGCGAACCCCGTCGGCAGCGCCACTGCAGCGCTCTGCGCCAGGCGCCCGCCGCGCCAGATGCGCTGGCGCCGGAGGAGATCCTCGAGGGGAGATGGAAGAGCGGACATGGGAGTCGCGGCACGTCGTGATACTGTATTTTTATACAGTATTTGGCGCCCTGACAAGCCACCCGGCGCAGGCCGCGCCGCCAGTCACATCCGTCGCGTGTTCGGCTACCGACCGAGGGCGGCTTGCTGGTCTCGCCCGCGCGCCTGTACAGGGCCGCAGCGCCCGCTCTGACGCCGCGCGTCCGATCCCATCCCATCAGAGGTGCGCGCCAGGGTCGCTCCACCATGGCCATCGAAGGCCTTGAGCAGCAGCGGGGTGAGCTCGTGCATTCCGCCGAGCCTCGGATGCTTCGGCTCGATTCCTGGCCGAAACCCGGCCGCCACGAGCCGCTCGCGCAGCGCAGCGTTCGTCCCGATGATGTGCACGGGGACGTCCCAGGATGCGCCCTCGCCGGTGACCGCGCCCATCGGCTGGTGATCACCGATCAGGATCAACAGGAAATCCCGGCGCCGGGGCTGCGCGATATAGCCGGCCAGCCAGCGATAGTTGTATGCGATCGAGCGAATATACGGCGCTCTCAGGTCAGTCCAGTCGCTGCGATCGGCGAGCGCGCGCGCGACGTCCGCCGGTGCGTAGGGCTGCGCCGAAAGAACCTTCGACCAATCCGGCTGATACGGCGGCAGCGGGCGGAACGGCGCATGCGTATTGATCGTGGCAAAGAACAGGAAGCGCGGCGGAGAATCCGCATGCTCAGGATTCAGCTCGTGGAAGCGCGCGATCGAGTACTGGTCGGGAATCTTCCAGTAACCGAAATCGGGCCCGCGATAGCCCAGTCCGCGCGCCTCGAGAAAGTGGTCATAGCCATAGAACGCGCGTTCGGGCCATTGCCAGGACAGCGCAGGATAGAAACCATAGGTTTCATAGCCGCAGGATTCGAAGTGCCGGATCAGCGTCGGCCGGTCGCTCGCAAGCAGCAGGTGGTGGCGCACGGGATCGCTCAGGTCGATTCCGGTGAGCAGACTCAGATGCGCGAGATCGGATGCGCCACCGAATGTGGGCGACCGAACGAACGCGGAAACCACCCAGCGGCCCGCGGACGCGATGGCTCCGGCGAGTGCAGCGCGCGAGGCGGCGAGCGTGTCATGCGCAGCCGCGTTGTCGAACACGAACGCGCCGTAGGATTCGAGGAAAAACAGCTCGACGTCGCTGCCGGCGAGCGCCGCCAGATCGGATTTAAATCCGGGCGAAGTCGGCAGTGCGGCCGCGAGGCGCACGGGCGACAGGGCGTCGCGCAGAATGACACCCTGCTTTACGAGACTGGGTGTGACCGGCCGCGAGATCACCGGCCAGGTGGCACGCACACCCGCCGTATTGGCGACTGCCAGGGCCACCGCGACGCCCGTGAGTCCAAGTCCGATTCTCGAGTGGATGGCGCGCGGCACGGCGTCGTGCGCGACAATGGCAATTGCTGCACGCAGGATTCGATACAACCCCCAGAGGGCGAGGAGCGCAGCGGCGACGATGCCGAGCGCATGCCAGACGGAACCGTCGCGCGCCGTCACCCACAAAAAGCGCGGGAGCTGCGCGCCATCCCAGTACAGGTTGATCTCCCGGCCGAAGAGCGCGGGCGCCGTAACGTCCGCGTAGCGGCCGATGACATAGAGAAGGTAAACGGCAGCGAGGCCTCCGATCAGTCGGTTGGATACGCTTCCGCGAAAGTGCACCGTGAGCAGCAAAAAGACCCAGAGCAGCACGAACTCTGGCGCCAGGCGCGCATCCGGCACCACGGCGAAGGTGGGCCACCAGTTGTTGAAGCTGAGGGCCGCATTCAGAAACAGCATGGCGACGACCAGCTTGGCCAGCGCAAGGGGGGAAGTGAAAGTCGCGCGCATGATGTCGCTTGCCGACGCGCGTTCGCCGCGCGTCCGAGGCATCGCGGGCTGCTGCGTCCTGCGCACGGCCCGCGCCTATCCGCCGAAGCTCGGCACGGCGTCGCCCGACGCCGGACCGGCGTCGGGCCTCCACAGCGGCGCGGGTTCCGGCTCGATATGCCGCTCGAATCCGAGCAGTCCCCGAATATCGCGATACCGCGCATACAGATCGTCACGATTTCGTCCGCTGACGTTGACGATTGCGTAGCGATGGCTGCCGAGCCATTTCATCTCGCGCGCAAGCTCTGCCCCCCGCTTGAGGTAGAGCATCACACGTGCATCGGGATGGCGTGCCTGCACGCGCGCGACGCGCGCGGTGTCGGGTGCCGGACGAATCGGCCGCCCGTCGAACGAGCGCAGCACGAAGCTCGCCGCGCAGCCGTTCGCGGGCAGCTGACGGGCGAGCTCCGGCGTACGGCCGAGGGCGAGATCGAGCATCAGCGGGTAGAGTTTGATGCCCTCGGCCCATTCATACAGGGTGACGAACTGCGAGGCGACGCGCGGGTTGATCTCGATCACACGGATCGTGCCGTGACGCGGGTCATACGCCAGCTCGACATTGAACAGCCCGTGGTTGAATCCGATCGCCTGGACCGCCCTTTTCGCGACTGTGCGCAAGCGCGCCTGTACTTCCTCAGGCAGTGAGCTGGGATACTCGAACCGGTTGAACGCGTGCGTGCCCGGGTACATCAGCTCGTCGACGATGCCGAGAATTTGGATGCGGCCTCGATCCACGTAGCCGTCCACGTTCACCTGCAGACCTTCCACAACGCCCTCGGCGAGCAGATGGTGCGCGTCGATCGCAAAGCCACCATGCTCGGCAAGCAGATCGTTGAACGGCCTCAACAGGCGCCGAACGACGTAGTGCTCGAAAGGCTGGAAGCGAAAGTGGCGCCTCAGGTCGGAAAGCGCGTCGACATAGCGGGCGAGAACCGAGAACGTGGCCTTGACGGGCTTGGCGAAGAACGGAAAGGGAAGCGGAATGTCGGCATCGCGAAAGGGGTGCGGAAACACGCCGAACGCTGGATTGACCTCTGGCATGTCCGCGCTGAGAGCCCTGCGTGCATAGTACTTGTGCTGCGCCACGAGCACCGCCTTCGGGTCCGGTCCGGGGAGGCCGAGGCGCCGCGCGATGACGGCAGCAATCAGGACGCCGAATTGCTCATTCGGGCTGATCACCGCTTCGACTCCGCTACGCCGCGCCCATACCACCCATCGATCGATCGCCCGGCGCACGTTGAAGCTGAACAGGCGCAGATTGTCGGGGAAACGGAACAGATCGAAGCCTGCGTGGAAGAATTCGTACTGCGCCGCCAGCCCCGGGTCGGACAGCGCAAGCTTGTCCCATTCCTGTGCAAACAGAACCAGTACGCGCTTTTTTCTCATCGTTCGGCCCGCAGGGGTTGCTCGCCCGATGTTAGAGGGCGCCGGCGCGCACCGGTTCCCACGCGGCCCTGGCGCCTTTGCCTCGCGTTAGCCGCGCTTGACCCTGCCATGGCCGACATAACCTGTCGTGAAATGGATGGATTGCCTTTCGAACCGCTCGAGGAACTCGAGCAGCGGTCGCCACGGTGCCTCCAGCCCCGCAAACGTCGTCATGTAAGGGCGCGCCCGAGCGCGGACCCAGGGATTTAGCGGCGCCAGCCACCAGGGCGGGTACTTCATTCCGGCCACTGCAACTGTGGCACCCGGACGTGCCGCGGCAAAGATGCGCGCAAGCGCCGTCGGTGACTGGATCACGTCGTGCGCGAAGTTGAACAGGATTGCGTCCAGACGCGCAGGTATTTCGACCGCGCCCATGTCCGATTCGATGAGCGTCACGTTGCGCCAGCTCTCGCGCTCGCAGCGCGCGCGCGCCAGGCGCAACATGTCCGGGCTCAGTTCGACGCCGATGACGCGACCGCTCTCGCCCACGCCTTCGCGTAGCCAGGCGAAGCTCAAGCCCGTACCACAGGCGACGTCGAGTACCGTCTGGCCGGGTTGCAGATCGAGCAGTGAAATCACGCGCCGTCGGAGACGCATGGTGCGCCGCGCGGAGGCATCGTAGCCGCTCGCGTGCGCCCGATACAGCGCGCGCGCCCGCACGGGGTCCGGCCCGATTACCTTCGCATCTCGGCTCGGGTCGCCCATGGCGGACTGAACGGGCTCGGACTTCGAACGAGGCGAACGACGATCCATGATTGAGCGCACAAACAAAAAACCCCGGTACTCTGTCGAGTCCCGGGGTTTTCTGCTTACAAATGGCCTGGCGGTAACCTACTTTCGCGTACGCAATTGCACACTATCATCGGCGCAAACCCGTTTCACGGTCCTGTTCGGGATGGGAAGGCGTGGTTCCAGGTTGCTATGGCCGCCAGATTGACTCTGGGCCCGGCCGGCACAGCGTATTCGCCGCGATGCCGGGCCGCGATTCGGAAAAGATGAAGCCGGATTCGAGTTGCGCTTCCGCGCCGACCGAGAACGCCGTTTCTGGCGTCCAGTCTGCTCACGGTTATAGGGTCAAGCCACACGGGCAATTAGTACGGGTTAGCTGAAGGCCTCACAGCCCTTGCACATCCCGCCTATCAACGTCCTGGTCTAGGACGACCCTTCAGGGAGATCGAGTCTCCGGGAAGTCTCATCTTGAGGCAAGCTTCCCGCTTAGATGCTTTCAGCGGTTATCTCTTCCGCACATAGCTACCCGGCAATGCCACTGGCGTGACAACCGGTACACCAGGGGTGCGTCCACTCCGGTCCTCTCGTACTAGGAGCAGCCCCTCTCAAACTTCCAACGCCCACGGTAGATAGGGACCAAACTGTCTCACGACGTTCTGAACCCAGCTCACGTACCACTTTAAATGGCGAACAGCCATACCCTTGGGACCGGCTACAGCCCCAGGATGTGATGAGCCGACATCGAGGTGCCAAACCTCCCCGTCGATATGAACTCTTGGGGGAGATCAGCCTGTTATCCCCGGCGTACCTTTTATCCGTTGAGCGATGGCCCTTCCATACAGAACCACCGGATCACT
>JAJDNJ010000038.1 GCA_022340705.1 Betaproteobacteria bacterium
GCGATCGCGCGACAGCTCGATATGCGCCATGTGATCGGGCGCTTCCGAATCCCACAGGTCGGTCCACACCTTTTGGCCGGACAGCGCCTGCAGCGTGGTCGGCGTGATGAACCGTGTCCCAGCCTCGGTCATGACGACCCGAACGTCGATCCCGGCCCGCACGAGCAGGCGCACGAGCGCCGCCGCCTTGTAGGCCGCCACGCCGCCGGTAATGCCGAGCAGCACGCGTTTCGGAGCAGTCGTCGTCATGTCATCGGTCGCGCGAGCGCGACGTTATTTCCACAGACCGAGGGCACATTAAGCATTTGAACGGTAGGGGAATTCTAGGGGAATTCGAGGGGAGGCGCATGGCAATCCGGGAATGGCCGCGTGACGAGCGCCCGCGCGAGCGGCTGCTCGCGCTGGGTGCGGCGAGCCTGTCCGATGCCGAATTGATCGCCCTCTGCCTGCGCAGCGGCGTCGCCGGCGCGAGCGCTGTCGAGCTGGCGCGCGCGCTGCTCGACCGATTCCGCGGCCTGCGCGGCCTGCTGTCGGCGGAGCCGCGCGCCTTGCGTGAGGCTCGCGGATTGGGCGTGGCGAAAGCCGCGCAGCTCGCCGCAATTCTGGAAATCGCGAGGCGCTGCCTTGCCGAAGGACTGAACGCGGGACCCGCGCTCGCAGCGCCTGCCGCGGTACGCGACTTCCTGCGGCTGTCGCTCGGTGCGCGCCCGCACGAGGTGTTCGTCGCCCTGTTTCTCGACGCGCAGCACCGCGTGCTGCGCGTCGAAGAACTCTTCCGCGGCACGTTGACCCAGACCAGCGTGTATCCGCGCGAAGTGGTCAAGGCTGCGCTCGCAGCCAATGCGGCGGCGGTGATCGTCGCGCACAATCACCCCTCGGGCGTCGCACAGCCCAGCCGCGCCGACGAGCTGCTCACCCGCCAGCTCAAGGACGCGCTCGCCCTGGTCGACGTGAAGCTGCTCGATCATTTCGTGATCGCCGCCGATCACGCCCTCTCGTTCGCCGAGCGCGGCCTGATCTGAGGCTTGAGCCGGTCGCCCGATTTCCCTTATAATTCGCGGCTTTCCGCGAAATCCCCGGAGAACATCCGATGTCCCGAATCTGCCAGGTCACCGGCAAGAAGCCGATGAAGGGAAACCTCGTTTCCCACGCGAACAACAGGACGCGCCGCGTCTTCCAGCCGAATTTGCATTACCGCCGTTTCTGGGTGGAGAGTGAAAACCGCTGGGTACGCCTGCGTGTATCGAGCGCCGGCCTGCGGCGCATTGACAAGCTGGGCATCGAGGCCGTGCTGGCCGAGATCAAGGCAGGCAAGGCTGCCTGAAAGGAGCACTGTTATGCGAGACAAGATCAAGCTCGAATCGTCGGCCGGCACCGGCCATTTCTACACGACGACGAAGAACAAGCGCACCACTCCCGACAAGCTCGAGATCAAGAAATACGATCCCAAGGCGCGTAAGCATGTCATCTACAAGGAAACCAAGCTGAAGTAGGCCGCCGATCGGCGGACAAAGCCGGCACAAAAAAAGCCCGCGCACGCGCGGGCTTTTTTATGCGCGCCCTGCGTCGCTCAGGCGTAGGAGCGCAGGCGCTGGGAAAAATCGACCAGCGGCGGAATCCCGCTCGTCTCAGCCCGCCGGCACCAATCCTGTAGCTGGCGCACGAGCTGCTCTTTCGACGCACTCGAGCGCTCCCAGAGCGAAATCAGTTCCTGGCGCATCGCGAGTGCCGTGGCGAGCATGCGCGACTTCTTGAGTGCCACGCTGAGACGCGCGCGCTCGGTTTCGGACAGCTGCTGCATTCTGAGCAGCGCGCCGCGGAACCGCTTCAGGGTTTCGGCCTCATGCGACCAGTGGCCGAGGCGCTCGAGCTCGTGCGAATAGATGCGCTTGAGCGATGTCGCGTAGCGCGACAGAACGTCGTAACGATTGGTGATGACGGCCTGCAGGGTCTGCGCGTCCGCAGTCGGCTTGGGCGCAGCGAAGCGCGGCGTCGGCGCGACTTTCTTCACCTTTGCGAGGCCAAGCGCCGACAGGATCCGGATGTACAACCAGCCGATGTCGACCTCGTACCATTTGTTCGACAGCTTCGCCGAGGCGGCGAAGGCGTGATGGTTGTTGTGCAGCTCTTCGCCGCCGATCAGGATTCCCCAAGGCACGATGTTGGTGCTGGCGTCGGCGCAGTCGTAGTTGCGGTAACCGAAGTAATGGCCAAGGCCGTTGATCACCCCGGCAGCCCAGAACGGGATCCACACGATCTGAGTGAGCAGGATGAGCATTCCGGGAACGACCCCGAATAGAGCAATGTCCACGCAACCCATCAGCGTCAGACCCAGTACCTGGAAGCGCGAATACACGTTGCGCTCGAGCCAGTCGTCCGGCGTACCGTGACCGTAGCGCTCCATGGTCTCTCGATTGTGCGATTCCTTGACATAGAGGAACACGCCACCCCACAGCACGCGGTTGATTCCCACGATCTGCGGACTGTGCGGGTCCTCGGGGGTCTCGCACTTGGCATGGTGCTTACGGTGGATGGCCGCCCATTCCTTGGTCACCATCCCGGTCGTCAGCCAGACCCAGAAACGGAAGAAATGCGAAGCGAGCGGATGCAACTCGAGCGCGCGATGCGCCTGGCAGCGGTGCAGGTAAATCGTCACCGAAGCGATCGTGACGTGGGTCAGCGCGAGAGCGGCGAGCGCGTAACCCCACCACGGCAGATCAAATACGCCGGAAAACAACATGTTGGGAATTGTCGCTGTAGTAATAGTTTGGGCGGATTCTACGCGAATCCCCCTGCCCGGCGAATCTTTTTGACGCTTTTTGAGGACAGTTTCCGAACTTCGCTAAGTACTTGCGGAATAAGGCATTCTCAGTACCCTGTTTCCCTTCTTTGGGATAATGCGACGCGTTCCGGCCAACTCACCCAGGCCGGCGCCGGAGATGCACAGGAATGCTTGAACTGCTGACCGACCCGCAGGCCTGGATCGCGTTCGCGACGCTGACTGCGCTCGAGCTCGTGCTCGGCATCGACAACATCATTTTCATCTCGATCCTGGTCGACAAACTGCCGCGCGAGCGACGCGAGCTCGCGCGACGACTCGGCCTGGGCGGCGCGATGTTCATGCGCATCGGCCTGCTGCTGCTGCTCGCCTGGATCATCGGCCTGACCGCGCCGTTCTTTACGGTGCTCGGCGAGGAGATCTCCGGGCGCGACCTGATCCTGATCGGAGGCGGCCTGTTCCTGCTCTGGAAGAGCGTCGGCGAAATCCACCAGCTGCTCGAGGGCGTGGAGGGCGAGCGGTCGTCCGCGGTGCGCGGGACCTTCGGCGCGGTGATCGCCCAAGTCATGGTCGTCGACCTCGTGTTCTCGCTCGACTCGATCATCACTGCGGTCGGCATGGTGCGCGAGATCGAGATCATGATCGCGGCCGTGGTCGCTTCGGTCGGTCTGATGATGGTCTTCGCAGGCCCGATCGGCCGCTTTGTCTCCGACCACCCGACGATCAAGATGCTCGCGCTCGCCTTCCTCGTGGTCGTCGGCGTGGTGCTGATCGCGCAGGGCTTCGATCACGAAGTGCCCAAGGGCTACGTCTACTTCGCGATGGCCTTCTCGGTCGTCGTCGAGATGCTCAATCTGCGCATGCGCAAGCGCCGCGCCCTTGAGCCCGTACACCTGCACGAGCCGTACGTCGAACCGCACGATCGCGAAAGCTCGCCCTAGGAAACTCTGATCAGACCCCTGACATGATCAAATTTTCGTCTGACGTCGGGGGATCACAAGGGGGCTCCGCCGCCTCGTTCAAGCCTTCCCTAACGCCGCTCGAGGGCCGCAGCGAAGAATCCGTCGGTGCCGTGGCGCTGTGGCCAGAGCCGTAGCCGCTGCCCCGTGTCGAGCGCAATGCGCTGTGCGGCGAGCAGCTCACCGCAGTGCAGTTCGCGAAACCCGATCGTCTCGCCGAGAAAGCGCTCGACCACGGCCTCATTCTCCTGCTCGAGGATGCTGCAGGTCGCGTAGACCAGCCGCCCACCGGGCTTCAGCAGACGCGCGGCGGCTGTGAGGATGCCCGACTGCTTCTCAGCCAGTTCGGCAATCGCGGCCGCATCGTGGCGCCACTTCAGGTCCGGGTTGCGGCGCAGCGTGCCGAAGCCGCTGCACGGTGCGTCCACCAGGACGCGATCGATCTTCCCCGCGAGCCGTTTGGCGCGCGCGTCGGATGCTCCCGAGAGCGCGATCGTGTGCACGTTCGAAATGCCGGCGCGTGCCGCGCGTGGCGCGAGCGCGGCGAGGCGCCTGGCCGACACGTCCATGGCGTAAACCCGCCCCGTGCCCCGCATCAGCATCGCGAGCGCGAGCGTCTTGCCGCCAGCGCCCGCGCAATAGTCCGCGACCATCTCCCCGCGGCGCGGCGCAAGCAGATAGGCGAGCAGCTGGCTGCCCTCGTCCTGGACTTCGATCACGCCCTCCTCGAACAGCGGATGGCGGTTGATCGCCGGCTTGGCAGCGAGCCGGATGCCCGCCGGCGAGTACGGCGTCGCGCGCCCTTCGATTCCGTCCTGTGCCAGCCGCGCCAGAACGGCGTCGCGATCGCTCTTCGCGACGTTTACGCGCAGATCGAGCGGCGCCGGGTTGAGCAGCCCCCGCGCGATCTGCATCGCTTCGACCGCACCGTGCGCCTCGACCAGCCGCGCCCAGAGCCAGTCCGGAAGGTCCGCCTGCACCGCGTCCGCGAGCCCGTCCGCCGATGCCGTGCGCACCCGGTCGAGCAGCTCGACGTCCTTGGACAACAGCCGCTCGCCAAGGGCGCGCAGCGACAACCCCTGGATGCGCACCAGTGCGGCCAGGACGAGCGCCCTGGGTTGCGCGCTGCCGGCAGCCGCTTCGAGCGAGCGCTTGCGGCGCAGCACGGCGAATGTCGCTTCCGCGAGGAAGGCGCGATCGCGCTGGCCCAGTGTGCGGTGGTTGCGGAAATAGCGCGAGACCACCTGGTCGGCGGGCGCCGCGAAGCGCAGCAGCTCCTCGAGCAAGGCTTCCGCGTGGCGTAGCAGGGCCGCGTGCAGGGTCACGCGCGACGCGCTCAGCGCCCCTGCGCGCCGGCGCGCAACGGCAGCGTGCGCGGCGAATTCACCACTCAACCTTGATGCTGGCGAGTACTTGTTCCGCCTCGCGCCCGCGCTTGTCGCGCAGCCGCAGACGGGCCAGCAGGTAGCCGAAATCCGGTGCAAGCCACAGCTGGGCGTTCCAGCCCTCCTTCAACTCGCTTCGAATGTGGATCGTTTCCATGGGACCGAGGTCGGTCGGTACGGTCTCGCGACCGACGACCTCGAGATGTGCGGTGTGGAAGCGGCGTCCGTCCGTGACGACGACCATCGCGGGATTCTCCCGTTCGCCCATCAGATATGCAATCTGGTACACGACCGAGAGCAAGTCCTGCGCACCCGCCTCGAGCGCCAGCACGCGCGAGCCTTTGGCATCGCTCAGCGTTGCACGCGAGGCGGGCCAATCGAAATCCGCTCGCTCGGTGCGCTCGCGCCGTCCGCGGCGCATCATGAAATGCTCCGGCTTGAGCCCGTCCGCCGTCAGCAGCCCTTCGCTGCGCTGCAGGTAACGCCCCTTTATGAAAAAGGACGCCACGCCGATCGCATCGACCGCCAGACGCATCCGATAGCGGTCGCCTTCGCGCTCGAAGCGGTACACCATCCAGCCGAGCACCGTCTGGCCTTCGGATTCCAGGACGCTGTACTCGAGCTCGAGCTTGCGCGGAAATGCGGCGACGGCGTCGCCCTGTGCCGCACCGCCACGCGGCGCGGCCGCCTGCGAACCCGCATCGCGCGCGCCGTCGTCATCGCCATCCGGGCTTGGCGGCATGGGCACATACCCTCCCATGATGATCGCAGGTTGCGGAACGCGCCGCGGCGCGCGCTTGACAGGGCGCTGCGCGCTCGGCGCACGAGGTGCGCGAGCGTTTGCCGTCTTCTTGGCGGGACGCGCCGCGTGCGAACGCCCCGCGACATTGAGGTCGTCGGCAAAGGGCTCGCGCGGCGCACGCGCTTCGGCGGGGCGCTCGCCCGTCATCGCGTCGGGGACAAGCCGGCCCAGCTTGACGTCGAGCGCCGGCCAATCGGCGCGTCGCAGCGCTTCCGTGTCGGGCGGCTCGATCACGGCCAGCAGCACGGTGTGCAGGACGGCCGAAAGGACGCAGGCCCAGGCGACGCGGCGCGCCAGCGCGCGCCGATCCACGCGCGCCCAGCGGCTCATCGTTCGGGATCCGGCGAGATCAGCGTGTTCTCGGATTCGCTCAGACCGCGCCCGATCACACGTTGCCCCTCAACCCGCAGGCGGTCCTCCAGGAACCAGCGCACGGCCGCCGGATAGATGCGATGCTCCGCCGCGAGTACGCGCGCCGCGAGCGACGCTTCATCGTCGCCGGCGAAGACCGGCACTGCGGCCTGCACGATCACCGGCCCATGGTCGAGCTCCGCGGTCACGAAATGCACCGTGCAGCCGTGCAGCTTGACGCCCGCCGCGAGCGCGCGCGCATGAGTATCGAGCCCGGGAAACGCCGGCAGCAGCGAAGGGTGGATGTTCATCAGGCGTCCCGCATAACGCGCGACGAACGCAGGCGTGAGGATGCGCATGAAGCCCGCGAGTGCGACCAGGCGCGGCGCGAACCCGTCGATCGCGTCCGCGAGCGCTGCGTCGAAGGCCTCGCGCGCCGCGTAGCCTCGGTGCTCGATCACGCGCGTCGCCACACCGCGCGCCGACGCGGTTTCTAGACCTTTCGCATCGGCGCGGTTGCTGATCACCGCGCTCACCGGCAGGCCCGCTTCGAGCAGCGCCTGCATGTTGCTGCCGCGGCCCGATATCAGAACGACGACCGACATGGCGGACGGAAGTCTAGCAGTCGCCGCTTCAGTAGATGCGCTGCGTGCGGAAGCCGTCGGCCTCGAGCAGCGCGAGCACGCCCTTGGCGCCGTGTAGATGCAGCGCGCCGAGGGCGACGAAGGCGCTGCCCGAGCGCAGCGCACGCTGCATGCGGAACGCCATGACGACGCTGCGATCGTAGATCACGCGCTTCACGAATACCGCGTTGTGGGCGGCAATCTGCGGATAGCGCCCGACAAAGGCCTGCTGTATCCGCCAGATGCCGTCGAGGTCGCGTGCCAGGTAGGCGCCGATCGTGCGCTCGCTCATTTCGATCAGCTCGTCCTGATGCGCGAGCGCATGGCGCAGGAGCGCGAGCTGAGACTCCATCGGAAATTCGTCGAAGGTGAAGATCTGCTCCTCGACGCTTTCCATGGTATCGAGCGGCAGTCGGCGTGCGCGCGCACGCGTCAGGAGCTGCGCGTCGAGCGTCGCCCCCGCTCCCGGCCGCGCGCCGCGCGGGTTGCGCAGATTGATGAGCGCACCCCAGGGCTTGAGCCTGCGCACGAACTCGCGCGGCAGCCCCGCCGGCGCGAGGCACTCGACCACCCGATCGAAGTCGCGCGCGCCGATCAGCGCATCAAGCGTTTGACCTTCGGGAAGCATCGCGGCCTGCAGGAATCGCTCGCGCGTATAGCGATCCGCAGTGAATTCCAGCGTGAGGCTGCGGGCGGAGGCAAAGTTTCGTTCCACGGGCTCGGGCAGCGCAG
>JAJDNJ010000068.1 GCA_022340705.1 Betaproteobacteria bacterium
GCGATACAAATCGAGGAAATCGTCCTGCTGTGTCGCCATGGGAACCTCCCGCTGACAGAACTTCACAGAACCCGTGCTCCGACTATACGCCCGCGCCGGGCTGTCTGGAAACAAGCACACGGTCTGAAAGTTTCCTGACACCGGTCACATGCTTCCTGACACCTTTTCCGGCCGGGCGGGCGCATCGTGGCGGCGTCGCATAGCGAGGACCCGAAAGGAGCGATGCCATGGGACAGGTTCTTCAACTTCCGGACCGCGGCTGGAAAAACACCGCGTCGCGCAGGCCCTCCGGCCCACCCAAGCCGCTGGCCGCGAATAATTTCTACTGCATGCGCTGCGCGGGCGACCGCTTCCTGCTCTATTCCTGCAGCTCGGTGCAGTGCGCCGACTGCGGTGCGCAGATGGACAACCTTTCAGTCAACGAGCGCTGACCATGACCCCGTTCGAGATCCTGCTGGCTCTCTCCCTGATGTCCTACGCCGCGTTCGTCGCGATCAAGCAGAACGCGCGAGCGCAAGCCGTGCGCGCCGTGGTTTCTTCCCGGCGGCGTCCGGACTAGACGCAAATCTGACCCCGTAAGAGATTCTCGCCGGCCGCTTCGCTCCGCGCGGCGGCCGCGCGCCTTCCTTTATTGCGCTCGAAGGGCGCGGTGTACCATGGCGCGACCCTGAGCGCCGCCACCCGTCTGTTGTTGCACGTCCAGCGATGAAATCGCCGCCCTTCGAATACGCGCGCGCGGCTTCGATCGACGAAGCCTGCGCGCTGCTCGCGCAGCACGGCGACGCGGCGAAGCTGCTCGCCGGCGGGCAGAGCCTCGTGCCGATGATGGCGATGCGCCTGCTGCGACCGGCCTGGCTGGTCGACATCAACGAGATCGCCGCGCTGAAGGACATCGCGGTCGACGAGCGCGGCGCGCGCACCGCGGCCTGCGCGCGCCAGGTGGACATCGAGCGCGACACGGCGCTCGCCGCGCGCGTGCCGCTGCTCGGCCGCGCGCTCGCCTGGGTCGGGCATGTGCAGACGCGCAATCGAGGGACGGTCGGCGGCAGCCTGGCGCACGCAGATCCGAGCGCCGAGCTGCCGCTGGTGGCGCAGCTGCTCGGCGCGAAGATGAGGCTTCGCTCGGCGCGCGGCACGCGCAGCGTCGAGGCCGATGCGTTTTTCGGCGGCCCGATGACCACCACTCTGGCGCCCGACGAATGCCTCGAGGTGATCGAGTGGCCGGCCTGGCCCGAGCGGCGCCTCGGCTGCGCGTTCGTCGAGACCGCCGCGCGGCACGGTGACTTCGCGATGGCATCGGCCGCCGCGCAGATCGGGCTCGATGCCGACGGGCGCTGCACGCGCGTGGCGCTCGGTCTCGGCGGCGTGGGCATGACGCCGCTCGCGTTTCCTGCGTTGACCGCACGCCTCGTCGGATCACGGCCGACGCCCGCCGACCTCGACGATCTCGCCCGGGACGCCGCCGCACAAACCGAACCGAACGACGACCTGCACGCCAGCAGCGAATACCGCCGCCACCTCGCGCGCGTGCTCGCCGCGCGCGCGCTGCGTGCCGCGCTCGAGGACGCGGAGCGTGAGAAGTGAGCGAGGCACTGTACCCAATTACGGTCGAGGTCAACGGTGTGCAGCGCACTGCGCAGGTGCCCGCGCGCCTGTCGCTGGTCGACTGGCTGCGCGACGAGCTGCGCCTGACCGGCACGCACGTGGGCTGCGAGCACGGCGTCTGCGGGGCCTGCTCGATCCTGCTCGACGGCGAGGCGGTGCGCGCCTGCTTGATGTACGCGGTGCAGGCCGACGCACACCGCGTGACGACGGTCGAGGGACTCGCCGCACCCGACGGCGGATTGAGCGTGCTGCAGGACAGCTTCTGCGAGGCGCACGGCCTGCAATGCGGCTACTGCACCTCGGGCATGCTCGTCGCGGCGCAGGCCCTGCTCGATGCCAATCCGCGGCCGAGCGATGACGAGATCCGCGCGGCGATCGGCGGCAACCTGTGCCGCTGCACCGGCTACCAGCAGATCGTCGAGGCGATCCGGCTCGCGGCCGAGCGATTGCAGGAGAAGCGCGCGTGAGCTTCCGCTACATCGGGCGCAAGGCGAGGGCCAAGGAGGGGCCGCGCTTCGTCAGCGGCCGCGGGCGCTACGTCGCGGACATCGCGCTGCCGGGGATGAAGCATGTCGCGCTGGTGGCGTCGCCCTATCCCAGCGCTCGCATCGTGTCGATCGACGCAGCGGCGGCGCGCGCGCAGCCCGGCGTGCACTACGTGCTCACCGGAGAGGAGTTTTGCGCCAACACCGATCCGCTGCTGATCGGCGTCGACGCGCCCGAGGTCAAGCGCTGGGCACTCGCCAACGGGGTGGTGCGCTACGCCGGCGAATGGGTCGCCGCGGTGGTGGCGGATTCCCGCGCGCTCGCCGAGGACGCCGCCGAGCTGATCGAGATCGAGTACGCGCCGCTGCCCTACGTCATCGATGCGGAAGCGGCGCTCGCGCCGGACGCGCCGCTCGTCCACCCGGCGCACGGCTCGAATGTGCTTTACCACCGCAAGTTCGTCTGGGGCGAGGTCGATGCCGCATTCGCCGCCGCTGAGCACCGCATCGCCTTCCGCGCGGTCTGGAGCCGGAACGCGACCGTGCCGATCGAGACCTTCGGCGTCGCGGCGAGCTGGGACCCCGGCAACCAGCTGCTCGATGTCTGGGCGTCGATCCAGATGCCGAAGTTTCCGGACCAGACCGCGCGCGCGCTGCGCCTGCCGGGCAACGCGGTGCGCGTGCACTTCGACGTCGACGTCGGCGGCAGCTACGGCGTGAAGCGCGGCATCAAGCACACCGCGCTGGTCGGCTACCTGGCCAAGCGCCTCGCGATGCCGGTGCGCCTGATCGAGGATCGGCTGGAAAACATGCGCGGCGGCGACATGCATGGGCCGGACCGCTTCTTCGACATGCAGGTCGCGTTCGACGGCGACGGCACGATCCGCGCGCTGAAGATCCGCGCGGTGGACGACGTCGGCGCCTACGCCGGGCGCTCGCCGCTGCAGCTCGGCAAGCCGGTGACCGCGATCTGCGGCCCATACCGCATCCCGGCGGTGGCCTACGAGCCGACCTCGGTGCTGACCCACAAGACCGCGCAGGAGGCGGTGCGTGGCTTCGGCCAGTCGCCGACCAACTATGCGATCGAGCGCGCGATCGACCGCGTCGCGCGCCACCTCGGCATGGACCGCATCGCGCTGCGCCGAAAGAACCTGATCCGCGCCGACGAGTTTCCCTACACCATCCCGAGCGGCTCGACCTACGACTCGGGCGACTACCACACGGTGCTCGACAAAGCGCTCGCCGCGGCCGACTACCCCGCGCTCGTCGCCGCGCGCGACGCGGCGCGGCGCGCGGGGCGGCTCGCGGGCATCGGCATCGCCACCTGCCTCGAGCCGAGCGGCGGCAACTCCGCGTTCGAGGTGCTGTTCAACACCAAGAACGAAACGACCACCTGGATGGATTCCTGCCTGGTGCGCGTCGACCTGTCGGGCGCGATCACCGGCGTGATGAACACCTCGAGTTCGGGGCAGGGACACGAAACGCTCGTTGCCACGGTGGTCGGCGAGGTGCTCGAGCGCGACCCGGCGACGATCCGCGTCGTGCACGCCGATTCGCTTACCGCGCTGCCGTCGAACAGCCCGGTCGGCAGCCGCATGGCGATCATGCTCGGCGGCGCGGCGGCCGGCGCCGCGCGCAGGATCCGCGAAACGCTGCTCGCGATCGCCGCGCACAACCTGGAGTGCGCGCTCGACGATCTCGAGTACGTCGATGGCGACGTGCGTCTAAAGGGTGCGCCCGACCGGAAGCTGACCTGGATGCAGCTGGTCACGATCGCGCATCGCAACATCCACAAGATGCCGTCGGGCATGGAGCCGGGGCTGCAGGCCAAGTTCGTCTGGGAGGTGCCGACCGGCGGCGGATTGCCCACCCCCGACGGACGCATCCAGATCTATCCTTGCTATTCCTTCGAGGCGCACGTGGTCACCGTGGAGATCGACCGCGACAGCGGCAAGCCCACGATCGGGCGCTACGTCGTCGGCCACGACTGCGGCGTGATGATCAACCCGGACATCGTGCAC
>JAJDNJ010000100.1 GCA_022340705.1 Betaproteobacteria bacterium
CGCGAGGCGCCGCACCGTATCAGCAACGTGCCCCTCGCTCCGTCCGAGCGACGACAGCCCCACGGCGGCAAGCTCGAGCTGCAGGCGACGCAGGTCTTTTTTGCGCACGCCCACGTAGTGGGCGAGGTTCAGCGCGCTGGCACGGTGCCTGGGCAGGGTCGCGTCGATCTGAACGCGACGACGCTCGACTTCCGCCGCAATGTCCTGCTGCAACTCGAGCACGGCGGCGCGCAGCGATGCAAATCGGGCGTTTTCGTCCGGGAGGGACATCGGAAGGCTGCGACGGAGACTCGCATCATGCTAGCGCATCCCGCAACGCGCACGCTTGCGCACCATCAAGATGACCGTTTCATGAAATCCAACGGCATCGGTCCGGCGGTGCGGTCAGGCGACGTCTTTTCCCTTGCCGGACCAGTTCTTCTCGTACGCGGCCCGGAAGTTGACCGGTGGCGAGGTCACCGAGAGATACTCGAACTCGCGTTCTCCCGTATTCTCGAAGCCGTGTAGGTCGCCGTCCTCGAAACGCACCACGTCGCCTTGGGCGAACGGTTCGGTGCGTCCGCCGTCAAGCTGCAGGCGGCCCTCGCCGCGTAGCGCAATCCACACCTGTTCCGAGGTCGCATGGCGATGCGGTGGGTTGCGCGCGCCGGGCCTGAGCGTGACCCGGGTGATGGTCAGCCGGATTGACGACGAGTTCTCGGGAAACAGCAGCTGGCGGGAGGTGACTCCGGAATTCGAGAACACCTGGATCTGGCCGGCGCGTATCAGTTCCATCGCCGCCTCCGATGAATGAAGTCGACCGATACTACGCCGAACTTCGCGTCCGCGAGGAGGATCGACAGGAACTTCGCAGGCCTATGATAGATTGGGCCGAAACGGTGCATGCCCAGGTACCTCACTCTGTCGCGCGCGGCGCGCCTGGTCGGCGTGCGCCGCGGCGCGCTCCAATCGAAGATCCGCAACGGCGAGCTCGCCGCGTTCGAGGGCATGGTCTCGGAAGACGAGCTCATGCGCGCCTACCCGGAGGCGCAGCTCGAGGACAATACGGTCCTCGAGCGGCTCGAGGCGATCAAGGAGGCCGCGTTTGCGCGCCGCGTGCGCGAGCATCTGCTGCCGAGCGCCGAGGTGCTGATGGCGCGCCTGACCGAGCTCGGCCGCGAGCGGGCGGCGGCGCAGGCCGAGCTCGAGCGCACGCGCGAGATCCTCGAAGAGCTCAGGGCGCGGCTGCGCCAGCCAGGCGAGACTGCGCGCCTCGCCGACTGGCTGGACGCGCAGCTTGCGGCTGCGACTCCGCCAGGGACGCCGCTTCTTGCCCACGAGAGCCTGCTTAGGATCATGTCCGCGCACGTCCAGGTGAATCCCAGCGGCCACGAGTTCTTCGTCGACGGCAGCGACAGCCTGCTCGAGGCGGCGCTGCGCGCGGGGCTGTCGCTGGACTACGGCTGCAGCGCCGGCAGCTGCGGCAAGTGCAAGGCGCGTGTCGTCTCTGGCCAGGTGCACCGTCTGCGCCACGCGGACTACGCATTCACCGCCGCCGAGAAGGCCGCCGGCGTACTCCTCATGTGCTGTCATACCGCGGCGACCGATCTGGTGATCGAGGCACGCGAGGCGCACGGCGCGGCCGACATGCCGCTGCAGACGATCGACGCGCGCGTCAAGGCGGTGAGCCCGATGGGCGAGGACATGCGCCTGCTCCATCTGCAGACGCCGCGCAGCAACCGGCTGCGCTTTCTCGCCGGGCAGTCGGTGCGGCTTTCGCTCGGCGAGGCTGTGGAAGCGACCTTTCCCGTCGCGAGCTGTCCCTGCGACGAGCGCAACCTCCACTTCCACCTGCGCCGGCGCGACGGGGACGCTTTCGTCGAGCGCGTGTTCGCCGGCCTGAAGGGTGTGGACACGGTGCGCATCGAGGGGCCGCGCGGCGAGTTCGTGCTGGACGAAGCATCCACCCGGCCGCTCGTCTTTGTCGCCTTCGACATCGGCTTTGCGCCCGTGAAGAGCCTGATCGAGCACGCCATGGCGCTCGACAGCGCCGAGACGCTGCAGCTGGTGTGGAGCGCCGCCGGCGCGCGCGGCCACTACCTCGACAACCTGTGTCGCTCCTGGAGCGACGCGCTGGACAACTTCCGCTACGACCCGCTCGCCGCCGCGCCGGACAGCCCGCACGCGGCGGGCGAAGCGCGCGCGCGCGCGGTGCTGGAGCGCGTGCTGCAGGCACATCCGCGCCTAGAGGAGGTAGACGTGTACCTCGCGGGCCCGGCGCCGTGCGCGCAGGCGGCAGAGACGCAGCTCATCGCGCACGGCCTGCCGCGCGCCCAGCTTCGGCTCAATACGCCGGAGCACTAAGACCGGTTCAAACGCGCAGGCCAGGGGTGCGACGCGCGCGGCCGAGCCCCTGCTCGACCGCGGCCACCGCCGCCTCGACCCTCGAGCGCATGCCGAGCTTGCGCAGGATCGCCTTGACGTGCAGCTTCACCGTTCCGTCGGCGATGTCCAGGGCGCGCGCGATCATCTTGTTGCTCATCCCGTCGGCGATGCACTCGAGAATCTCGCGCTCGCGCGGCGTGAGCTCGGCGAACGGCGCCGGCGGGCGCGGCGCGGCGGGCGCCGGACCGCCCTTGCCGCCCACCAGCCGAGCGAGCGCGCCGACCAGCTCCTGCGCCATCACGTTGTCTCCCTTGAGCGCCGCTTGCAGCGCGGGCACGAGCTCCTCGGGCTCGATGTCCTTGAGCAGATAGCCCTGCGCGCCGGCGCGCAGCGCGGCCGCCAGGTCGGCATCCTCGCGGCTCATGGTGAGCATGACCACCGGCGCACGCACCTCCGCGGCGCGCAGCGCGCGCAGGGTGTCGATGCCGCTCATGCCCGGCATCTTGACGTCGAGCAGGATCAGGTCGGCAGGCAGCTCGCGCGCGCGGCGCACGCCCTCCTCGCCCGAGCCGACCGAGGCGACGACCTGCACGCCGCGGCTCTGCAGCAGCTCCTCGATGCCCTTGCGCACGAGAGCGTGGTCGTCGATCAGCAGGACGCGCATGTCAGCGTGACGGCGTGTTGAACAACAGCACGATGCGCGTGCCCTCGCCCGGCTCGCTCTCGATCACGATCTGGCCCTGCAGCCGCTCGGTGCGCTCGCGCATGATGGCGAGCCCCGCATGCGCGCCCGCGGCCGCGTCGGCGGACTCGGTCATGCCCAGGCCGTCGTCCTCGATCAGCACGGTGACCAGGTCGTCCTGGCTGTTCAGCAGAACGCGTACGTTGTGCGCATCGCTGTGCTTGCGGATGTTGGTGAGCGCTTCCTGGATGATGTAGAAGAGCTGGATTTCCTGCGCCGGCGCGAGATCGAGCACCGGGCACTCGTTCTGGAAGAACACGGCGATGCCGGTGTCGCGCTGGAAACGCTCGACCAGCGCATCGAGGTTCTGCGCGAGTCCGCCCTCGCCGATCTTCAGGCGATAGTTGGTGAGCAGCTCGCGCACGTCGTCGTTCGCCTGCGCCACCGCGCGGCGCAGGCGTCCCGTCTCGTACTGTGCACGGCCGAAGTCCTTGCGCGCGAGGTACTCGCCGAGCAGCTTCACCTGCAGGCGCATGCCGATGAGCGACTGAGCGAGCGAGTCGTGCAACTCGTTGCCGATGATGGCGCGCTCTTCCATGATTGCCACGCGGCGCGCCTCGCTCTCCAGGCGCGCCTTCTCGATGGCCAGGCCGAGGTGCCGCCCGACGCTGATCAACAGGTCCGGCATGTCTTCGCCCATCGCGGACAACGGCCGGTCGAGAAACAGGTTGTACACGCCGAGCATGCGGTCCTGGTACTGCGCCGGCACGGCCACCAGCTCCACGCAGTCGCGCTCGAGCATCGGCCGGCCGATCAGCGCCGCGCAGGCCGCGCTGCCACGCTGGCGCTGCAGCTGCCCTTCGGCGACGGCGCGGCTGCAGGGACAGGCACCCGCGGGCATCTGCCGGTCGCGCTCCACCACCTCGGGCGCGAGCCCGCGCTGCGCGACGATGCGCGTGCCGCCGTCGCCCGCGGCGACGCGCACGCTCGCCGCGCGCGCATCCACCAGCTCGATGAAGGTGTCGAGGAAGCCGTCGAGCACCTGCTCGAGCGAGCCGGGCTGGCTGAGGCTTGTCGCCACCGCGTAGAGAATGTCGAGCGACTGCGTCTTGCGCGCAAGACGCACCGAAGGCGCCTGCGGCGCCTTCATCTTCGGAGTCATGCTGTCTGCCATGCCGTGAGCCAGCCTAACGCCGCGCCCCCGCGGCGTCCAGCGCCTCGGGCCCCGGCTCAGCGTTCGGCTCAGCTTTCGGACTTCGGCGGCTTGTGCGACGGATCGTTCGGGTTGATGAAGATGAAGTGCCACTCCCCGGGGTTGAGCTCGACGTAGTCCAGGGTGGCACCGCTGAGCAGCTCGACGCTGCCGGGCGAGACCAGCAGCGTGACGCCGGCACTCTCGAACTCGCTGTCGCCCTCGCCCCTGTCGTCGAAGCCCATGCCGTACTCGATCACACCCTTCTCATCCAGGCGTGCGGCGAGGCGCAGGCAGGCGCCGCCTGCGCCGGCCTGCTCGGCCGCCTTGGCGATCTGCGCTGCGGCTTGAGGTGTGACGGTGATCATCAGCCCGTACTCCAGGCGCGTGGCCGGCGCATGCCGGCAATCTTGCACGCCTGCTTCACGTAGCCGTAGGGAAAGAGCCGGAACAGGTCGTTGCGCTCCGCGCGCCCCGGGCCACGGTACTCGGCGAGGTGCTTCATCACGTGGCGCGCGTCCGGCGCGATGAGGTGCTCTGCGTAGTAGCCGCGCATGAAGCGAATTACGCTCCAGTGCGCATCCGTGAGCACGATGCCCTCCTCGCGTGCCAGCGCCTCGGCGACGCCCTCGTTCCAGTCCGCGGGATCGACGAGATAGCCTTCTTCGTCCAGCGTCATCAGGCGTGGATCTGCGTGCGCGCCGCGCGCTGCGCAGCGCAGCGGCGCGCGAATTCGACGAAGCGCCGCGTCCAGTGATGCTCGGCGACGTCGCGCAGGTGCGCATAGGAGGCGACGAGATTCCGGGTGGCGATGCCGTCGTGGTGGCCGTCGATGCCGTAGCCACGCGCGACCTCGTAGGCAAAGGCCAGGCCCGGCGCGAGGTTCTCCACACTCGAGTAGTGGAACTCGTGCGCGCGGATGAGCGCCGGCGCGCCGGCTGGCCGCGCCGGCCAGGGACCCCGGCCGGTCTCGCGCAGCTGCACGTAGCCACGCCCGACCGGGCGCGCGTGCATGACGATGTCCGCCGGAAGCGCGCCGGCCATCTCGGCGCGCCGGCCATTCCATGTGATCGAGCGCGCGAGAACCATGAGCCCGCCACACTCGGCGTAGGCGGGCATGCCGTCCTCGATCGCGCTGCGCAGCTCGGCGAGCAGCGCTCTGTTCGCCGCGAGCGCGTCCATATGGGTCTCGGGAAATCCGCCACCGATGAACAGCGCGTCCACCTTCGGCAACTGCCGGTCGCGCAGCGCATCGAAGAACACGAGCTCGGCCCCTGCCGCGCGCAGCGCCTCGAGGTCGCCCGGGTAGTAGAAGCCGAACGCCGCGTCGCGCGCGATGCCGAGACGCAGCGGCGCATTGTTCGATTCGTTCAATTGGTTCGAATCGCTCGAATCGTTCACCTGCACGGCGGCCGCTGCCGCCCGCGCCGCGTCTGCCATCGCGCCCGCCGAGCGCGCGACACCGAGCAGCGCGTCGAGGTCCACCTGCGCCGCGATGCGCGCAGCGATCTCTTCGACGCGCGCGCGCGCGGCCTGCGCTTCGTTGCTCGGCACGAGGCCGAGGTGGCGCTCGACGATCGTCAGATCTTCGTCGTACTGCACCGCGCCGAGCACCGGCACGTCGGTGTAATGCGCAATCACCGCCCGCAGCTTGGCTTCGTGACGTGTGCCGCCGAGCTGGTTGAGGATCACGCCGGCGATGCGGATGCTCGGGTCGAAGGCCTGAAAGCCGAGGATGAGCGGTGCGATGCCGCGCGTCATGCCGCGTGCGTCGATCACCAGCACCACGGGCGCCTCGAGCATCGCCGCGAGCGCCGCGTTGCTGTTGCTGCCGTCGAGCGCAAGACCGTCGTACAGGCCCTTGTTGCCCTCGACCAGGCCGAGGGTGGCATCCTGCATGCGCCGCGCGAACTCGGCGCGCAGCTCGTCCGCGCCGCTCAGGTAGGGATCGAGGTTGTAGCACGGCCGTCCTGCGGCGAGGCCGAGCCACAGCGGATCGATGTAATCCGGGCCTTTCTTGAAGGGCTGCACGGCTTCGCCGCGCGCGCGCAGCGCTGCGGCCAGGCCGATGCACAGCGTCGTCTTGCCCGAGGACTTGTGCGCGGCGGAGATGAAGAGACGGTTCATGCCTCGGCCGGCTCGGCCTGGTCGAGACTGCTCGGCAGGAAGGGCAGCAGCTTGAGCCCGAGGACGACGAGCGCAGCGGCGAGTGCAACGCCGCCCGCGCCGAGCGCGATCTCGGGCAGGCTCGGCGCATAGCTCGCCACCACGCCGTCGAAGAAGCTGCTCGAGACCTCTTTGCCGGGGAAGATGTCCTGCGGATAGGCCTGCCCGCCGATGATGATGACGGCGACCTGGGCGAAGCCACCCGCGATCACGCAGGCCGCGGCGCCCGCGAGCGCGGCGCGCGTGCGCACTGCGAAGATGAGCGCGAGCGGCACGACGCCGCCGACCAGGACCTGCCCGATCCAGAACAACGCCGTGTAGACCCCGCCCTCCCACAGCAGGAAGCGCTCCAGGTCGAACTCGCGCGCGATGTAGAGGTTGGTGAGGTGATGTACGGTGACGAAGTACATCACCGCGGCGACGAAGATGCCGAGCAGCGTGCCCAGGCGCGCGAGCAGCGCGTCCCCGAGTGGCCTGCCGCTCCAGCGGCAGGCTGCCATCAGCACGAGCACGAACGCTGCGGTGCCGAAGGAGAACGACATCACGACGAACAGCGGCGCGAGCAGCGCACTGTTGTAGGGCTCGCGCGCAACGAGAAAGCCGAAGATGGAGCCGGTGCCGGTGGTGAGCACGAGCCGCCACAAGAACGCGAGCAGCCCTGCGCGCGGGGTGTAGCCGTTCATGCGGCGCTCGAACATCGTCCACAGGTAGAGCGTCACCACGGCGAAGAACCCGGTGTAGAGGAAGATGTTCCAGGCGAAGATCGACTTGAAGTTGTAGTGCGTCATCGCCACGATCAGCCGCTCGGGCCGCCCGAGGTCGAGCACCAGCACCGAGAGCCCGCCCGCAAGCAGCGCCACCGCGACCAGGCCCGAGAGGCGCGCGAGCGGCTTGTAGAGCTCGCGCCCGAACACCGAGGCGACCGAGGCGACGTTTAGCGCGCCCGAGGCCGCGATGATGAGGAACACCGCGAACACGTGCGGCGCGCCCCAGACGATGCGGTTCGTCATGCCGGTGATCACATGGCCCCGGTGCTCCATCGCCCAGGCCGCGGCGAGCCCCGCGGCGATGAACAGCGCGAGCACGCCGAGCAGGCCGAAGAAGCCGGCGCTGCGGCCCTCGATCTCGCGGTACTCGATGCGCGCCATGGCTAGAGGCTCTGGTAACGCACGCCGGGGTTGAGCTTGAGGTCCGCACGCAACGCGCTGGAGGGCTCGCTGCGCAACCGGCGCCCGAGGTCGCCCGCGGCATTGTTCAGGTCACCGAAGGCCATCGCGCCGTGGCCGTCACGGTTGCAGGCCTCGACGCAGGCCGGACGCTCGCCGCGGTCCACGCGCTGCACGCACAGCGTGCAGGACTCGACCGTACCCTTGCCGCGTGGCACGTCCGGCTTCTGGCCGGTGGTCGGCTCGTGGACGAAGGAGCGCGCGCCGAACGGGCAGGCCATCACGCAGTAGCGGCAGCCAATGCAGATGTGCTTGTCGACGAGCACGATGCCATCGGCGCGCCGGAACGAGGCGCCGGTCGGGCAGACATCGACGCAGGGCGGATGCTCGCAGTGCTGGCACATGAGCGGCAGCGTCTGCGCGAAGCCGCTGCGCCGGTCGCGCAGGCTGACCTTGCGGATCCACTGCGCGTCGGTCGCCGGGCGGTCGTGTCCGGTCCAGCCGTTCTCCTCACGGCAGGCGCTGACGCAGGCGTCGCAGTCGGAGCACTTCGCGGTATCGATCAACAGCCCCCAGCGCTGCAAGGCGGAAGCCGCTTCGTCGGGCGAGCGCGCGCGCGCGAGCTCGACCAGCCGCAGCCCCGGGGCCAGAGTCGTAACCGCCGCGGCGCCCGCGGCGGCGGCCGCACCCCAGCCGAGGAAACGGCGTCGCTCCGGCGTCATCGCGGCGCTCCCGCCGCCTGCGTGCTGCGCATCGGCGTGTGACACTCGAAGCAGTCGATTTTCACCGCGGCGTAGGCGTGGCAGCTCGCACAGAACCCCTTCTCGCCCAGCACGCTGCCGGTCTTGCGGCTCGCGTGGCAGTCGACACACTGCTTCAGGCTGAAGCGCTTCGTCCGGATACCTTCGTGCACCGTTTCGTCGCGCTGGTGAAAGAGCATCTTCATGTGGTTGCGGCGCATCTCTTCGGCGGGCGCGACGCAGGACTCGCCCCGCTCCGCCTTCATCGCGGGCAGCGGCACGCGACCGGCGTGCGTACCGCCCGTGTGGGCATCTCCTGCGATCGCCAGGAGTGCCGCGATGATCGCGAAAGCGAGGCGCATCACGCTTGCGTTCCGCCGATCAGTGATCGCCCATCCCCATCTTGATGTAGCCGGTGGGGCAGACATCCGCGCAGATATGGCAGCCGATGCACAGGTCGTAGTCGGTGTAGACGTAACGGCCCATGGTGGCCTCCGACTTCGGCGTGCGCTTCACCGCGGTCTGCGGGCAGTAGATCACGCAGTTGTCGCATTCGAAGCACATGCCGCAGCTCATGCAGCGCTTGGCCTCGTCCACTGCCTGCTTGTCGTCGAACCCGACCATGCGCTCCTCGAAGTGGCCGAGCACCTCCTCGGCCGAGGGACCGATCTCGCTGCGCTGGATGCGCGGCTGGTAAGCGAAGTGGCCGAGAAACAGCTCGTCGGACTTGCACACCTCGGCCGCGCTGCGGTCCTCGTAGTTGTGGATCGCGAAGCCGCCCACGCTCTTTCCCGCTTGCGAGGTGCCGCGCAGACCCTGGTCGATGGGGCGTGGTCCGTTCTCCGGCGAGGCCTCGTATTTCGCCGGCTCGAGATGCGCCTCGCGCAGCTTGTCGAGCAGGTTGAAGTGGTGCACGTCCACCTTCGGCCGCTTCGGCATCTCCTGCCGGTTCAGGTAGCGGTCGATGCTATCGGCGGCAATCGAGCCCTGGCCGATCACCGTGGTGAGCAGATGCGGGCGGATGATGTCGCCGCAGGCGAACAGGCCCGGGTGATTCGGCAGCTGGTAGAACTTGTCGGCCGCGATCAGGCCCTTGCCGTTGTCGAGCGCCTCCATGCCGGCGAGATCGCCCGCCTGGCCGATCGCCACGACGACCAGGTCGGCCTCGAAGTCGCGCTCGGTGCCGGGCTTCTCGCTGAACTTGCCCTTTTCCCACTGCACCTCGATCACGCGCAGCGCCACCGCGCGCCCGCTCTTCTCGTCGACGATCACCTTTTTCGGCAGGAGGTTGCCCTCGATCTTCACGCCCTCGCGCTGCGCGTCCTCGATCTCGTGCTTGGCCGCGTTCATCTCCTCGATCGGCTGCATCGAGGTGAGCATCACGTCGGCGCCCTGGCGCGCCGCGAGGGTGGAGACGTCGTGCGCGGTGTGGCCGAGGACCACGTTCTCGGGACGCTCGGTCTCGACCGCGTCCTCGACGTAGCCCAGGCGCCGCGCGACCGACACCACGTCCACCGAGGTATCGCCGCCGCCGATCACCACCACGCGCCCGGCGACCGCCTTCAACCGTCCCTGGTTGAAGGCTTCCAGAAACGCCACGCCGCTGATCACGTTGGGCGCGTCCGCGCCCGGCACCGGCAGCGGGCGACCGGATTTGCAGCCGATCGCGATCAGCACGGCGTCGAACTGCGCCTGCAGGTCCTCGAGCTTGAGGTCACGCCCGACGCGCGTGTTCGGCCGCACCTCCACACCCATGCCGATGATGCGGTTGATTTCGCCGTCAAGGTGCGTGCGCGGCAGGCGGTAGCCCGGCACACCGTATTTCGCCATGCCGCCGAGCTCGGCGTGATCGTCGAACAGCGTCACGCCATGGCCCTTGCGACGAAGTTGATACGCAGCCGACAGGCCCGCCGGGCCGCCACCGATGATGGCGACACGCTTGCCGCTGTCCGGGCCCGCCTCGAAGGTATAACCCTGCTTCAGCGCGTAGTCGCCGATGTACTGCTCGACCGCGTTGATGCCGACGGTGTCCTCGACCTTGTTGCGGTTGCAGCCGGTCTGGCAGGGCGCCGGGCATACGCGCCCCATCATCGAGGGAAAGGGGTTCGCGTCGGTCGAGCGCCGGAAGGCGTACTCCTGCATCGCCGTGCCCTTGGGTGGCTTCTCCACGCCGCGCACGATGTTGAGCCAGCCGCGGATGTCCTCGCCCGAGGGGCAGCTCGCCTGGCAGGGCGGGGTCTTGTGCACGTAGGTCGGGCACTTGTCGGACTCGTCGCCGGCGAAGATGCGCTCCTGGTTCGAGCGCCACTCTTGGTCGCCGTCCTTGAAGCGGCGGAAGGTGTGTCCGGCCTTGGCCTCGGATTTCGCTGCGGGTGTCGACATCGGGGAAACTCCGGTTGAATCGTTTTAGGGCTTGGGTCCGAGCACGATCGCCTTGCTGACCAGACCGTGCACGCTGCCGATCATGTCCATCGGGTGCTTGTAGTAGGGCAGGACCTTGGTGAACTGGCTCTTGCAGATGGCGCAGATCGCCGCGAGGTAGTTCACGCCCTGCTCGTCGACCACGGTCTGCAGCGCCTGCATGCGCGGCAGCGCGCCCTTGACGCGCAGTTCGACCAGGTCGTCGGTCAGCAGCCCGCCGCCCCCGCCGCAGCAGAACGTGGTCGCACCGATGGTCTCGGCCGGCATGTCGACGAACTTGTTGACGCAGGCGCGGATCACGTTGCGCGGGATGGTGAACTGTCCTCCCGGCACAGCGCCCATGCGCGAGGCGCGCGCGACGTTGCAGGAATCGTGAAAGGTGACCACCTTGTCATCGTTCGCGCTCTTGTCGAGTTCGAGCGCGCCACGCTGGATCAGGTCCCAGGTCAGCTCGCAGATGTGCTGCGGCGCCGGGTAGCGCGGATCGAGAAAATCGAAGGGCCCGATGAGCGTGTTCCAGAAGCTGTAGGCCACGCGCCAGGCATGGCCGCACTCGCCCACCACGATGCGCCTGACGCCGAGCTCGAGCGCCGCCTCGCGGATGCGCGCCGCCACCTTGTACAGGTTGTCGTGGTTGCCGATGAAGAGCGAAAAATTCGCCGCCTCGGAAGCGTGCGAGGAAAGCGTCCAGGAGATGCCGGCGGCGTGGAACACCTTGGCGTAGCCGATCAGCCCGTCGATGTGTGGCTCGGCGAAGAAGTCGGCGCTCGGCGTGATGAGCAGCACCTCGGCGCCCTTCTCGTCGAGCGGAAAGCGCACGTCGACGCCGGTTTCTTCCTTCACATCCTCTTCCAGGCCCTCGAGCGTGTCGCGCAGCGCGGGCTCGGGCAGTCCGAGGTTGTTGCCGATCTTGTGGACCTTGCCGATGATCTCGTTCGAGTACTTCTGGCCGAGGCCCACCGCGTCCATGATGTCGCGCGCGGCCATCGAGACTTCCGCGGTATCGATGCCGTAGGGGCAGAACACCGAGCAGCGCCGGCATTGCGAGCACTGGTGGAAGTAGCTGTACCACTCGTCGAGCACGTCCTTGGTCATGTCGCGCGCGCCGACCAGCTTCGGGAAGAGCTTCCCGGGCAGGGTGTAGTAGCGCCGGTAGACCGAGCGCAGCAGGTCCTGGCGCGCGACCGGCATGTTCTTGGGGTCCGCCGTGCCGAGGTAGTAGTGGCACTTGTCGGTGCAGGCGCCGCACTTCACGCAGGAATCGAGGAACACGCGCAGCGCGCGCGACTCCGAGACCAGTTCTCCCAGCTTCGCGACCGCGACCTTCTCCCAGTCGGGCACGAGCTCACCCGGAAAGCCGACCCCCTTTTGGTGCTCGGGCTTGGCGACGAAGGGCTTGGAATGCGCCATCGTCCCCTCGTGCACGAGCGGGATGACGGGGTATTCGCCGAGCGGTGGCGTCTCGAAAGCGGCGGCCATCAGCGTCCCTCGGCGGCGCCCGGCGGCACGAGCCGCGCCGACCAGCCGGCGGCATGGCGATGCTCGCGCGCGTCGTCGACCTGGTTAAGGCTCGGGCTGAAGAACACGCCCGGCGCATGCAGCAGCTTGGAAATCGGAAAGACGATCATCAGCGCCGCGACCAGCGCGAGGTGAATGAGCAGGACCGGATCGGCGGGCAGCGGCTGCCAGTCGAAGCGCATCAGTCCGAGGAAGAAGGCCTTCAGCGACACGATGTCGGTGTGCGCAAGGTATTTCATGGCGAGCCCGCTCACCGCGATCGCCGCCAGCAGCGCGAGCATCAGGTGGTCGGAGGGGCTGCTGATGTAGCGCACCCGGTCGACCAGCACGCGCCGCGCCCACAGGCCCGCGAGGCCGACGAGCATGGCAAAGCCCGCGTACTTCCCGAAGGGCTGGATGAGCGCCACCCAGGTCCACACCGGCTCGGTGAAGTAGCGCAGATGCCGCGCGAGCACCAAGGCGAGCGCGACATGGAAGGTCCAGCCGAAGAGCCAGATCCACTTGTTGGAGCGGTAGAGGCTCCGGAACAGCGTCACCTCGGCGAACATGCGCAGCACGACGCCGCCGCGCGTGGTCGGCGCCGGCGGCACCGGGATCTTGAGCGGCTGCGGCGTGCGCGCGTAGCGCCAGATTCGCGCCAGCACGCCAAGCACGAGGATTCCCGCCGCCGCGTAGAACAGCAGCGCGTAGCCGATGGTCAGCGCGGACATCTGAAAAATGGGGTCAGACCCCATTCTCCAAACCTACGCTATGCCCCGACCTCGACCAGAAAAATGGGGTCTGACCCCATTTTTCAGACGCAGCCGGTCGGCTTGGGCAGGCCCGCGTACTTGCACGCCTGCTTGGCGGGGCCGTAGGGATACAGCTCGTACAGGTACTTGCTGTTGCCCTTGTCGGCACCGAGCTTCTTGCCGATCGCCTTGGTGAGCACGCGCACCGCCGGAGCGATCTGGTACTCATCGTAGTACTCGCGCAGGAAGTTGATCACTTCCCAGTGCGCGTCGCTCAGCTCGCAGTTGTCCTGCCGCGCCATTTCACTGGCGACGTCCTCCGACCAGTCCTCACGGTTGGTCAGATAGCCTTCTTCGTCGGTTTCGAATGTCTGTCCGTTCACTTCGATCGTCATGGCGTCATTCCTCTCCTGTTCATAGCCAGGCCTGCACGGCGTTGTGTTCCACCACGAGGTCCACGAAACCCTCGTAGTCCACCAGGCGAACGCCGTCCAGCACCCGGTTTTGCATGCCCCGCGCCTCGACGTCGGGCGCGAGCGCGTACAGCTGCACGCGCTTGAGGGCTTCCTGCACTGCCTGCGCCACGGCGGTGTCGCGCGCCGCCGCGTACACAGCGTCCTCGATCAACAGCACGCTGCTGCCCTGCCGCGCGTAGCGCAGGCAGGTCTCGAGCGCGCTGTGCTCGAAGGGCGATTTGTTCACGGTGTGCAGCATCTTGCTCATCTTCAGAAGCTCAGGACCACGTCCTGGCCCTCCATGATCTCGGCCATGCGCTCGGTGCTCACCACCTCGACCGGCACGAGCAGGTCCTCCGCGCTCAAGCCCCGCGCGCGCAGCGATGCCTCGTCGACGTAGAGCTTGTTCACGTCGTAGTCGTCGAGCGCCCGGAACGCAGGCGAGAAATTCTTTACCCCCAGTGCCTTGGTGTCCTGGCCCTTGGTGAGCTGGTAGACGCCGTCGCCGATGAAGGCGAGGCTCACGTCCTGCTCGAAGGCCGCGCCGATCAGCACGACTTCGAGCGATTCAAGGGCATAGATCGTGCCGTACGGCGCCTTGCGGTTCACGTAGAGGAACTTCTTGACCTTGCCGCCTGCGCCCGCCTCTTCTTCCATTCTCCGCTCCCCGCTCAGTCGCCGAACACGACCAGCCGGTCGGCTTCGATGCCGGCCTCGATCAGCTGCCCGAGTCCCGAGATGCGGAAGCCGGGCGCGATGTTGTCTGCGTCCTTGCCGTGCCGTTTGGCCTCGGACTTGTCCATCAGGCCGCGGCGCTGCGCGGCGGCGATGCACACCACGAGGTCGAGCTTGTGCTCGGCGGCCAGCTCGCTCCAGCGCTTGACGATGTTGCGCTCGTCCTGCGGCGGCACCGTGAGGCGCGAGCCGTTGTTCACGCCATCGTGGTAGAAAAACACGCGGCTGATCTCGTGGCCTTTGGCGAGCGCCGCTTTCGCGAACTGGTAGGCGCTGTCCGAGGCCTGGTGCGTGTACGGCCCTTCGTTCACCATGATGCCGAGCTTCATGCCTCGAGCGCCCCTAGAAGCGGATATGGGTCGAGGCGTTGAGGCTGTTGCGCGCCCCGCGCCAGTTGTCGATGTGGAATTTGGTGAAGGGCAGGCCCGTCATCTCGAAGAAGCGCGGCCAGCCGATGCGCTCCACCCAGTCGCCCACGCGCTCCCAGTCGCGCGCATCGTTCTTGTAGGTATAGAGAATCTTCTTCACCACCTCCGCCACTTCAGGCCAGCGCGGCGGGTTGTTGGGCAGCCCCGCGGCCACCAGCTTCTGGAACATCGGCTTGGAGCGCGCGTTCGAGTTCTTGCCGCCGACCCAGATCGCGAGCTTGGAGTGCACCGGGTCGTTGATCTGCATCGGCGGGCACGGCGGGTAGCAGGCACCGCAGCAGATGCACTTCTTCTCGTCGACTTCGAGCGACGGCTTGCCGTTCACCATCGCCGGGCGGATCGCCGCCACCGGGCAGCGCGCGACCACCGAGGGCCGCTCGCAGACGTTCGCCACCAGGTCGTGGTTGATCTTCGGGGGCTTGGTGTGCTGCACGTTGATCGCGATGTCGCCCTGCCCGCCGCAGTTGATCTGGCAGCAGGAGGTGGTGATGTGAACGCGGTTCGGCATTTCCTCCTTGACGAACTCTTCGTAGAGCTCATCCATCAGCGACTTCACCACGCCGGAGGCGTCGGTTCCGGGAATGTCGCAGTGCAGCCAGCCCTGCGTGTGCGAGATCATGGTCACCGAGTTGCCGGTACCGCCCACCGGATAACCTGCGTCGTTGAATGCCTGGATCAGCGGCCCGACCTTCTCCCACTTGGAGACCATCACCTCGAGGTTCGAGCGGATGGTGAAGCGCACGTGGCCCTCGCCGTAGGTGTCGACGATGTCGCACAGCAGGTTGATCTCGTAGGGGCCGAGCTGACGCTGGGTGCCGACGCGCACCGTCCAGATCTCGTCGCCCGAGTGGGCGACGTGGTGCAGCACGCCCGGGCGCGGCCGGTCGTGGTACTTCCAGTTGCCGAAGTTCTTGACCATGAGCGGATGCATGTACTGCATGCCGTCCGGGCACCCGCTCTCGATCGGCGGGCGCATCTGCTTCTTCTCAACTGCCTGTGCTTGTGCCATGGCGGATTCCTAGTTCTCGCGGATCAGGCGGTGGCCTTCGCCTTCTGGCGATCGATCCACTTCTGCGCTTCCTGGTCCCAGTCGTCGAGGCGGATATACGAGCTGGTACGCGGATGGGTGATCATGTTGGGATCCACCTCGATGCCGATGCCCTCGAGGAAGTTCGCGAGGCCGATCCGTTCGATCATCTCGCCGCAGCGCTCGTGCTCGAGGCCGTTCTCGGCCCAGAAATCGATCACGGTGGCGGCGAGCTCGCGGATCTTCTCGAAGTCCTCGTCCGAGTCCATCTTCATGAACGGCACGATCACCGTGCCCATGGTGTCGCCGATCTTGAGCGTGCGCTTGCCGCCGATCAGCACCGTAACGCCCCGGTCCTTGCCCGGCTTCAGGCCCTTGGTCATCACGTTGATGCAGTGCATGCAGCGCACGCAGCTCTTGTTGTCGACTTCGATCGTGTCGTCGTCGTTCAGCGAAAGCGCGTTGGTCGGGCAGCGCGTGATCACGTTGTCGATCGTGTACTTGCGCCCGTGGCTCTCGATGTATTCCTTGACGCCCTTCTGGTCGACCTGCATGTCGTCGCGCCAGGTGCCGATCACCGCAAAGTCGGCGCGCTGGATCGAGTTCATGCAGTCGTTCGGGCAGCCCGAAACCTTGAACTTGAACTTGTAGGGCAGCGCCGGGCGGTGCATGTCGTCGATGAAGTTGTTGACCAGCGTGCGATGAATGCGGTGCTCGTTGGTGCAGGACTGCTCGCAGCGCGCCGCGCCGACGCAGGACATGGCGGTACGCACGCAGGGGCCCGCGCCGCCGAGGTCGAAGCCGTATTCGTTGATTTCGTCGAAGAAATGCTGCGTGTTCTCGCTGGTCGCACCGATGAACATGATGTTGCCGGTCTGCCCGTGGAAGGCGATAAGGCCCGAGCCCCACTTGCTCCAGGAGTTGGACAGCTGGCGCAGAAGCTTGGTCGTGTAGTGGTTGCCCGCGGGCGGCTGCACGCGCAGCGTGTGGAATTCCTTCGACTCCGGGAACATGCTCGCCACTTCGGAAAAGCGCGGGATGATGCCGCCGCCGTAGCCGAATACGGAGACGGTGCCGCCCTTCCAGTAGCCGAGCCGCGTCTTGTACGAGTACTCGAGCTGGCCGAGCAGGTCGACCATCATGTTGTTATCGTGCGCGAGGCGCTTCAGCCCCGTGACGAAGCTCGGCCACGGCCCGCTCTCCAGCTGGTCGAGCATGGGCGTGTCATGGAACGGCTTGCTGGACTTCTTTTCCTTCGGCACAAAGCTGCTGTGCCGTGCGGGATCCTTCGGTGTTTTTTGCGCTTCGGCCATGGGCTCCTCCACGAGTCGCAAGACGCGGCCCGCGCAGTGTACCGAGGCAGCGACGCACCAACTTGGTACCCGGAAGGGAAGAAGGGATACCCCTGGTGCAGACGACCCCTCCCTTTAGGGATATAAGGGGGCGCCAAATGCACCGGAAAGCGCGCTGAGTCAAATGCTTGCACCGATCGCGGGCACTGCCGTCCACCTTATGGCGCCATCAACCCTCGCAATCGGCACGCTCGCACGCATGCTGCGCATCGAAGCCTTGCGGTACCGTTCTGCTCCCCGATCATGAACGCCGTTCTCACTTCCCCCGTCGAGAATCCGTTCGCGCTCGAGCAGACCGAGGCCTACCTGCGCTGGCGCGAGCGCAAGCTCGTGGCGACTCCGCGCCGCGCGGAAGAGCTCGTCGTCGAGGTGCGCGATCCGCGCGCGCTGACCGACAGCGAGGTCGACAAGCTGCGCCGCGTGTGCGCGACGGCGAACATGGCGGTCTATTCGAGTTCCCTCGGCAGTCTCGCCGACAAGGACATCGTGCGCCGGATCGGCGCGCGCCTGGGCCTTCATCGCCTGCAGACCAACCCGTTCGCCGACGAGGACGGCATCAGCGCGCTCGAAACGGCGCCGGAAAAATCGGCGCGCGGCTACATCCCCTACTCCAACCGGCGACTGCTCTGGCACACCGACGGCTACTACAACCCGCCGGCGCAGCGCATCCGCGCCTTCATCCTGCACTGCGTGCGCCCCGCGGCCGCGGGCGGCGAGAACCGCCTGCTCGATCCCGAGATCGCTTATCTGCTCTTGCGCGACGCCGATCCAGAGCATGTCCGGGCGCTCTCGGCGAGCGACGCGATGACCATCCCCGCCAATACCGACGAAGGCATGACGCCGCGCCCGGCGCAGAGCGGTCCGGTGTTTTCCAGCGACGCCGGCGCACTGCACATGCGCTACACCGCGCGCACACGCAGCATCGCATGGCGCAGCGACGCGGCGACGCGTGCCGCGGTCGAGCGCCTGCGCCAGATTCTCGAGACGGCCTCGCCCTACGTCTTCACCCTGCGCCTTGCGCCGGGCCAGGGGCTGGTGTGCAACAACGTGCTGCACGATCGCAGCGCATTCACCGATGTGCCCGGCGCGGGGCGGCTGGTCTATCGCGCGCGCTACGCTGAGCGCATCGCCGCGCCATGAAGTACATCCCGCTCAAGTACATCCGCGAAGACCCGTCGGTCGGCAACGCCGACGACAGCTCCGACGCGAAAGAGTCGACCGCCAAGCTCGAGCACCTGGTCGCGAATCTGCGCGGCGAGCTCGACGCGCTCTCGCGCGGCGCCGCGCCGCTGCGCCGCGCGGACCTGCTGCTCCAGCTCGGCCGAGCGCTCGTGCGGCTCGAGAAAGGCGATGACGCCTGGGCCGCGGCGCGCGAAGCCTTCGATCTCTATCTCGCCGAGCAGGCCTGGGAGGGCGCCGCGCAGTGCTGCGACGTGCTGTTCCTCGCCGACCAGCCGGAATCCCTTCCCGCGCTCGGCCAGGGCATCTGGCTTGCGGTCACCTACCCGGTGGACCCCGAGCTCAGCGTCGCGCTGCTGCACCGCGTGGTCGAGGAAACGCCGCCCGACGCCGACGGCGCGGCGGTGGCGGCGATCACCGCATACTACGTGACCGACATGCGTGCGCGGGAGCCTCAGCGCGATCACCTGCTGCTCTACGCCAACCAGGTGCTCGCTACCGTCGCGCGGCGCCACAGCGCCGTCGACGGCCAGGAGGCGTTCAATCGCTGGATCCAGGACATGGAACTGAACGACCCGGCGAAATTCCTGCCGCGCCTGCGCAACGTGGTCGACGTGCTGGTGCAGGACGACTGGTGGTTCGACCGCGACAAGCTGCAGGCCGCGCTGCCTGCGGACTGAAGCCATGGATGACGTGGCGGAAGTGCTGGACGCGGTGTTCGCGATCGAGTGCCGGAGCCTGCCGGTCGATCACGCGTACGCACTGTCCACCGCCATTCAGGCGGCGCTGCCCTGGTTCGCGGAAGAGCCTCAGGCCGGGCTACACACCGTGCACGGCGCGGCCTCGGGCGCGGGCTGGCAGCGACCCGAGGGCGAGGACGCACAGCTGCAGCTTTCCCGGCGCACGAAGCTCGTGCTGCGGCTCCCCGAGCATCGCATGGCGGACGCGGCGGCGCTCAGCGGCCGGACGCTCGACGTGGCGGGCTCTGAGATGCGCGTCGGGCGGCTATCCGCGCGCCCGCTCATGCGCATTGCGTCGCTCTTCTCGCGCAGCGTGATCTTCGAGGGCGCTGCCGACGAAGTGGCGTTCGTCACCGCCGCGAACGAGGCGCTACGCGCGCTCGGCGTGGAGGCCGCTACGCTGCTCTGCGGGCGCGAAGTGACGCTCAGCACGCCGCAGGGCAACTACCGCACGCACAGCCTGATGCTGACCGTTGCGACGCCCGCGCAGTCGTTGCTGCTGCAGCGCCAGGGCCTGGGCGAAGCGCGCAAGCTCGGCTGCGGCGTGTTCATCCCCCACAAGGACGTGGGCGACCTGCGCGGCGCCGCGCATGCGCGCGAGGAATGGGACTAGCCTTGGCCTTCCGGCGCACCCTGCCAGAGCATGTCGTAGCCGAGCTCTTTGGTCTCGGAGCACATCTTCGCCAGCGCCTCGAACTTGTTGGAGAAGGTGGCGTCGGCGTGGGATTTCTCGTGCTCGTCGAACGAGCGCCAGTAAGTGACGATGACGTAATGCTCGTCGGCGCTCTTCGAGGCGTTGAGCGAGCCCTCGTCCGACACGAAGCCGGAGAACTTGAACACCTGACCCGCGATGAAGCCGCCCTTGTCGCCGCCGTAAGTCTCCTTGACGACGTTGCACATCTCGCCGACCGCGAGCTCGACGTCCTCGAAGTTGACGCCCGGCTTGAGCTTGACGGTGTTGAACAGCATCTTCGCGCCGAAGGGCAGCGTGACCGGATCGAACATGAGGCCGACTCCTTGCGATGGGTTTCAGGCAATACGGATTAGAAACGATATTCTTGTTTGAGTTCAGAGGCGATTATGAGCTACGAAGTGAACGGCAAGGTTCTGGAGACGACCGAGAGCGGCTTTCTTGTTTCGCAGGACGACTGGGACCGGGACGTTGCGGAAGCGATCGCGACGGCCGAGGGGCTCACGCTCACCCAGGACCACTGGGACGTGATCGACTTCCTGCGCGAGGCGTTTTTCGAGCACAACGGCGAGCAGCCGAACAACCGCGCGATCCTCAAGGCCATGCAGGCGAAGTGGTCCGACCGCAAGGTCGACAACAAGACGCTGTTCGACCTCTTCCCGGGAAACCCCTCGAAGCAGGCCGGCATGATTGCCGGGCTGCCCGAGAGCATGCGCAAAGGCGGATACTGAGCGGAATGCACCGGCGACGCTTCACGTTCGGGCTCATCGGCGCCGCGCTGCTGACCCCTGCTCTCGGCCTCGCCCAGCCCCGTCGCGTGCGAATCGGGGTGCTGTCGAGCGCCACGCGAGGGACGGCGGGACCTTTTGGCGCCTTTTTCAAGGCGCTTGCGGCGGCGGGCTGGGTCGAGGGCCGGAATCTGGTGATCGACTGGCGTTTCGCGAATGGCAATCTCGCGCGCCACGAGCCGCTCGCGATGGAACTGGTCGCACTCAACCCGGACATCATCTTCGCCCCGACGCAACCCGGGGCGACGGCGACCATGAACGCGACAAAAACCATCCCGATCGTGTTCGCGCTTGTTCAGGAGCCGGTGCTCACGGGGCTCGCCGACAGCCTCGCGCGCCCGGGCAAGAACGCGACCGGAATGCTTTCGATCAACAAGGACATCCTCGGCAAGCGCATCGAGCTGCTGCGCGAGGTCGTGCCGACGGCCAAGCGCATCGCCATGCTTTACCAGCCCGACTTCGATCTCAACGTGCGCCAGGTCGAACTCGGCGAGCAGGTCCTCGGTTCGCTCGATCTCACTGCGCTGCGGGTGGGTATTGGAAACCCGGACAGCTTCGACGCGGCGTTCGGAGCGCTCGCGCAAGCGCGCCCGGACGGCGTGCTGGTGATCGAAAATCCGAGCGTGTTCGCGAACCGCGCCGACATCGTGAAGCGCATGGCGGTCGCGCGCCTGCCCGCGATGTACGGCTTTCAGCCCTTTACTCTGGACGGGGGGCTGATGTCGTACTCGATCGACTTCGCCGACCAGTTCCGGCGTGCCGCGGGCTTTGCCGACCGCATCCTGCGCGGCGCGAAGCCGGGCGATCTGCCGATCGAGCAGCCGGTGCGCTTACAGCTCACGGTCAACCTGAAGACCGCGAAGGCGCTCGGCGTCGAATTTCCGCAGTCCGTCCTGCTGCGCGCCGACCAGGTGATCGAATGATCGGTTTATGCCGAGACTGGACCGATCAACCGCAGCCGCCGCCGGACTTGTCGCGCTTCACCTGCAGCACGATCCGAGCCTCGAAATCGAGATGCTCGTGCTCGATCGGATTGGGCGCACAGGACTTGTACCGGTCGCCGAGGGCTGCCGGGAACGTGTAGCGCAACTGATCCGGGCCAGCGCTCGCGAGCGGCTTGAGCGCGGCGTCTTCGGCGCCGAACGTCGCGATCCACTGGTTGATGCCGCCCTCCAGGATGTAGACGTTCTGCACCCCTGAGGCGACCAGCAGCTTCCATGCCTTGATCGCCGCGTCCTCGTCGTTGCTGATGGTGATGAAGACGGCGTTGGCCGGTGGCTC
>JAJDNJ010000101.1 GCA_022340705.1 Betaproteobacteria bacterium
CCAAGGACAATTTGCGACAGCGGAGCAAAGTGGCGCAGTTCGACATATAAAAGTGGACACACGAAAATCAAGGCGACCCGCGCCTCTGCCCAAGGGGCAGGTCAGACTCGACGGCGTGGTGCGCGTGGGGCCGCTGATGTCGATCCCGGCGGTCGTACAGGAACTCGGCGTCGATCCCGAGCCGCTGTTCGAGGGCCTCGGCTTCGACCTTGACCACTTCGATGATCCGGACCGGCGCGTACCCTATCGCGCGGCGAGCCGGCTGATCGCGCGCTGCACCGAGGCGACCGGTTGCGAGCACTTCGGGCTGCTGGTCGGACAGCGCGCCGTCCCGTCCACGCTCGGCGTCGCCGGCTTCATGCTGCGCGTCGCGCCCGACGTCAAAACCGCACTGCAGGACCTCGTGCGCTATCTCGATCTGCACGACGAGGGCGGCGTGCCCTTCGTCGAGACTTCGGATGACGTCAGCCTGCTCGGCTACGCGATCTATCAGCCGGGTGCCAAGGGCACGGCGCAGATCTACGATCTGTCGATGGCCATCGCCTGCAACATCATGCGCACGCTCTGCGGCAAGGACTGGCGCGCGAGCGAGGTGATGCTGTCGCGCGAGGCGCCGAAGGACCGCGGGCCCTACCAGCGCTTTTTCCAGGCGCCGCTGCGCTTCGACGCGGAGCAGAGCGCGATCGTGTTTCCGAGCCGCTGGCTCGACCGACCTCTGGCGAGCGCGGATCCGCTGCTCTATCGCCATCTGGAGGCCGAGGCCGCCGCGTTGCGCGCGCGCGGCGACGGAGACGCCGTGCACGGCCTGCGTCAGCTGCTGCGCAAGATGCTCGTCACGCAGAAGACCTCGATTGCGCTCGTCGCGCGCCAGCTCGGCGTGCACGAGCGCACCCTGAACCGCCGCCTGCGCGCAGAGGGCACGACGTTCCAGCGCGAACTCGAGGCAATCCGCTACGGCACGGCGCAGCAGTTGCTCGGCGAAACCGCGATGAGCCTCGCGCAGGTCGCCACGGCGCTCGAATACGCCGATGCGAGCGCGTTCAGCCGCGCGTTCAAGCGCTGGTCCGGCGTGACGCCCGCGCAGTGGCGCGCGCGCGCGGCGCGCCGCGCCGGCTAGTTTGCGACCACCCGCGTGCCGGTTTCGCCGCGCAGAGCACGGGTGATGTTGGGCGGATCGGTGATCAGGCCCAGACTGCCGCCGCCGGACACGAACTCGACGAGCGCGGCAACCTTGGGCCCCATGCTGCCCTTGTCGAACTGATCCTCGGCCATGTGGCGGCGCGCCTCGGCGAGCGTCATGCGATCCAGCCAACGCTGCGTCGGCTTGTTGAAGTCGAGGGCGACCTTTTCCACGCCGGTCGGCAGCACGAGCGCCTCGGCCCCCAGCTGGCGCGCCAGCAGGCCGGAGGCGAAGTCCTTGTCGATGACCGCTTCGACGCCGCGCAGGTCGCCATCGACGTCCTCGACCACCGGGATACCGCCGCCCCCGCAGGCCACGACCACGTAGCCTTCGCGCGCCAGGCTGCGGATGACCTCGGTTTCGACGATCGCCTTCGGTCTGGGCGAAGGGACGACTCGGCGCCAGCCTCGGCCGGCGTCCTCGCGCACGGTCCAGTGGTATTTGTCCGCAAGCGCCTGCGCGCGCGCCTGCTCCATGTGCGAGCCGATCGGCTTGGTCGGGTTGGCGAAGGCCGGATCGCTGCGCTCGACGACCGTTTGCGTCACCACCGCCACCGCCTGGCGCTGCACGCCCCGGCGACGGAAGGCGTTGTGCAGCGCCTTGACGAACATGTAGCCGACCGCGCCCTGGATGTCGGCGCCGGCGTAGTCCATCGGCACCGGAGGGACCTCCGCCAACGCGAGCTCTGAGCGGCGCAGGATGAATCCCACCTGCGGCCCGTTGCCGTGCGTGACGACGACGCGCCAGCCGGCGTCGATCATCGCCGCGACCTCGTCGGCGAGCGCGCACACCATGCCGTACTGGTCGGGAATCGACTCGTGCTGCCGGTCGCGGATCAGCGCATTGCCGCCGATCGCGAGCACGAGGAGTGCGTCGGAAGGCATGCCGCGGCCTGCGCCGGTCAGCCCGCCACCTCGGCGGCGAGCGCCTTCAACGCCTGCGCGAAGCACTCGGCAGGCGCGTGCGTGACGCCCGCGCCGATCTGGCCGACGCCGGGCTCCCTGTGGGCGATGCCGGTATTGATCACCGGCAGGATGCCGGTGTCGACCACGCGACGCAGGTCGACGCCCGCGGGCGTTCCGGCGAAATCGAGCGCCGGCAGCGTGAAGGCCGCGTTGCGCGCGAGCGTGATATGCGTCATCGCCAGCGTGTTGGCGAGCGCGTCCTGCGCGCTGCCGCCGACGAACTTGACGATCGCCGGCGCTGCCGCCATCGCGAATCCGCCGAGCCCCGCGGTCTCGGTGATCGCGCTGTCGCCCAGGTCGGGCGCCGCATCGGCGATGCTGTACCCCGCGAAGTACAGTCCGTCCACGCGCGGCGCCGGCGCGGTGAACCAGCGCTCGCCGAGGCCCGACACGCGCACGCCGAACTCGACGCCGTTGCGCGCCATCGCTGTGACCAGGCTGCTGCCCGCAACGCCATGCGCGGCATCGAGCATCGCCTTGCACGCCGCCATCGAGATGTTGAGAAAGAAGTGGTCGTTGCCGGCGACGAACTCGATCGCCGCCGCGACATCGGCGGCCGGCGCCCCCGACTTGAGCAGCGCCGGTACCAGCCGCTTGACGAGCAGCGCGGACGCAGCGCTGTTCCGGTTGTGCACCTCGTCTCCCATGTGCAGCGCCTGCGCCATCAGCGGCTTGAGCTCGATCTCGCCGAGCGCGGCGAGCCCCGCGCGCAGCGTCGGCGCGAGGGTATGCGCCATCCACTTCAATCGCGCGACCACCTCCGCGCTGTTCGCGCCGAAGCGCAGCACCTTGCCCAGGCCCTCGTTTAGATTGCAGTACGCGTTGCCGCCGCCAGCCGCGTCGATCACGATCCAGACCGGCATCGACGGACTGATGATGCCGGCCATCGGACCGACCGCGGCGTGATGGTGGCAGGGCTCGAACACGATCTCGCCCGCTTGGGCCATCTGCTCCGCCCGCGCCGCGTTGTCCGCCCAGCCCTCGTAGAGGATCGCGCCGATGATCGCGCCACGCATCGGGCCGCACATCCGCTGCCAGTCGATCGGCGGACCGGCATGCAGGATGATGCGCTCTTCCAGCTGCGGAACGACCTCGCGCGCGGTGCCGATCCCGACGAGCTTGGGCTGCGACGTGAGGTAGCGCGCCAGCGCCTCGGCGTTCGCCGCTTCGACCGCGGGATGATTGAGCACCGCGGCGAGCGCATCGCAGGCAGCGCGGTCTCCTTGCGCCGGCGGCAACCAGTCGAGTTGCAGCGCTTCGCCTCCGCAGCGCGCGACGGTGTCGGCGAACGATCCAATGCCGACGTTCAGCACGGACAGGGACTTGCCGAACAGCGGGCTCATCCGCGCCCCCGCACGATGCTGGCGGCAAGCCGCGCCGCGGGCGCGCTGCTCGACGCGAGAAGCACGCCGGCTTCGCGCAAAGCGCGCACCTGCCGGTCGAAACCCTGTGGATCGGCCTCCGTGCCGCAGACGAAGCCGACGAAGGCGAGGCTGCGCCGCTTCTTGCGGGCTATGGCCTGGGCCTTGCGGATCGCGGGCACCATCTCGGCGGCCGGATCCGGGTGCGCACCGTAGCCGAGCACCACGTCGAAAAGCAGCACAGCGACCTCGGGATCGGCCGCCTCCTTGAGCAGGCGCTCGTTGCGCAGACGGTGATCGATCATCGGATGCGGGCGTCCGCGCGTGAACACGTCATCGCCCAGGTCGACCAGCGTGTGCGCACGCGAGCGCCAGGGATCCGCCAGCGTCCAGCGCGCGTCGACCGGCGCGTTCGACCAGACCTCGCCCAGCATCTCGCCGAGCAGCGCCGATGCCTCGAAGCAGAACGTGCCTCCGCTGTACAGGCCGCGCAGGTAGCGCTGCTGCGCGCGCAGGCGCAGCCGCGGCACAGGCAGGCGCGCGCCCGCGGCGCGCAAAGGCGGGCGCCGGCCGCGTGCGAGCGCCACCGCCGCGCGCGCCGCCTCCTCGAGCGTGCGCGCCGCGGTCAGCTTGCCTGCGCGCAGCGCATCGGGCGCGGCTCCGATGAAGTTGACCACCACCGGTTTGCCGGCGCGCTGCGCGGCGGCGAGCACGGCCTTCGTCACCGCCGGCGCCGGCGGCTTGGAGACGAGCACGATCACTTTGGTCTGCGCATCGCGCGCGAGCCGCTCGAGCCCAGCCAGCATGCTGATGCCACCGACGTCCTGGTGCAGGTCGTGACCGCCAGTGCCGATGGCTTGCGAAATCCCCGCGCCCGCAGCGTGCACCAGGCAGGTCACCTGCTGCGTGCCGGTACCCGAAGCACCCACGACGCCGACCGCGCCGCGCCGCACGGCGTTCGCGAACCCGAGCGGCACGCCGTCGATGATCGCAGTCCCGCAGTCGGGTCCCATCACGAGCAGCCCGCGCTCGCGCGCCAGGCGCTTGAGTGCCAGCTCGTCTATGACCCCGACATTGTCGCTAAACAGCATGACGTTCAAACCGAGCTGCAGCGCCTTGCGCGCCTCGGCCGCGGCGTACTCGCCCGGCACCGAGATCAGCGCGAGGTTCGCGCCCGGCGTGTGCGCAAGCGCCATCTGCAGGCTGCGCACTGGCTCGGTGCGTGTCGCACCCGAGGGGGGCGCCGCAATCGGCGTTTCGAGCGCCGCCACCGCGTGCTCGAGCGCCGCGCGCAACGCCGACTCGGGCCTGCCGCGCAGCGCGAGGAGCAGGTCATTGGGACTCGCCGCGATCTCGCCCTCGAGCAATCCTGCTTCGTGCAGCAGCGCGATGTTCGCGGGCGTCGCCATCACGGCCGAGACCTGCTCGACGCCCGGCAGCTTGTCGAGGCTCGCCGAGAGCGCCATCAGCGACACCGAGTCGCGATACAAATTCGGCAGGACGCGATGGATGTACACCGGCTTGTATACTAGAGTATGCTCCCGGCGTGCTGCAAGCCAACGATGCGCTCGATCTTTCCGCGCTCGGCGCACGTTATCGCGCTGGCAGTCTGCGCCCGTCGCAGACCGTCGCCGGAATTCTCCGGCGGCTCGAGCAGCGCGGCGACGACAAGGTCTGGATAAGCCGCACGCCCGCAGCGGAGCTGGAGACGCGCGCGGCCGAGCTGGAGCGGCGCGACGCGCAGGACCTGCCGCTCTACGGGATCCCCTTCGCGGTCAAGGACAACATCGATGTCGCGGGTCAGCCGACCACCGCGGCCTGTCCCGAATTCAGCTACGTCGCCGAAGCGCACGCCGCTGTGGTCGACGCACTGCTTGCCGCCGGCGGTCTGCTGATCGGCAAAACCAACCTCGATCAGTTCGCGACGGGTTTGGTCGGGATACGTTCTCCTTACGGCACGCCGGTCAATCCCTTCGATGCGCGCTACCTGCCCGGCGGCTCGAGCTCCGGCTCCGCGGTCGCGGTTGCCGCCGGACTGGTCAGCTTCAGCCTCGGCACCGACACCGCGGGCTCCGGACGCGTGCCGGCCGCGTTCAACAACATCGTCGGCCTCAAGCCGACGCGCGGCCTGCTCAGCACGCGCGGCGTGGTGCCCGCCTGCCGATCGCTCGACTGCGTGTCGATCTTCGCGCTCACCGCCGCGGATGCCGCTACGGTGCTGCGCTGCGCGCGCGGCTTCGATCCGGCCGACCCGTTTGCGCGTCATGAAACTGCAGCCGCACGCGTTCTGCCACGCAGCTTCGAGAACTGCCGCATCGGCGTGCCGCGCGAGGACCAGCTCGAATTCTTCGGCAATCCCGACGCGCCCGCGCTGTTCGAGCTGATGCTCGCGCGTCTGGAGGCGCTCGGTGCGAAGCCGGTGTCGGTCGACTTCGAGCCGTTTCTCGAGACCGCGCGCCTGCTCTACGAGGGCCCCTGGGTCGCCGAGCGCTACGTCGCAATCCGCGCGTTCGTCGAGCGCCACCCCGAAGCGCTGCATCCGGTGACGCGCGAGATCATCGGCGGCGCGACGCGCCATTCCGCGATCGACGCGTTCACTGCGTACTACCGCCTCAAGGTGCTGCAGCGCACCGCGGCGGCGGTCTGGGACGCGATCGACCTGATGGTCGCGCCGACCGCGGGAACGATCTATCGCATCGACGAGGTCGAGGCCGATCCGGTGCGGCTGAACAGCAATCTCGGCCGCTACACGAATTTCATGAACCTGCTCGATCTCAGCGGCATCGCGGTACCGGCCGGGTTCCAGCGCGACGGATTGCCCTTCGGGGTGACGTTGATCGCGCCGGCCTTCGCGGACGAGGCGCTGTGCGCGCTCGGCGCGCTGGCGCAGCGCGCCGCGGTCGACACGATGGGCGCCACGGGGCTCGCGCTGCCCGACGCCGATCGCGAGGCGGCGACCGCGGGCAGCCGCCAGACGATCGAGCTCGCCGTCTGCGGGGCGCATATGTCGGGCCTTGCGCTGAATCACCAGCTCACAGAGCGCGGCGCGCGCCTTGCGCGCCGCTGCCGGACCGCGCCGCACTACCGCCTGTACGCGCTCACCGAGTTCACGCCACCGCGCCCGGGCATGCTGCGCGCCGACAACGGCGCTGCGATCGAGGTCGAGGTCTGGGAGGTTCCCGCCGCGTCGCTCGGCGGCTTCGTCGACGCGATTCCGGAGCCGCTCGGCATCGGCACCGTCACGCTCGAGGACGGGCGGCAGGTCAAGGGGTTTCTGTGCGAGGCGCGCGCCGTTGGCGGCGCGCGAGACATCACCGCGCTGGGCAGCTGGCGCCGCTACGCGTCCGCGGAGGCGGCATGAACGAACGCTGCGCGCCGATTGCTGCCGTAACGGCGCTAGGGCGCGGTGCGCGCATCGAGATGCGCGAGATGCAGCCGATGCAGGCTGATCTTGTGCACCTCGGCCTTGCTCGCGTCGATGTGCGTTTTGAGCAGCGCAATGGCGCGCGCGGCCCTGCGCGCCAGGATGGCGCGCAGGATCTGACCGTGCTCCAGATAGGTGTAGACGATGCGCTCGGGATGCGTGAAATCGAGCCGCCGCACGATGCGGATGCGCTCGGTGATGTGCTGGTGCACGCGGCCGAGCTCGGCGTTGCCCGCCGCCGCCACGAGCTGTGCGTGAAAG
>JAJDNJ010000116.1 GCA_022340705.1 Betaproteobacteria bacterium
AAGGGCGTGATGATCTCGCACCATAACCTGGTCGCGGAGCTCTGCTCGCTCAAGGGCGTCACGGACGCCGCGCTGATCTTGCCGACCGACACCGTGCTCGCCTTTTTGCCGTTCTTCCACATCTACGGCATCGTCGCCTTCCTCAACTACAGCCTGAGCCAGGGTGCGACCGTGGTCACCATGCCGCGCTTCGACCTCGAGCAGTACCTGCAGCTGATCGAGAAGCACGGCGTGACGATCCTGCACGTGGTGCCGCCGATCGCGCTCGCGCTCGCCAAGCACCCGGTCGTCGACAAGTTCAACCTCTCGAAAGTGCGCGCCGCGTTCTCGGCCGCTGCGCCCCTGGGCAAGGAAGTCGCCGATGCGCTGTATGCGCGGCTCGGCTTCCACGTCTCGCAGGCCTACGGCATGACCGAGGTGAGCGGCGCGAGCCACCTCGGGCCGAACGACGACAAGATCAAGCCGGCCTCGGGCGGGCGGTTGATGCCCAACATGGAATGCAAGATCGTCGACACCGGCACCGGTGACGAACTGCCGACCGGCGAGCAGGGCGAGATCCTGGTGCGTGGGCCGATCGTGATGCAGGGCTACTTCGGCCAGGCGAACGCCACCGCGGCGACGATCGACGCCGAGGGCTGGCTGCGCACCGGCGACATCGGCTACGTCGATGCCGACGGCGACTTCTTCATCGTCGACCGCACCAAGGAGCTGATCAAATACAAGGGCCTGCAGGTCGCGCCGGCGGAGCTCGAGTCGGTGCTGCTCGGCAACCCGGCGATCGCGGACGCCTGCGTCATCGGCGTCGCCGACGAGGAAGCCGGCGAGGTGCCCAAGGCCTTCGTGGTCAAGAAGGGCGAGATCAGCCCCGAGCAGGTGATGGCCTGGGTCGCCGAGCGCGTCGCGCCGCACAAGAAGGTGCGCATGGTCGAGTTCGTCGACGAGCTGCCGAAATCGCCGACCGGCAAGCTGCTGCGCCGCGTGCTGATCGCGCGCGAGCGCGCGGCGCGCTAGGTCGCGCCGCATGGACGCCGTCGTCGACCTGTTCTGGTCGTTCCGCAGCCCCTACTCCTACCTCGCGGTGCCGGGCGCGATCCGGCTCGAGCAGGACTTCCGCGTCAAGGTCGTTTTGCGTCCGGTGCTGCCGCTCGCGGTGCGTGATCCGTCGTTCTTCAGTCCGGACAACGTGAAGCGCGCGAAATACATCATCGTCGACTGGCCGCGGCGCGCCGAGATGCTGGGCGTGCCGCACGCCTGGCCCTCGCCCGACCCCATCGTCCAGGACATGAAGAACTTCAAGATCGCGGACGAGCAGCCCTACATCTACCGGCTCAGCTACCTGGGTGTCGAAGCCGAGCGCCGTGGCCGCGGCCTTGCGTTTGCGCGCGAAGTTTCTCTGATGATCTTCGGCGGAACGCGCGACTGGCACCTCGGCGAGCACCTCGCGCAGGCGGCGCAGCGCGCCGGGCTCGAGCTCGCGGCGATGGACGCCGCGATCGCCGAACCCGCGTCGCACCGCGCGCGCGTCGAGGAAAACCAGAGAGCGCTCGCCGATGCCGGCCACTGGGGCGTGCCGACCTTCGTTTTCGACGGCGAGCCGTTCTTCGGCGAGGACCGCATCGACACGCTGCGCTGGCGGCTCGGTCAGCACGCGCTGCAGCGTTCGTAAAGGTTTCGGCAGGATGAGCGCAGAACCACACAAGCAGCGACTCGCGGCGATCCTTGCGGCGGACGCCGCGGGCTACTCGCGTCTCATGGGCGCCGACGAGCACGCCACGCTGGCCGCACTGGATGCCGCGCGCGCCGTATTCCGCGCGCAGATCGAATCGAATCAGGGTCGGGTGATCGACATGGCGGGCGACTCGGTGCTCGCGGTGTTCGAGACCGCGAACGGCGCCGTAATCGCGGCCCTTGCGATCCAGCGCGCGCTGTACGAAGCGGCGAAGGACGTCGCGGAAGACCGGCGCATGCGTTTCCGGATCGGGGTGCACCTGGGCGACATCATCGAGAAAGCCGACGGCACGATCTACGGCGACGGGGTGAACATCGCCGCCCGGCTGCAGACGCTCGCCGAACCCGGCGGCATCAGCGTATCGGACGCGGTGCGCAGCTCCGTGAAGAGCCGCGCCGGCGCAGTTTTCGAGAGCCAGGGCGAGCATGCGGTGAAGAACATCGCCGAGCCGGTGCGCGTGTACCGCGTGAAGCTCGGCACCGGGGGCGAAGCCACAGCGGCGCCGCCGGCCAGCGAGATCAAGCTCTCCCTGCCGGACAAGCCCTCGATTGCGGTGCTGCCCTTCGACAACATGAGCGGCGACCCGGAGCAGGAGCATTTTGCCGACGGCCTGGTCGAGGACATCATCACCACGCTTTCCAAGCTCTCCGGCCTCAGCGTGATCGCGCGCAACAGCAGCTTCGTCTACAAGGGCAAGGCGGCGGACGTGCGCCAGGCGGCGAACGAGCTGGGCGTGCGCTACGTCCTCGAGGGCAGCGTGCGCAAGGCGGGCGACCGGATCCGGATCACCGCGCAGCTGATCGACGCGGCGAGCGGCGCGCATGTCTGGGCCGAGCGCTACGACCGCAAGCTCGAAGACATCTTCGCGATCCAGGACGAAATTATGCTGATCCTCGCCACCGAGATGGCGGTGAAGCTCACCGAAGGCGAGCAGGCGCGCCTGCGCTACGCGACGACGACCAATGTGGAGGCCTGGACCCACTGGATGCAGGGCATGTCCCACTATCGGACCGGGGTGCCGACCAAGGAGCGCCTCGGACCAGCCCGCAAGTGCTGGGAAAAGGCGCTCGCCCTGGACCCAAGCTCGGCGTCGATCAACGCGATGCTCGGGTTCATGAGCTACGCGGACGCGCGCTTCGGATGGTGGGACGATCGCGAAACCGCGCTCAAGAAAGGTCAGGCCTATGTCGACCGGGCGTTCGAGATCGACCCGGACAATGCCGACGCGCATATGGTGTCCGGCCTGCTGCTGATGCTCCAGATGCGCCATGCCGAGGCGGTCGCGCACGCGCGCAAGTCGGTCGACCTCGCGCCGGGCTCCGCCGATGCGGCAGTCTTCGCCTGCTTCGTCCTGGCCTCCTCGGGGTTCCCCGAGGAGGCAGTGACCCAGATCGAAAAGGCGATCGCGCTCAGTCCGCGCTATCCGCCCACCTATCTCGGCCATCTCGGCAACGCCTACCGCCTGGCCGGGCGACTCGACGAGGCAATTGCCGCGTTCAAGGAATACGGTCGGCGCAGTCCCGGCTTCGGGCTGTCGGACCTCGTCATCGCGTACCAGCAGAAAGGCGATCTCGACGGGGCGCGGCGCGCCGCGCGCGCGCTCATCGCCGCGAAAGCCGACTTCAGCGTCGCCGGATGGGCGAAGACGCAGCAGAACCGCAGCGACGCCGAGCAGGTGAAGACCGAGATGGCGGCGCTGCGCGCTGCCGGGCTACCGTAGGTCCGCGGGCTTCTCGACGACGAAAACCAGAAACGGCCACAGCGGGATTCCGATCGTTCGCGAGAACAGAATCCTCGCGCCGGCAGTTTTCAGCGTCGGGAGAACTTCGACCGATCTGCAACCCATCGAAAGCCACGGGAAACGCCACGCCCAGTCCTCGACGCGATCGGCGATCCACTTGACGATCGGATTCCTGGGCGTCGTGGAATGCGCAACCCCGAGCCGGCCGCCCGGCCGCGTCACGCGGTAGAGCTCGAGGACTCCTTTTTTCGGGTCGTAGAGCGGACACAGGCTGTAGCTCGAAAGGACGACGTC
>JAJDNJ010000131.1 GCA_022340705.1 Betaproteobacteria bacterium
GCCGGCTGGCGGCGCGCAATGATGTGCACGCAGGCTTCGTCGAGACCGACTTCGAGCGCGTTGACGCGATGATCGTCGGCGATCGTCTTCTCGATGCGCTCCATGTCGCCCGTGTCGAGCGCCTCGACCGCGCGCAGGATCTGCTCCTCGACGAGCCCGCCCATCTGCAGCACGCGCGAGCGGACGCTCTCTAGTTCCGCGTCGAACTGCTTGGAGATGTGCTCGTGCATCCGACCGACTCTCGAACCTCAGTGAAATGAGGCACTTAGCTTAACACAGGGCGATGACCAACCGATGACCGCTCGACCGCCCGGGCGCGCAGGGTGCGTACGCCGCCGGGCTCGGCAAGCAGCAGCAAGTCAGCCGAGCGCTGCGCAAACAGGCCGTTGGTGACCACACCGGCAATCTGGTTGAGCTTTGCCTCGAGCGCCGGCGGGTCGATGATGCTCAGCCCGTGGCAGTCGATGATCAGGTTGCCGTTGTCGGTCGTAACGTTCTCGCGCAACACGGGCTGCCCGCCGAGCTTGAGCAGCTCGCGTCCGACGTAGCTGCGTGCCATCGGAATCACTTCGACCGGCAGCGGAAACTTGCCGAGCACACCGACCAACTTCGACGCATCGCAGATGCAGACGAAGCGCTCCGCCACGGCGGCGACGATCTTCTCGCGCGTGAGCGCTCCGCCGCCTCCTTTGATCATCGCCAAGTGCTCGGTGACCTCGTCCGCCCCGTCGACGTAAACCGGCAGCTCGCTGACGCTGTTCAGGTCGAAAACCCGGATGCCGTGCTTGCGCAATCGCTCGGCGCTCGCCTCCGAGGCGGCCACCGCGCCGTCGATCCGGCCCTTGATGGCAGCCAGCGCATCGATGAAGAAATTCACCGTCGAGCCCGAGCCGACTCCGACGACGGCATCCTCGACGACGTGTTTCAGGGCTTCTTGCGCGACGCGCTGCTTGAGCTCGTCCTGGGTCATCGCTTGCGCGTGGGCGGAAGATCGGTGCATACGCCCTCGAACATCTCGGCCGCCATGCCGACCGATTCGCCGAGCGTGGGATGCGGATGGATCGTCTTGCCGATATCGGTTGCATCCGCGCCCATCTCGATCGCGAGCGCGAGCTCGCTGATCAGATCGCCGGCGCCGGTTCCGACGATCGCGCCGCCGACGATGCGGTGCGTTTCGGCATCGAACAGCAGCTTGGTGAAGCCCTCGTCGCGGGCATTGGCGATTGCGCGGCCCGACGCGGCCCAGGGAAACTTGCCCACGCCGACCTTGACGCCCGTGGCCTTGGCCTCGTCCTCGGTCAGCCCCACCCAGGCCACTTCGGGATCGGTGTAGGCGACCGAGGGCACGACGCGCGCGTCGAAGTGCGATTTCATGCCGGCGATCGCCTCCGCGGCCACATGCCCCTCGTGCACCGCCTTGTGCGCGAGCATCGGGTTACCCGCGATGTCGCCGATCGCGTGGATATGCGGCACGTTGCTGCGCATCTGCGAGTCGACCTCGATGAAGCCGCGATCGGTGACCGCGAGCCCCGCGCTCTCGGCGCCGATGTGCTTGCCGTTCGGCGTGCGGCCGACCGAAACGAGCACCATGTCGTAGGTCTGCGGCGAATCCGGGGCCTGCGCGCCTTCGAACCACAACTTGATGCCGTCCTTCGCCGCCTCGGCTTTGGTCGTGCGCGTCTTCAGCATCACATTGTCGAAGCGCGCCTTATTGAACTTCTGCCACACCGCGACGAGATCTCGATCGGCGCCGAGCATCAAGCCGTCGAGCATTTCGACGACGTCGAGCCGCGCGCCGAGCGCCGAATATACGGTGCCCATCTCCAGGCCGATGATCCCGCCGCCGATCACCAGCAACCGCTTCGGCTGGCTGCGCAGCTCGAGCGCGCCCGTCGAATCGACGATGCGCGGATCCTCCGGCAGGAACGGCAGTTTCGCCGCCTGCGAACCCGCGGCAACGATCGCCGAAGCGAACTTGACGAGCTGGGTACCCTCCTTCGTCTCCACCGCCAGATGGTGCGGATCGGCGAAGCGCCCTACGCCCTGCAGCACCGCCACCTTGCGCGCCTTTGCCATCGCCGCAAGTCCGCCGGTCAACTTGCCAACCACCTTGTCCTTGAACGTGCGCAGCTTGGCGAGGTCGATCTTCGGCGCGCCGAATTCGATGCCGTGCGAGGCGAGCGCATGCGCCGCGTCCATCACCGCCACGGTGTGCAGCAGCGCCTTGGACGGGATGCAGCCGACATTGAGGCATACGCCGCCGAGCGTCGGATAGCGCTCGACCAGCACCACCTTGAGCCCGAGATCGGCCGCGCGGAATGCGGCCGAGTACCCCCCGGGGCCCGCGCCGAGCACCACGACGTCGCAGCTGTGCTGCGCCTGCGTCTGTACATTGCCGGTGGCCGGCGCCGATACGGGCTTCGCGGCCGCCGCCGGCGGTGGCGCCGCAGCCGCTGTCGCGGCCTTGGGTGCGGCCTGCGCTTCGCCGCCGCTCGCCCCAGCCTCGAGCAGCAGAATCAGCGCGCCCTCCGACACCTTGTCGCCCAGCTTGAGCTTCAGCTCCTTCACCACCCCCGCCTCGGGCGACGGAATCTCCATCGTCGCCTTGTCCGATTCGAGCGTGACCAGCGACTGCTCCTTGTCGATCGCATCGCCGGGCTTGACCAGCAACTCGATCACCTCGACATCCTTGAAGTCCCCGATGTCGGGAACCTTTACCTCGATGGGGCTAGCCACGGCGCTTCGGGATTCTTCTGAAAGGAGGGCATTGCGCTGCAGCGCGAAGCGCTGAAGTGCAAAGCGTCGTTGTTCTTTCCTTCATCGTTGTTCTTCATAGCAGGGAGCGACGGATGTCGGAGAGGACCGACGCCAAGTAGCTCGTGAAGCGCGCCGCCGCCGCCCCGTCGATCACGCGATGGTCATAGGACAGCGACAGCGGCAGCATCAGGCGCGGCGCGAATTCCTTGCCGTTCCACACCGGCTGCATGCTCGAGCGCGACACCCCGAGGATCGCCACTTCGGGCGCGTTGATGATCGGCGTGAACGCCGTGCCACCGATACCGCCGAGGCTGGAGATCGAGAAGGTCCCGCCCTGCATATCGCCCGGCTTGAGCTTCTTGTCGCGCGCGAGCTTGGAGATGTCGGCGAGCTCCTTGGCGAGATCGAACACGCCTTTGCGATCGGCGTCGCGGATCACCGG
>JAJDNJ010000162.1 GCA_022340705.1 Betaproteobacteria bacterium
GCATGGCGGTTGGCAAAAGGCGCAGCGTCGTCGAAGAAGTTGCTGCGCCCGACGTTCACGGTGTAGGCGTCGCCCGCGCTCGGCACTCGAATATCGAAGTACGGCGCGAGCCATGGGTTGCGCCCGAGCGGACGGTGCTCGCTCACCGCGCGGTGCGCGTCGCCCCAGCGCCAGCGGCTCATGTCGTCGCCGTAGCGCCTGCGCAGGTCGGCGAGCGCCGCCTCGAGCGAAGCCGACAGCACCTCGGGGCAGGTCTCGCGCGCCGGCGTGTTGACGTCGTCGCACCAGCGCGCTTCGCCGTCGCGGTCGGCGAGCACATTGGCGACGAAGGTGGCACGCGGGGTCCAGTTGAGGCGAAACGCATCGCCCAGCTCATCGGCATAGATCGCGCGCGTCAGCGCGCGCCACCAGGCAACGACAATCAGCGGCTCGGACCGGTTCTTGGCCATGCTGCCGTCCCAGGCCGCGATGCGCGCGAGCGCGCGGCGCGCGTCTTCGCTCTTCGGGCGCGTCGCCTTGAGGTAGCGCAGCAGCTCGCGCACGGCGAGAGACTCGGCATCGGCCTGCATGCGCGCGAAGCTCGCGACCGTATGCTTGGGCTCGGCCTGCAGCATCCCCTCGATGCGCTGCGCGCGGAACGGCGGCTGCCATTCCGAGGTGATGTAGTGCTTGTAGTTCGGCGGCACGATCTTCTGGTTCGCGGTGACCACGTACCCCTTGGGCGGATTGAGCACCTGCGGCAGCGCGCCGAACGGCAGGTAGCCGTCCCAGTCGTACTTGGCGAGCCAGCCAGGCGCGGGCGCAAGGCCCTTGAGGTCGTTCTCGGGCTTGCGCACCGGTATCCGACCGGCGGCGACGAAGCCGATGTTGCCGTCGACATCCGCGTACACCATGTTCTGCTGCGGGGCGTGGAAGTCCTCCGCCGCGGTGAGGAACTCGCGCCAGTTTCCGGCGCGCGCGATGTTGAGCGCGCTCTGCATGGTGCGGTCGTCGTCGGCGAGCGCGGTCCACGAGAACGCCAGCACGTGGCCCTGCGGGGTGACGGCGCCAGCGCTTTTCGACACGTCCGAGATCACCGGGCCGTGGCGCGTGCTGCGCACGGCGAGACGAACGTCGTCCGCGCCGCGCACGCGGATCGTCTCGACATGCGTCTCGAAGGTTTTCGGGCCGCGGGGCGTGAGGTACTTGCCGTCGTCGACGAGCTTCTCGATGTAGAGGTCCTGCACGTCCGGGCCGGTGTTGGTGAAGCCCCAGGCGATGCGCTGGTTGCGCCCGAGCACGATCGCCGGCACGCCCGGCAGCGTCGCGCCGATCGCGTCCAGGCCGGGTGCGACCAGATGCGCGAAGTACCACACCGGCGGCGCGCTCAGCCCGAGATGCGGATCGTTCGCGAGCAGCGGCTTGCCCGAGGCCGTGTGCTCGCCGCTCACGACCCAGTTGTTGGAGCCCGCACCCTCGACCAGGTATTCGGAGGTGCTCGCGGCGAGCTGCTCGGCAGCCTGCGCAAGATGCACAGTGTCGACGCCGAGCGCGCGGTAGAGCTTGTGCAGCTCGCGGATCTTGAGCGGAGCATCGCCCGGATAGGGCGGCAGGAACTCGTTGATGCGCGCGAGCGTGTAGTGCTGCGCAAGCCGCATGCGCAGCACTTCGTTCTTCCAATTGCCGCCGAGATCCCAGGCCATCATCTTGGTCCAGGCGACCGAGTCGACCGGCATCCAGGGTTGCGGTGCAACGCGCAGCAGCCAGAACTCGGGCGGCAGCACCGGGTTGGTGGCGAGAAACGCGTTCACGCCGGCGGCGTAGGCTTCGAGCGAGCCGCGCGTCTCGCGATCGAGCCCTTGCAGGCTCGCCTGCGCCGCGTGGCGCACGCCAAGCGTGCGCAGGAACCGGTCGGTGTCGAGCGCGCGCGGGCCGAGAATCTCGGCCAGCCGCCCGGCGGCGATGCGCCGGTTCATCTCCATCTGCCAGAGCCGATCCTGGGCGTGCACGAAGCCCAGTCCGAACATCGCGTCGTCGATGGAGCTGGCGTAGATGTGCGGGATGCCCCAGGCGTCGCGCAACACCGTGATTTCGGATTTCAACCCGGCGAGTCGCAGCGTGCCTTCGACCTTGGGCAAAGAGAGGCGCAGGTAGGCGTAGCCCCCGCCGGCGACCACCGCCGCGAGCAGGACCAGGGCGACGAGACCGCGAACCACGAATCGCATCGGGCGAGGATACCCGTTTCGCCTAGTCGGCCGGAATGCGAGCCGAAAATGCGGCGGCGCCGCAAATCTGCTATAACCAACCAGTTACATCGGGTTTCTGGAGGACGACGAGTGCTCTACAGCCTGTACGAAGCGCAGCATGCGGCGCTCTCGCCGCTTCGCATGATGGCCGAGGTCTCGCGCGGCTGGTTCGGAAACCCTTTCAGTCCTCTCGCGCATCTGCCGGGCTCGAACCGAGTCACCGCCGGCAGCGATCTGTTCCTGCGCGTCACGCAGCGCTACGAGAAACCCGCCTGGGCCATCGAGGACGTCGTTATCGACGGCGAATCGGTACCGGTCCACATCGAAGTCGCGCAGGAGCTGCCCTTCTGCCGGCTGGTCCACTTCCGCCGCGAGCTGTCGACCTGGCGCAACGACCCGCGTGTGCTCGTCGTGGCGCCGCTCTCGGGCCATCACGCCACGCTGCTGCGCGACACGGTGCGTACCCTGTTGCCTGATCACGAAGTCTGGGTCACCGACTGGATCGACGCGCGCATGGTCCCGCTCGCCAAGGGCCCGTTCCATCTCGACGACTACGTCGACTACGTGCGCAGCTTCATCCGGCTGCTCTCGCCCGAGGTGAACGTCATGTCGGTCTGCCAGCCGACGGTGCCGGTGCTCGCCGCGATCTCGCTGATGGCCGACGCGGACGAAAAGTTCGCGCCGAAGACCATGGTGATGATGGGCGGGCCGATCGACGCGCGCCGCGGCAAGACCGCAGTCAACAACCTTGCGACGAAAAAGCCGCTTTCCTGGTTCAAACAGAACGTGATCGACCGCGTACCGTCAAAGTATCCCGGCTACATGCGCCTCGTCTACCCGGGCTTTCTCCAGCATATGGGCTTCGTGGCGATGAACCCGGACCGCCATCTCAACGCGCACTGGGACTACTTCAACCACCTGATTGCAGGCGACGACGACTCGGCCGAGAAGCATCGCGACTTCTACGACGAGTACAACGCGGTGCTCGACCTGCCGGCGGAGTACTACCTGGACACCGTGAAGACCGTGTTCCAGGAATTCGCGCTGCCCAAGGGCCGGATGTTCGTGCGCGAGACGCTGGTGCGCCCGCAGGCGATCACGCAGACCGCGCTGCTCACCATCGAGGGCGAGCTCGACGACATCTCCGGCTTCGGCCAGACCGAGGCCGCGCACCAGCTGTGCACGAACATCCCGGTCGAGCACCGCGAGCACTACCGCGTGCCGCGCGTCGGGCATTACGGCATATTCAGCGGGCGGCGCTGGCGCGAGCTGATCTATCCGCGCGTGCGGGAGTTCATCCGGAAGGCGAGGTAGACTGGGGTCAGACCCCGACGTCGCTTCTGCTAGCGGCGCCGTAGGTAAAAGTTGTTGGCCACCAAAGCGCCGATCACCAGCGCCGCGCCGATGAGCTCGATCGGCGCGAACGCGCGCCCAAGCGCGGCTTCGATGCCGAACACCGAGACCGGGATCACGTTGAGCATCAGCATGACGTTGAGCGGACCGAGGTGCTTCACGCTCGAATTGAAGGCGAGCACGCCGAGTACGACGGTACCCAGCGCAAAGTAGGCGATCTTCGGCCAGATCGATGCGACCGCGGCCGCATCCGGCATCACTGCGACGCCTGCACCGAGCGCGACGGCGTTCACCGCGAGCAGGCCAATACCGCCCGGAATGATCGTCAGGGCCGTAAAGCGCAGCGAGCTCCAGCCCGGGAACGTCCCGCTGCCCATGGTGTAGGTGACCCAGCACAACGCACCGCAGAACACCAGGATGTCCCCAAAGAGTTCGTCGCCCTTGCCCAGGCTTGCGATCGCGCCGAGTGGGTCACCGCGCGTGACCACGACCAGCACCCCGACGATCGCCAATGCAATACAGCCAATGGTGAAGTTCGCCGGCCGCTGGCCGCGCAGCACCCAGACCAGGAGCGCGGTGAGCGGGGTCTGGATCGCCATGATGATCGCGGCGTGCTCCGGCCGGGCGTAGGTCAGCCCGCCCCAGACGAAGGTATTGAACCCGGTGATCCCGATCAGCCCGAGGACCACCGCCGGCACCACGCGATCTTCGAAGCGCAGCGCGCGCCGGCCCTCGATCGCCGCCACCAGGGCAATGAAGATCACGCCGCCAAGCGCATAGCGGATCGAACTGAGCGCGAACGCGTCGACCACGCGCAGCGCGCGCTTCGCCGTCGGAAACATGGGCGCCCACACCAACACGGTGAGCAGCATCCACGCGACGCCCTTTCCGAGGCTTCCCGGGATCATCGGATAAAAATGGGGTCAGACCCCTGTGGATAAGTCAGGGGCCGACCCCGATGTCGCGACCGCGATCGCCGACTTAGGACTTCGCCTCGTCGCGCAGCGCGCGGCGCAGGATCTTGCCGACGTTGGTCTTGGGCAGCTCGGCGCGGAACTCGACTTTCTTCGGTCGCTTGTAGCCGGTGAGCTGCTCCTTGCAGTACTCGAGGAGCTGCTCTTCGGTGAGCGACGGGTCCTTCTTCACCACGAACAGCTTCGGCGCCTCGCCGGAATGCTCATCGGGCACGCCGATCGCGGCGCACTCGAGCACGCCCGGGTGCATCGCGACGACCTGCTCGATCTCGTTCGGGAAGACGTTGAAGCCCGACACGAGAATCATGTCCTTCTTGCGATCGACGATCTTGATGAAGCCGCGCTCGTCCATCACGCCGATGTCTCCGCTGTGGAAGTAGCCGTCGGCGTCCATCACCTTCGCGGTCTCCTCCGGGCGCTGCCAGTAGCCGGCCATGATCTGCGGGCCCTTGATGCAGATCTCGCCCGGCTGGCCGAGCGCCACGTCATTGCCCTCGTCGTCGCGGATCGTGATGTCGGTCGAGGGGAGCGGAACGCCGATGGTGCCGCTATATTCGGTCTGATTGAGCGGGTTCGAGGTCGCTGAGGGCGAGGTTTCGGTCAGCCCATAGCCTTCGAGGAGCGGTACGCCGGTCACCTGTTTCCACTTCTCGGCGACCGCCTGCTGCACCGCCATGCCGCCGCCCAGCGCGAGCTTGAGGCTCGAGAAATCGAGCTTGGCGAAATCGGGATGGTGCAGGAGCGCGTTGAACAGCGTGTTCACGCCGGTGATCATCGTGAAGCGGTGCTTGGACAGCTCCTTGACGAACGCCGGAATGTCGCGCGGATTGGTGATCAGCACGTTGCAGCCGCCCTCGACCAGCATCGACAGGCAGTTCACGGTGAGCGAGAAGATGTGATAGAGCGGCAGCGCGGTGATGATGACCGGCGCCTCGCCTTCGGTCATCGCCGGCGTCATCCAGGCTTTGTACTGGAGCAGCGCGGCGAGGATGTTGCGGTGAACCAGCATCGCGCCCTTCGACACCCCGGTGGTGCCCCCCGTGTACTGCAGGAAGGCGATGTCCTCGTGTCCAAGCGGCGGTGCCGCGAGCGGCTTGCCCGCGCCTTCGGCGAGAGCCTGCGTCAGCGTGATCGCGCCGGGCAGCTCGTAGGGAGGAACCATCTTTTTCACGTGGCGCACGACGAGGTTGACGATCAACCCCTTCAGGCCGAGCGATTCGCCGAGCGAGGTGACGACGACGTGCCTGACCGGGGTGTTGCGCAGCACCTGCTGCAGCGTGTGGCCGAAGTTTTCGAGGATCACGATCGCCTCGGCACCCGAATCCTTCAGCTGGTGCTCGAGCTCGCGCGCGGTGTACAGCGGGTTGACGTTCACCACCGTGCAGCCCGCGCGCAGGATGCCAAACATCGCCACCGGGTACTGCAGGCAGTTGGGCATCATGATCGCCACGCGCATGCCCTTCTTGAAGCCGCGCCCTTGAAGGTACGCGCCGAAGGTGCGCGAGGCGCGCTCGAGCTCGGCGAAGGTGATCGTCTTGCCCATGCTGTGAAACGCCGCGCGGTCGCCAAAGCGCGCGATGCAGTCGTCGAACAACGCGACGAGCGAGCTGTACTTGTTGATGTCGATCTCCGCGGGCACGCCCGGCGGATAGCTCTTCAGCCAAATGCGGTCCATCGCCCCTCCTCCATCGTGCGGCCCGCTGCGCGGGTCCGGGCGCGCTACTGCGCGCTTATCGCTTTCTTTGTTGCTCGCTAGTTTACTTGACCGTGCCCGGAACCCCACGTGCGCGCCGTCCGGCAAGCCAGGCGACGAGCGAGGCAGCGATGCAGCCCGCGCCGATTGCGGCGTAGGCGACCGGCCAGGCGGTCGCCGCGTGCGCGCCGCCGCCGGCGTCGAGCGCGACACCGAACATCACCGGCCCGAGCATTCCGCCCGCGAATCCAGTCAGCGAGTACAGACCCATTGCCGCACCGCGCAATTCGTCGGGCGCCGCCGCCACCATTCCTGCGGTGAGCGTCGCCGACTCGGCCATGACGAGCATCGCGTAGAAGATCATGATCGCGAGCACCAGCATCCAATGCCATGGCGCCGCGACGCCGAGCAGGATGCCGCTCATGCCCGAGGCCGCCATCGCGAGCATGATCCAGTGGCGCCGCCCGACGCGCAGCGCGATCTCGTTGCCCACGATCGAG
>JAJDNJ010000168.1 GCA_022340705.1 Betaproteobacteria bacterium
GCGACATGCCCTCGACCTGGGTGAGGTTGCGCATGATGCGCTCGCGGTCCGCCGCACGGCAGGGCGCGATGGTGAAGCCGCAGTTGCCGATCACGGTTGTCGTGACGCCGAGCGCGGGGGAGGGCGAGGCGCCCGGATCCCAGGTGAGCTGCGCATCGTAATGCGTATGGTTGTCGACGATGCCCGGCATCAGTGCGAGGCCGTCGGCGTCGATTACCTCGCGCGCGCGCTCCGCGCCAAGCGTCGCGCCGAGCGCTGCGATCCGTCCGTCGCGCACGGCGACATCGCCGCGTAGGGGTTCGCCGCCGAGTCCGTCGAGCAAAAGGGCATTTCGAATCAGAAAATCGTTCATCGCGGCGCAGTATATATTGGCGCCATGGAGACCTTCATGCTGAAGAACAAGGTCGCGCTCGTGACCGGCGGCGGACGCGGGATCGGCGCGGCCTGCGCGACGATGCTCTCCCAAGCCGGCGCCTCGGTTGCGGTACTCGACCTCGATGCGGCGAGCGCCGAGGCGCGGGCAGGTTCCATTCGTCAGAACGGTGTGCGCGGGCTCGGCATCGGCTGCGACGTGACCGATGCGGCGGCGCTCGAGCGCGCCTTCGCGCGCGTCATCGACGAGCTGGGCGGGCTGGACGTGCTGGTCAACAACGCCGGCACGGCGCTGCGCGTGCCGGCGACCGAGCTTGCGCTCGAGGACTGGCGCAGGGTGATCGAAGTCAACCTGACGGCGGTCTTTTCCGGCGCGCGGCTCGCCGCGCGCCACATGCAAACGCGTGGCGGCGGCGCGATCGTCAACATCGCTTCGATCATGGGGCTGTCGGGCGGTATCTATCCGAACGCCTCCTACCAGGCGTCGAAGGGCGGCGTGGTCAACCTCACGCGCGCACTCGCCCTGGAATGGGCGGGTCAGGGCATCCGCGTCAATGCCGTGGCGCCGACCTTCGTGCACACGGCGCTCACCGAGGCGGTGTTCTCCGACCCGGAGCGCAGCGCCGCGGTGATGGGCAACACGCCGCTCGGCGTGCTGCCCGAGGCGGAGGACATCGCAGCGGCCGTGCTCTACCTCGCCAGCCCGGCGGCGCGCTGTGTGACCGGCATCGTGCTGCCGGTCGACTCGGGCTATCTCGCGCGCTAAGTCTCAGTAGCCCGAGGCGGTATCGACCAGCGCCTCGGGCGTCTCGCCGCGCGCGAAGCGCTCGAGGTTGGCGACCACCTTGGCCAACGCGGTGCGCGGCTCGGTCAGCGCCGCGATGTGGGGTGTAACGCTGACCTGCGGATGGTTCCAGTAGGGATGGTCATCGGGTAGCGGCTCCGTCTCAAACACGTCGAGGTAGGCGTGCGAGAGCCGCCCCGCATCAAGCGCAGCGAGCAGATCGTGTTCGACGACATGCGCGCCGCGCGCGAGGTTGATCACGCAGGCGCCACTCGGTAGCAAGTCGATACGCCGCGCGTCGACAATGCCGCGCGTCGCCGCGGTGAGTGGCAGCAGGCAGACGAGCACATCGCTTTGCCGCAGTACGGTCTCGAGCCCCTCGGTCCCGGTATGGCAGAAAACGCCCGGAATCGTCTTTCTGCGTCGGCTCCAGCCGCAAACGCGAAAGCCGAGCGCGGCGAGCTTCGTCGCGGCGTCGACGCCGAGCGCGCCGAGGCCGAGGATCCCCACCGTACGGTCGGTGGCCATGAACTGTTTCAGCGGCTTCCATTCGCGCGCGGCCTGTTGCGCTCTGTAGCGGTACAAATGCCGGTGCCAGTCGAGCACGCGCGCGACCACCGTCTCGCTCATTGCCGCCACCATGCCCGGGTCGACCAGGCGCGCGATCGGGACGCCGCGCGGCAGCGTGGGGTCGGAGAGCAGGCCGTCGACGCCCATCCACAGCGACTGGATGAAGCGCAGATTCGAAAAACGGCCGAGCACACCGGCTGGCGGCGCCGCGACCAGCGCGACGTCGACGGCTTGCGCGTTGGCGACCTCCGGCCAGGCTTCGAAGCGCATCTCGGGCAGCGCCGTTTCGAGCTGCGGCAGCCAGCGCGCAGGCGCAATCTCGGAGGAAACGAAGGCTACGCGTGTCGGTCGTTTCGCCATGATCGTCAGCGCACCTCGGCGCGCGCGGATGGTAGCATTCTGCGCAGGAGGAGACGGTCATGGCGATTCGCAACTTCAACGAAGACACGCTCACCGCCGAGGTGCTGCATCGCCTGGCGAGCACGCCCGATCGCCGGCTCAAACAGGTGATGACCAGCATGGTGAAGCATCTGCACGCCTTCGTGCGCGAGGTGCGTCCGACACAGGCCGAGTGGTTCGAAGGCATCAAATTCCTCACCGAAACCGGGCACTGGTGCGACGACAAGCGCCAGGAGTTCATCCTCATGTCAGACACGCTCGGCGTGTCGATGCTGGTCGATTTCCTGAACTACGGCAAGGTCGGCAATGCGACCGAGTCGACAGTTCTCGGCCCGTTCTTCGTCGAGGGTGCGCCGGAGCTCGAGCACGGCTCGAGCATCGTCAAGCCCGGCACCCCGGGCGAGCCCTGCCTCGTCAGGTGCCATGTAACGGACCTCGCAGGGCGCCCGATTGCAGGCGCGATCATCGACGTCTGGCAGGCAGGCGGCGACGGCTTCTACGACGTGCAAAAGCCCGACGGCACCAACCTGCGCGCGCGCTTTCGCAGCGCTGCGGACGGCGGTTTTTGGTTTCGCTGCGTCAAGCCGGACAGCTACCCCGTGCCGCACGACGGCCCGGTGGGCAAGATGCTGGTGGCGACCGGGCGCCACCCGATGCGTCCCGGGCATCTGCATTTCATGATCGAGGCACCGGGCTACGAAAAGCTCGTCACGCATCTTTTCGTGAAGGGCGACAAGTACCTCGACTCGGACGCGGTGTTCGGCGTGAAGCGCTCGCTCGTCGTCGACTTCGCGAGGAACGCGGAAGGGATCTACGAGCTCGGCTACGAATTCGTGCTCAAGCCGGCGGGGATGACGGCGGCGCCGAAGCGGCGCGCGGGTGCCGCGCGGCGCAAGGCGTCGGCCAAGAAGAGCAGCCGAGCAAAGCGCAAGACCTCTCGCCCCGCGAAGCGGTCCGCGCGCAAGAAGTAATGGCGCAGCCGCCGTTTCGCGCCGACCAGGTCGGCAGCCTGCTGCGTCCGGCGGCGCTCAGCGAAACGCGGGCGCGCTGGCGGCGGAGCGAGGCGAGCGCCGGCGAGCTGCGCGCAGCGGAGGACGTGGCGATCCGTGAGGCGGTCGCCAAGCAGGAGGCGATCGGGCTGGAGGGCATCACCGACGGCGAGTTCCGCCGCGACTGGTGGCATCTCGATTTTCTCTCCCGTCTCGAAGGCGTGACCCTGCGCGAGAACCCGGGGCCGAAATTCGGCGGTACCGAGGAGCAGCCGCCGATTCCGACGGTGACCGGCCACATCCGTTGCGCCCGGCCGATCATGGTCGACGACTTCGCGTTTCTGAAATCTGTGACGACGAAGACGGCAAAGATGACGATTCCCTCGCCTTCGATGCTGCATCTGCGCGGCGGCCGCGCGTCGATCTCGCGCGAGATCTATCCGGATATCGATGCCTTCTGGGCCGATGTGGCGGCGGCATACCGCGAAGCCATCGCGCAGCTCGGTCGCGCGGGTTGCAGCTACCTTCAGCTTGACGACGTGTCCTTCGCCTACCTCTGCGATCCCAAGATCCGGGCCAACTGCCGCAACAACGGCGACGATCCCGAGCAGCTGCCGCGGCGCTATGCCGAGGTGATCAATGCGGTGGTCAAGGACCGGCCGGCCGGCATGACCATCACGATGCACACCTGCCGCGGCAACTTCAAGAGCGCCTGGGTCGCCGAGGGCGGCTACGATCCGGTCGCCGAAGCGATGTTCTCCACCGACCTCGACGGCTACTTCATGGAGTTCGACTCGGCGCGCGCCGGGACCTTCGAGCCGCTGCGCCTTCTGCCGCGCGGAAAGAAAGCGGTGCTCGGACTGGTCACTACCAAGGTCGGCGAACTCGAGTCGAAGGACACACTCAGACGGCGCATCGAAGAGGCGGCGACGATCGTTCCGCTCGACGACCTTTGCCTCTCGCCGCAGTGCGGATTCTCGAGCACGCATCACGGCAACGTGCTGTCGCAGGACGATCAGTGGAAAAAGCTGGAACGTATCGTGCAGGTTGCAAAGGAGATCTGGGGATGAGCATCGAGCAGGAGATTCTGGCGCTGGAGGAGAAGCGCTGTGCGGCGATGGCGGCGAATGACGTCGCCACGCTGGAGAAACTGTTTCACGACGCGTTGATCTACACGCACTCGTCGGCGGTCGTGGACACGCGCGCGAGCTATCTCGAAGCGCTGAAGAGTGGTCACACGCGCTATCACAGCGTGCAGCGCTCCGACGAAAAGGTGCGCGTTTGCGGCGATAGCGCGCTCGTCACGGGACGCGCGATCATTGACGTCACCGTGAAAGGCGAGAAGAAGCACCTCGACACCCGCTTTCTCGACGTCTGGACCAAGACGCCGCAGGGCTGGAAGTTCGTCGCCTGGCAGTCGACCAAGCTGCCGGCTTGAACCCGGGTCCGCGCGGTTGAGGACGTGCGGTTTTTTTCCAACAAGAATCGCCCGTTCCATCTAGGACCGTATCCGCTCGAGCGCCTGAGGCGGGGCGCGGGGCTGCCCGATCTCGCGCGCGTGCCGCAGATGCAGGCGCTGTCCTTCGACGACCCGAACCCCGCTTCGCTCGCCCACGCGATGAAGCGCTTCATCGCCATGTTCGACGTCGTGCGCGACGGCGCGACTGGTCCAAGGGCGGAAATTCCTGACGATCCGGTCGAGCGCGCAAGCCACCTGAAGGGGGCGGGATACTACTTCGACGCAACGATGGTCGGCGCCTGCGCGCTGCCGCGGGATGCGCTGCTCGCCACGCCGATCCGCAATCCGATGGTCGACGAGATCGCCGCCGAGCTCGAGAGCAGCGTGCCCAAAAGCTTTGCCGCCGGGATGGACATGATCCTCGCTGATGTCAAGGACTCGGCGCGCAAGAAGCTCGAGCCGATCGATCGCCATACGCACGCGCTGGTTTTTCTCGTCGAGTACACGCGTGACCCGCGCCCGGAGGAGCCGGGAACAGAGTGGCTCGCCAACACGCAGGCGCAGCGCGCGGCGGTGCTCGCTGCGCAGACCGCGGTGCTGCTGTCGACGTACCTGCGCATGCTCGGCTTTGAGGCGCGTGCTCACAGCGCAACCACTTCCGAGGTCGACCTGGGCCGGCTGGCGGTGGCGGCGGGTCTGGCGGCATTGGAGCAGCGAAACGGCGCGCCGGCGCTATGCAACCCCTACGTCGGCGTGCGTTTCAGTCTCGCCGCGGTGACGACGACGTTGGCGCTCGCGCCCGACGCACCACTCGCGGTGCGCGCGCCGCTCGACGCACTGCGTTCGCATGGGCCCAGGTGGTGGCTCGGTATCGGCACGTCGAAGGGAGCGCTCAACCGCGATCCCTATGCGAAACGCGAGTTCCGCATGGGGCCGCTGCCCTTCGAGAAGCTGAAGCGCGTCGACACGCCGACGACCTTCATCGACCACGCTCGTGTCCCGCGCTTTCCAAAACGTGCCGACTTTTTCGCCCGCGTGCTGTTCGGCGACATGGGCAAGAGCGTGCAGGAAGACGGCAAGAACGCCTACTACGTGATGAAAAGCCCGATCGGTGCCTGCGCGCGGCGAGCGCTCGGCGCGCTGCTGCTCCTGCAGTTCGGCGAGGCGCGCGGACCGGTGGCACCAGGCGCGCGCGATCCGCAGCGTAACGCCGACAATCTCAAGGCGGCTTCCTACTACCTGTCCTGCGACGCGGTTGGGCTGTGCGCGGTGCCCGAGTGGGCGTACTACTCGCACGATGCCGGTGGCAACCCGCTGGCGGCCTACCACCCGAACTCGGTCAACATGCTGTTCGACCAGGGCCGCGAGACGATGGAGGCCGCGAGCGGCGACGACTGGATCTCGGTGGCGCAGAGCATGCGCGCCTACCTACGCTTCTCGATGGTTGGCGGCATCATCGCCGAGCAGATCCGGCGCCAGGGCTACTCGGCGCGCGTGCACTCGGTGCTCGACGGCGACGTGCTGCAGCCTGGCCTGCTGCTGCTTTCCGGGCTCGGCGAGGTGAGCCGCATCGGCGAGGTCATTCTCAATCCCTATCTTGGTCCGCGGCTGAAGTCCGGCGCGGTGACCACGGACATGCCGATGATGGCGGATGCGCCGATCGATTTCGGCCTGCAGCGCTTCTGCGCGCAATGCAACAAATGCGCGCGCGAATGCCCTTCGGGCGCGATCACCGCCGGGCCGAAGCTGATGTACAACGGCTACGAGATCTGGAAGTCGGACGCCGAGAAATGCGCGCGCTACCGCATCACCAACAAGGGCGGGGGTATGTGCGGACGGTGCATGAAAACCTGCCCCTGGAACCTCGAGGGGCTGTTTTCGGACGCGCTGTTCCGCTGGGCGGCGATGCATCTGCCGAGCCAGGCACGCCGCCTGGCGCAGCTCGACGACTGGCTCGAGCGCGGCGCGATCAATCCGGCGAAGAAGTGGTGGTGGGACATCGAACTCGATCGAAAAAGCGGGCGTTACCTGCGCGCCGTGCAGACCCATGTGCGCGGCCTGCAGAAGAACCTGGATCTCAAGTACGCGGACCAGACCCTCGCGGTGTACCCGGCCGACAGGATGCCGCCACCGTATCCGGTCGCCTTTCCGGTGAACCGGGAGGAGGGGATCGCGCGCTATCGCGCCCTGCTCACGCCCGAGGAATACAAGGCGCGCCTCGCGCGCGGCGAGATCGAAGGCCTTGCGCCCCCGTTCCGCATGCC
>JAJDNJ010000177.1 GCA_022340705.1 Betaproteobacteria bacterium
CAACGTGCTGCTCAAGTGGCTCGGCGAGCGGGGTGCGCGGGCGGCACCCGGTGTGGCGCGCGCCGCCGCGGTGAGCGCACCGCTCGACCTGTGCGCCTCCGGCGCCGCACTCGATCATGGCCTGAACCGTCTGCTCTACACGCGCATGTTCCTGAAGTCGATGAAGGCGAGCGCGCTCGCCAAGATCGCGGCGCACGCACTCACGGTTGACGCGGCACGCGTCGCCGCGGCACGCACCCTGCGCGAGTTCGATGACGCCTACACCGCCCCGCTGCACGGCTTCCGCGACGTCGAGGATTACTGGACGCGCGCCTCGAGCGCACCCTGGCTCGCCCAGATCCGCGTGCCGACGCTCGTGCTGAACGCGAAGAACGATCCATTCCTGCCGCGCGCCGCGCTCGAGGCCGCGGCGCAGCGTGCGAGCAACGCGGTGCTGATAGAATCGCCCGACACCGGCGGGCATGTCGGCTTTCTCACCGGGCCGTTTCCCGGTCGGCATGGCTGGCTCGCGCGCCGCGTGCTCGAATTTCTTTCCCAGGACACATGAAAGTTCCCGCCGAGATCTTTCGCGCCTACGACATCCGCGGCATTGTCGGGCGCACGCTGACGCCCGCGGTCGTGCACGCCGTCGGCAGCGCGCTCGGCACGCTCGGACGCGAGCGCGGCGCGGCCACTTTCGCGCTCGGTCGCGACGGCCGTCATTCGGGCCCGATGCTGCTCGACGCGCTCGCCGCCGGCATCACCGCGGCGGGTGCCGAGGTCATCGATCTCGGCATGGTGCCGACGCCCGTCACCTACTTCGCCGCGTTCCACCTCGGCTGCGCGAGCTGCGTCTCGGTGACCGGCAGTCACAACCCGCCCGACTACAACGGCCTCAAGATGGTGATCGGCGGCAGCACGCTCGCCGGCGAGGAGATCCAGCGCCTGCGCGAGCGAATCGAGCGCGAGGACTACACGAGCGGCACCGGCCGGCGCTCGCAGGCCGAGGTGATCGACGCCTATGTGCAGCGCATTGCGGGCGACGTCAAGCTCGCGCGCCCGATCAAGATCGCGATCGACTGCGGCAACGGCGTGGCGGGGCTGGTCGCACCGCGCGTGTTCCGCGCGCTGGGCTGCGAGGTCGAGGAGCTCTACTGCGAGGTCGACGGCAGCTTTCCGAACCATCACCCGGACCCCTCGCACCTCGAAAACCTCGCCGACTTGATCGCGCAGCTGCGCCGCGGCGGCGCCGAGCTTGGTTTCGCCTTCGATGGCGACGGCGACCGCCTCGGCGTGGTCACCCACGACGGCGAGGTGATCTTTCCCGACCGTCAGCTGATGCTGTTCGCCGCCGACGTGCTCGGGCGCAACCCGGGGGCCGAGGTGATCTACGACGTCAAGTCGACGCGCCTGCTCGCGCCTTGGATCGAGCAGCATGGCGGCCGCCCGCTGATCTGGAAGACCGGGCATTCGTTCATCAAGGCGAAGCTCGCCGAGACCGGCGCGCCGCTCGCCGGCGAGATGTCCGGCCACACCTTCTTCAAGGAGCGCTGGTACGGCTTCGACGACGCGATGTACGCCGGCGCGCGCCTGCTCGAGATCGTCTCCAAGACGCCGGACGCCAACGCCACCCTCAAGGCGCTGCCCAACGCGCCCTCGACCCCCGAGCTGCAGTGGAAGCTCGCCGAGGGCGAGCCGCACGCGCTGGTCGAAAAGCTTCAGTCCGCCAAGCCCTTCCCCGATGCCGAGCGCGTGCTGACCATCGACGGCGTGCGCGCCGAGTACGCCGACGGCTTCGGCCTGGCACGCGCCTCGAACACCACGCCCGTGATCGTGCTGCGCTTCGAAGCCGAGACCGACGCGGCGCTCAAGCGCATCCAGGAAGAGTTCCGCCGCGCGCTCGCGCCGCTCAAGCCCGACGCGCCGCTGCCCTTCTAGTCCGCTGTCAGCAGCGTGGCCTGCAGCCCGCGCTGCTTCGCCGCGGCCTGCATCGCCGCGGGCAGTTCGGCAAGCGGAAATGTCGTGATCTCGATTGCGTCGAGCGCGAGTGCGCCCGCGCGCGCAAGTCCGAGCAGCCGCGCGATCGCGTCGCGCGGATACATGAACCGCCCCTGGATGCGCCAGTTGTTGAGCAGCACCTCGCCATAGGGCAGCGGCAGCGGCACGCTCATGCTGCCCATCAGCGAAAGCCGCCCGCCGCGGCGCAGCGCGCGCAGCGCGGCGAGCGTCGCGCCGGCATCGGCCGCGCGACCGACGAGATCGATCGCCGCATCGGCGCCGCCCCCCGCGGCCTCGCGCAGCGCAGCGACATCGCGCTGCGCATCGCCCGAGAGCGCCACGGCGACTGCGCGCGGTCCGGCCTTTGCGACCACCGCATCGAGTGCGCGTGCGTCGCGCCCGGCGGCGATCACCCGCGCGCAGCCGAGGGCAACGCCGAGCAGCACCGCGGCCGAGCCGAAGTTGCCGCTCGCGCCGACCACGATCAGCGTGTCGCCCGGACCGACGCCGGTCGCGTCCAGCCCGCCGTAGGGCACCGCGAACTTGCCGAAGGTCGCCAGGCGCGCGGGCGGCAGGTTGCTGTCCGCAGGCACCTTGGTCAGCACCGCCGCCGGCATCTGCGCGACCTCGGCGAAGGTGCCGTCGGGCCAGTCGGCCTGCATCGGCGCCGAGTCGGGCGAGATGCGCGTCAGACCGATCAGGATCTGCGCCGCATCGGCCGCGGTTTCATTCGCGACGAAATGCGGGTTGAGCACGACGCCGTCACCGGCGCGCAGCCCGTACACGCCACGCCCGACCGCCAACACTTCGGCGTATCCGTTCGTGCCGGGGGTGAAGGGTTGTGCAGGAAACTGGTACGCGGCGAGCTTTCCGGCGACCACATCGGCCATGTAGGTCAGCACCGGCGTCGCGCGCATGCGCAGCGTCACCGCCCCCTCGCGCGGCTCCGGTACCGGGCGCTCCTCGAATGTGAGTGCGCCGCCGGCGCCAGCCAAGCGCCATGCCTTCATCAGCGTTCTCCATCAGGCGACGAGGTCCGCATTATGGCGCGCCGACGGACGGGCGCTGCGCCACGACCAGCGGTGCCGCGCAAGCCGGTCATCGCTGCGCCGCGTGACGGAATTGACGGCAGGTCTGAGAGCCGGCGCCTATAGTGTGCAGACCGACTCGGATCGAAGGACCGCCATGAAAACGCTCATCGTGCTTGCAGCCGCTGCCGCACTCGCGGGCTGCGGCGTGGAGACCGCCAGCACCGCGGCGACGGTCGCCGCCGCCAAGAAGCAGGAGCTGAAGCAGGGTCAGCAGACCATGCAGCAGTCGCAGCAGAAGATCGACGCCGCGATGCAGCAGGCGCAGCAGCGCGCCGCGAATGCCGACAAGTAACACCACGCGCGCGCATGCTGTTGCCGTGCGCGCCCGGTCCTAGCCGCCCGTCTCGACCGTCAGCGACAACTGCGTTTTCGCCTTGAGCGAATTCGTGATCAGGCAGCCCTGCTCCGCCCGCTCGAGAAGCCGCTTGGCGCGCGCTTCGTCGGTACCCGGCGGCACGCGCAACGCCGCGCGCACCTGGAACCCGGTGAACTGAGTCACCCGCTCGACCCGATCGAGCGTCCCTTCGACCTCGCAGCTGAGCGAGGTCCACGCAAGCTTGGAGCCGCGCGCAATCGCGCGAAACGTGAGGATGAAGCAGTCCGCGACGGCGGCGACGAGCAGCGTCTCGGGAGACCAGCGGTCGCCCGGACCGCCGAATTCGGCAGGCCCTGCAGAAACAAGAGCGGGAAGACGCGGGCTCTCGACCGCGACGTCGCCCTCCGCCTCGGCACGCGCGGTGGCGGAGTAATGGTGGGGAAAATCCTGCATGACGGTTTGATTGCCCTCCAGTTTCTGAACGAGGTTGACGAGAGAGGAACGAAGGCTTGATTGCGCAGTGCTCGCTGCCTATCTGCGCCGCAGTAGAACATCGATGCTCAAGCTGCCGCCGCCGGCAAAGCTGAGATAGAGGAATACGAAGCAGAACATGATCGCAAGTTCCCCGCCGTTGGCGATCGGCCAGAACCCGCGCGGCGCGTGCGCGATGAAATAGGCGAACGCCATCAGCCCGGAAAGCAGGAACGCGACCGGGCGCGTGAAAAGCCCGATCAGGAGCAGCGCGCCGCCGAACAGCTCGAGCACCCCGGCGATTCCGGAGAGCGAAAAGAGATCGAATGGGGCGCGCTGCGCCACGGGAAAGCCGAGCAGCTTCTGCGCGCCGTGCTGCATGAACAGGAAGGCCGACACGATGCGCAGCACGCTCAGGATGCTGGGGCGCCAGTACTTGAGAAAGTTTTCCATTGCTCTCCCTGCTCAGGGTTGCCGCATGCGAAGGCATCCGGCCAAGCCGGACGCGGCGCAATGCTACCGCGGCGCGGCGACCGAAATGGCCTGCTGTTCGGGCGAGCCTGGCACTGACGAGAGTTCCGCCAGCCAGGGCAGCGCGGAATGCTGCCAGATCTGCGCCGCAGGCTTGAGCTGCGCGCGCTGCCGCACGCAACCGAGCCGGATGCTGACCCAGGTCGGGTTCTCCGCCGCCGCAGAATAGATCGGGGTGCCGCACTCCGCACAGAAGGACTGCGCGCGACGATTGCCGCTTTGCGCGAGCTTGACGTACGTCTTCGGATTGCCCGCCACCGAGAGCTTTTCGACCGGCGCCGGCACGACATGACGGAACGGCGAGCCGGAAAGCACCTGGCAGTCGGTGCAATGGCAGAGCATGACCTTCGACGGGTCGATTTCCGCGCTGAAGCGGATCGCCCCGCAATGGCAGGCGCCGTCGATGAGCATTGGTGACCCCCAGTAATCTACGGAAGTTGTACCGTCCGGTGTTGCGCAGCGCGCGCGCTCAGGCGGGCGCCTTGACCGCCAGGAATTCGCCGTTGCCCACCGGCACCAGGCAGCTCGTGAACTCCGGATCCGCCTTCACCAGCGCGACGAAGGGCGCCATCTGTCCCGCATGCGAGGTCGCATTGTCGGCGACCAGCAGGCCACCGGGGCGCAAAACGCGCGCCAGGTCCGGCCACCACGCCGGATACGCCGGACGCTCCGAATCCAGAAAGACGAAGTCATACGCATGGTACTCACTGCGCTGCAAGAGATGTCCCGCATCGTCATGAACCAAGCTGATGAACGGCGCGAGCGCGGCGCGCTCGAAATTGGCCAAGGCGAGACCGATCTTGTATTCGGCACGCTCCACCGTGGTCACGGCCCCGCCGATCTCCCGCGCCGCCTCGGCGAGCCAGAGCGTCGAATAACCGTTCGACGTTCCGATCTCGAGGATCCGCCGCGCGCCCGTCGCGCGCACGAGCACACTCAGGAACTCCCCGGTGTCGCGCGTGATGTTGAGCATGCGCCGGGGGCGCTCGGTCGTGCCGGCGTCATTGGCCTGCCCGAAACGCTCGAGCTCGGCCTTCAGGGCTTCGAGCGCTCCGCTCGCGTCCAGCGTCACTCGATCACCCGATCGGCGCGCAGCAGGAACGCCGGCGGAATCGTCAGCCCGATCGTCTTCGCCGCTTTCAGGTTGACGATGAGCTCGAACTTGCTCGCGCGCTCGACGGGAAGGTCCCCCGGCTTCGCGCCCTTCAAAACCTTGTCGACCAGGAAGGCCGCGCGCCGGTAGGCATCGGCAATGTCCGGCCCATAGGTCATCAGGCCACCCGCATTGGCGAAGCTCGCAAAGAAGTAGATTGCCGGCAGGCGCTGCTCGGCCGCGAACGCGACCAGCCTGCGCCGCTGACTGGCCGCAAACGGACTCGGCGTCACGACGAGTCCCTGGGCGTCGCCGGAACGAATCGCGGCGAGCGCCGCATCGAGCTCCGGACTGTCTTTCGCGTGGTGCACGTCGAGCGCGATCCCGAGCTTGCGCGCGGCCAGCCGCAGCTCGTTCACGAAACGCGACGCCGCCTTGTTGCTCGAGCTCCAGAGCACCGCGGCACGCGAGAGACCGGGAACGGCGTCGTTCAGCAGCTCGATCCACTTGCCCGCAAAGCCGTCACCGTAGGCGAGCGAGATCCCGGTGATATTGCCGCCGGGGTGGCGCAGATTCGTCACGATGCCGCCGGCGACCGGATCGCTCGATCCGGCGAACACGATCGGGATGCTCGTCGTCGCGCGCTTGGCCGCGCGCGCGCCGATCGTCGCGCCGACGACGAGCAGGTCGACCTTCTGGGCGACCAGCTCGCCGACGAGACCGGGGAGGCGCTCGGGCTTGCCGTCGGCAAAGCGCATTTCGACGTGCACGTTGCGGCCCTCCACGTAGCCGTGCTCGCGCAACCCCGTCATCAGGGCCTCGTCCCGCGCACCCTGCGCGACCGGCGACACGAAGCCGATGGTGTACAGCGTGCTCGCGCGCGCCGGGCCCGCGCCGACGAGCGGCCCAACGAGCGTGGCTCCCGCGGCGAGCAGGAAGCGTCGGCGTTGCGTCGGACTCACGCCCTCGCCTTTCGCAGCGCGTTGCGCGCGCTCAGCTTGCGTATTCTTCGAACCCGGGCAGCGTGTCGCCCTGGCAGGACCAGCCGGCGCGCGACCCCTGGAAGATCCGACCTTGCGGACCGATGTCCGGCTCGTCATCGAGCGAGCCGGCCGGAATGAACACCATGCCCTGCTGCGCGATGAAGCGCGGCAGGCGCGCCCCGCAGGTGGCGCAGAATGCGTTGGTGAAGCGCTCGGCCTGCGGCAGCTTGAAGCTGCGCACCTGGTCCTCGCCGCTGTCCCACTTCAGGCTGCCCTTGACGAACAGGTTGCTCGAGTGTCCGGTGCCCGTCGCCTTGCGGCAGCGCGAGCAGTGGCAGTGAAAAAAGCGCTTCGCTTCGCCGGTTACGGTGTAGCGCACGGCGCCGCACAGGCAGCTGCCGGACAGTGAACGCTCGGCCATCGACCCTCCCCTCGTGTCGGTCGGTAAAGCGCGATTGTGCCCGTCTCCGGCCGCACGCGCACGCCGGCCGGCGCTCAGGCCGCGGCGCGCTGCAGCTTGCGGCGGTAGCGCGACAGGTCCTGCACCGAGCCGATCGGCGCTTCGAGCAGCTTGGACAGGTTGCTCAGGATCCTGTCGATCACCTTCTGCTCCCAGACGCGGTCGAAGCGGATCTGCTGGTCGAGCCAGCGCTCGAGCCACTCGGGATCGGGCAAGCGGCTCTGCACCGTGTCGTTCGGAAACAGTGCCGCGTTGACGTGCAGGTTGGTCGGATGCAGCGGCTTGCCGCTGCGCGCGCTCGCCGCCATCAGCACGCCCATCTTGGCGAAGGCAACGCGCGCTGCGTCGCCGTCGCGCTCGATCGCGCGTTTCATGTACTTCAGGTAGGCGCCGCCGTGACGCGCCTCGTCGCGCGACAGCAGCGTGTAGATCGCGCGGATCACCGGCTCGCTGTGCCATTCGGCGGCGCAGCGGTACCAGTGATTGAGGCGAATCTCACCGCAGAAATGCAGCATCAGCGTCTCGAGGGGCGGCGCCGGATCGAAAGGAAAGCGCACCGCGTGCAGCTCTTCCTCGCTCGGCGCGAGTTCGGGGCGGAAGCGGCGCAGGTATTCGATCAGCGCGAGGGCGTGCTTCTGCTCCTCGAAAAACCACACCGACATGAAGGCCGAGAAGTCGCTGTCGGCGCGGTTGTCGCGCAGGAACATCTCGGTCGCGGGCAGCGCCGCCCACTCGGTGATCGCGTTCATCTTGATCGTGAGCGCCTGCTCGTCGGACAGGCGCGCGGGGTCGAACGCGGCCCAGGGCACGTCGTCCTCCAGGTTCCAGCGCAGGCGTTCGAGCGACTTGAAGAGTTCGGGGTAGAGCATGAGAGGCGCGCAAAAGGGGGCGATGGTACCAGCCCAAGCGGACGGCGCGCCGCTCAACCGCGCGCAGCCACGCCGGTGGCGCGCCAGTCGTCGAGCGCGGCGCCGAGCTCGGCGAGCTCGCCGATCACGCGCAGGCCTTTGCCCAGGCGCTTGATCCGCCCGGCACCCGCGCCACCGCACCACAACCCGATCGCGGGCGGAAGCTGCGCGCGCAGCAGACGCAGGCTTTCCACCGTCTGCGCGGGCGTGGCGTTGCTGCTCAGCGAAAGGGCGACGATGTCGGCGTTCTGAGCGATCGCCGCGGCAACAATATCGTGCAACGGAGTCTGCGTCCCGAGCGACACGCAGCGCGCACCCTCGAGCGTCGCGATCGCCTCGGCCATCAGCAGGCCGAGCCCGTGGCGCTCATCGGGCAGCGTCGTCAACAGGATGAGTGGCGGGCCCGCCGGTGCGCCGAGCTGCGCGATCGCCTGGCGCAACACGGCCTGGAGTACCTCGCTGAGCAGGTGTTCCTCGTGGACCTGCAGCTCGCCGCGCGCCCAGGCATCGCCAACCTGGCGGGCGAGCGGGGCCGCGGTTTCAAGGACGAAGCGCGACACGCCGTCGCGCATCAGAACTTGAACGAGCTCGCGGCGCAGCTCGCCTGCCTGATGTGTCTTGAGCAGGAACAGGGCGAGATCGTGCAGCGCGCTGCGCGGCGGCGCGTCGCCCGAGCTTTCTTCCGCGAGCGCCATGAGCGCGTCGGCGTCCAGCGCGAGCAGCCGCCCGGGGCGCATGCCGCGGTCCATCAGCCGTTTCACGGTGCGCAGCCGGGCGATCTGGTCCTCGGGGTAGAGCCGCTCGCCGCGCGGGTCGCGCTCTGGCCGGGGAAAGCCGTAGCGCCGCTCCCACACCCGGAGGGTGTCCTTCGGCAGCCCGGTCTCGCGTTCGACCGCGGCAATCGACATCAGGTGGTCCGTGCGCGGCCTTACCATTTGTCTAGGACAAGTTGTTGACAAATCCAATCATGAGCGACATTATGCGGCCCATATACAGTTTTGTCCAGGACAAATATGAGAATTGCTGTTGTCGGTTCCGGGATCTCCGGCCTTGCGGCTGCCTGGCTGCTCGCCGAGCGCCACAGGGTCACGCTGTTCGAAGCGGCCGCGCGCCCCGGGGGCCACACCAATACGGTCGAGGTCTCGATCGGAGGCGTCTCGCACGGCATCGACACCGGCTTTCTGGTGTTTAACGAACGCACCTACCCCAACCTGGTGGCGCTTTTCCGCCAGCTCGGGGTGCCGACCGCGGCGAGCGACATGAGCTTCAGTCTGTCACTCGCCGCGCCGCGCATCGAGTGGGCCGGCACCAGCCTGGACACGCTCTTCGCCCAGCGCCGCAACCTGCTGCGCCCCGGCTTCCTGCGCATGCTGCGCGACGTGCTGCGCTTCAACCGAGAGGCCGCACAGGACGTGGCGCGCAGCGAAACGCTCGGCGCCTTTCTCGCGCGGCGCGCCTACAGCGCCGAGTTTCGCGACTGGTACCTGCTGCCGATGGCCGCCGCGATCTGGTCCTGCCCGACGCGCACCATGCTCGAGTACCCTTTCGCGAGCTTCGCGCGCTTCTTCCGCAACCACGGATTGCTCACGCTCGGCGACCGGCCGCAATGGCTCACCGTCGCCGGCGGCGCGCGCCAGTATGTCGAGCGGCTGCTCGCGCGGCTGCCCGACCTGCGCCTGGGCACGCGCGTGCGGCGCGCACGACGCGACGCGCGCGGCGTGACCCTCGATTTCGTGCACAGCGCACCGGGTCTGCCGCGCGGCAGCGAGCGCTTCGATGCACTCGTGCTCGGCTGCCACAGCGACCAGGCGCTCGAGATTCTCGGCACGCAGGCGAGCGGCGCCGAGCGCGCCGCGCTCGAGGCGATTCCCTATCAACCGAACCGGGCGGTCCTGCACAGCGACGCGGCGCTGCTGCCGCGCAACCGAAGGATCTGGTCGGCCTGGAACTACAGCGCCGGCGAGGAGGGACCACAGGGTCGCGCGGTCGGCGTGCACTACCTGATCAACAAGCTGCAGCCGCTGCCGTTCGAGGCGCCGATCATCGTCTCGCTCAACCCGCACCGCGAACCAGCGCCGCAGTCGGTGATTGCCGAGTTCGACTACGCGCATCCGGTGTTCGACGCGCGCTCGGGCGGCGCGCAGGCCGCGCTTGCGGGGCTGCAGGGCGCGAACCGGACCTGGTTCTGCGGCGCCTGGACGCGCTACGGCTTTCACGAGGACGGCCTGCGCTCGGCGCTCGCGGTGGCGAATGCGTTCGGCGTCGCAGCCCCCTGGCAGGACGCGTCGCAGGCCGCGCAGCCGGCGGCCGCGCAGCTCAAGGCGGCGGCATGAGCGCGCCCGCAGCGGAGCTGCTGCTCGGCAAAGTCATGCACCGACGCCTGCGCCCGGTGGAAAACCATTTCGTCTACGGCGTGTTCTTCCTGCGCATTCCGCTCAGCCGGCTCGAGTCGATGCGCGGTCCACTGCTTTCTATCAACCGCTGGAATCTGCTGTCCTTCGACTTTCGCGACCACGGGGCGCGCGACGGCTCGCATCCGCTCGAATGGGTCCGCAGGCTGCTCGCGCGCGAGGGGCTCGGCGCAGCCGACGGCGAGGTCTGGCTGCAGTGCTTTCCGCGCGTGCTCGGCTACGTGTTCAACCCGGTGAGCTTCTGGTTCTGCGAGGACCGTGCCGGACGCCTGCGCGCGATCCTCGCCGAGGTCAACAACACCTTCGGCGAGCGCCATTGCTACCTGCTCGCGCACGCCGATGCACGGCCGATCGCGCCGGGCGAGATGCTCGAGACGCGCAAAGTCCTTCACGTGTCGCCCTTCTGCACGCTGCGCGGCGGCTACCGCTTTCGATTTCTCGCGCAAGGCGCGCAGCGCATTGCGCGCATCGACTACGCCGACGAGGCGGGACCGCTGCTTGTCACCAGCCTCGCGGGGCGCGGCGCGCCGATCGGCAGCCGCGCCATCATCGGCGCACTGCTGCGCCATCCGCTGATGACCTTCGGGGTGATCGCGCGCATTCACTGGCAGGCGCTCAAGCTCTGGGCCAAGCGCGTGCCGTTCCAAACCAAGCCAGCGTCGCCGCTCGAGGAGATCAGCCGATGAATTCCACCACCCTGCCGCGCGTCGCGCCGCCGCTCGCGGCACGCACGGTACTGAAGACGCTCGAGCGCCTCGCGCTCGGGCGCCTGCGAATGACCCTGCCCGACGGCGCTACGCTCGATTTCGGCCCCGGCGGGGCGCAGGCGGAGATCGCGGTGCGCGACTGGCGCGCCTTCGGCCGCATCCTGTACTCGGGCGACATCGGCTTCGCCGAGGGCTGGATGGAAGGCGAGTGGACGAGCGCCGACCCGGCTGGGCTGCTGACCCTGCTCGCGCGCAACCGCGCCGCGCTCGACGGCGCTCTTTACGGCAGCCGGGTCGGGCGCCTGGTGCACGGCCTGCTGCACGCGCTGCGCGCCAACACGCGGCGCGGCGCACGTCGCAACATTGCCGCGCACTACGACCTGGGCAACGCCTTTTACCGCCTCTGGCTAGACGAAGGCATGACCTACTCGAGCGGGCTGTTCGAGGGCGACGCGACGCGCAGCTTGGAGCGTGCGCAGGCCGCCAAGCTCGAGCGCGCGCTCGAGCGCCTTTCCGCGCCGGCGGGAAGCCACCTGCTCGAGATCGGCTGCGGCTGGGGCAGCTTCGCCGAGCTTGCCGCGCGGCGCGGGCTGCGCGTGTCCGGCATCACGCTTTCGCAGGAGCAGCTCGCTTACGCGCGCGGGCGCATCGCGCAGGCCGGCCTTGGCCACCAGGCGCGCTTCGAACTGCGCGACTATCGCGACCTTCAGGCGCGCTACGACGCCGTGGTCTCGATCGAGATGCTGGAGGCGGTCGGCGAGCGCTGGTGGCCGGCGTACTTCGCGAAGCTCGCCGCCAGCCTGCCGCGCGGCGGGCGTGCGCTGGTGCAGACGATCGTCATCGACGAAGCCCTGTTCGCGCGTTACCGCGCGGGCAGCGACTTCATTCGCGAGTACATCTTCCCCGGCGGCATGCTGCCGAGCATCGATCGGGTGCAGGCCGAAGCCGTGCGCGCCGGATTCGACGTGGTGGAGTCGCAAGCCTTCGGCGTCGACTACGCACGAACGCTGGCACTGTGGCGCGAACGCTTTGCCGCGGCGAGGCCGCGGCTGCGCGCGCTGGGCTTCGACGAACGCTTCGAGCGCATGTGGCTTTTCTACCTGGCGTACTGCGAGGCCGGCTTTCTCGCCGGCTCGACCGACGTCGTGCAATTCCTGCTGCGGAGGTCCTGATGCGAACGCTCCTGCGCCTCGTCCTGATCGCGCTCGCCGCGACCATCGGATCGGCCGGCGCCGTGATCGAGCTCGCGCCCCCGCAACGCTACGCGCTCCAGCCCGTCGGCCAGGGCACATTCAGCTGGCTCGGACTGCGCATCTACGACGCCGCGCTGTGGGCGCCGGACGGCAGGCTCGCTTTGTCCCGGCCCTTCGCGCTCGTGGTGCGCTATGCGCGCGCGATCGACGGAGAATCGATTGCCGAGCGCTCGATCGAGGAAATCGAGCGCCTCGGCCTCGGCAATCCGGAGCAGCTCGGCCGCTGGAGCGCGCGCCTGCGCGGGCTGATGCCCGATGTCGCCGCCGGCGACGCGGTCGCCGGCGTGCACCGCCCGGGCGAGGGTGCGCGCTTCTACCTCAACGGTCGGCTGCTCGGCGAGATCGATGACGCCGCGTTCTCGCGCGCCTTCTTCGCGATCTGGCTCGATCCGCGCACCAGCGCACCGGAGCTGCGTGCCGCGTTGATCGGCGAACGCTAGCCGTGCGATCGAACGCGCGCATTCCGGGCAGCGCGCTGGCGGCCTACGGTGCGCTCGGCCTGCCGCTGGCGAGCGCCGCGCTGCCGGTCTATGTGCACCTGCCGAACCTGTATGGCGGTGTGCTCGGAATGAACCTCGCGCTGCTCGGCTCGCTGCTGCTCGCCGCGCGCTTGCTCGACGCGCTCGCCGACCCGCTGGTCGGAGTGCTTAACGACCGCCTGCAGCGACCGCGCCTTCTCGCCGGCGCCGGCGCGCTGCTGCTCGGCTTCGGCATGCTGCTGGTACTCAACCCGCCGCGCAGTGGCATCGGCCTGGCTCCGTGGCTGGTGCTGGCGCTGGTTCCCGTGTACCTGGGCTTCAGCCTGGCAAGCGTCAGCTACCACGCTTGGGGCGCGCTGCTCGGCGACGACCCGCACGAGCGCACGCGCGTCGTCGCGAGCCGCGAGGCCTTCGGTATCGCCGGCGTTGTTGCAGCGAGCGTGCTGCCGACCATGCTCGCACCGACGCTCGACGCCGGGCTGGCGCGTTTCGCCTGGTTGCTCGCTGCAATGACCGCGATTGCCACGCTCGTGACGCTGGTCGGGGCGCCGCGCCCCGCCCGGCGCGCGCGCGCGGCGCCGAGCAGCCACCGATTCGGCGGCATCGCCGCGCCGTTCGCCAACCCGGCGTTCCGTCCGCTATTCGCCGTGTTCATCCTGAACGGCATCGCCACCGCGCTGCCCGCGACGCTGGTGCTGTTCTTCGTCAGCGATGCGCTGCAGCTGCCGCGCCTCGCCGGCCCCTTCCTCGCCATCTACTTCCTCGCCGGCGCCGTGAGCCTGCCGTTCTGGGTCGGTGCCGCGCGACGCGGCGGCAAGGCGCGCGCCTGGCTCGGCGGCATGCTCGCCGCGGTGCTCGCCTTCGTCTGCGCGTTCCTGCTCGGCCCTGGCGACGCGCTCGCCTTCGGCGCGATCTGCGTGCTCTCCGGGCTCGCACTGGGCGCCGACCTGGCGCTACCGCCTGCGCTGCTCGCCGACGTGATCCACGAGCGAGCCGAGGAGGCGCGCGCAGGCGCTTACTTCGGGCTGTGGAATTTCGCCACCAAGCTCAACCTCGCCCTCGCCGCCGGCCTGGCGCTGCCGCTGCTCGCCTGGCTCGGCTACCAGCCAGGCGCGGCGCCGACCGTCGCGCCGCTCTACTACGTCTACTGCCTCGTGCCCTGCGCGCTGAAGCTCGCCGCCGCCGCGCTGCTGTGGCGCGAGTTCGGCCGTTCCCCGGAGATCGTCCATGCCTAGAGTGATCATCGCCCTGTTCGCAGGCCTGCTGCTAGTGACCGGCTGCACGAGCGTCGACCCCGCCCGATATCGTGGCGAGAAGCCGGCGCTCGACCTGTACCGCTACTTCGACGGCACGGTCGACGCCTGGGGCTATTTCGCCGACCGCTCGGGCGCGGTCGTCAAGCGCTTCACTGTCGAGATCCGCGGCCGCGTGACCAACGGCGCGCTGGTGCTCGACGAGGCTTTCCGCTACTCGGACGGCACCACCTCGCGCCGCGTGTGGACCATCACGCGCAGCGCCGACGGTCGCTATCGCGGCACCGCCGCCGATGTGGTCGGCGAGGCGCGGGGCGTGGTGAGCGGCAACGCGCTGCGTTGGACCTACGTGCTCGCGCTCGAGGTCGACGGCACGACCTGGAACCTCGACGTCGAGGACTGGATGTACTTGCAGGACGAGCGGGTCATGCTCAACAAGTCCGTGATGCGCAAGTTCGGCTTCCAGGTCGGCGAGGTCGTTCTCGCCTTTCGCCGCCGGAGCTGACGGAGGCGGGCAGGCACGCGCGATGGCACTCAATCCGAAGATCCGCGACTGGCGCGATCGGCGCGTCTGGATCGTGGGCGGGTCGACCGGCATCGGCGCCGCGACTGCGGAGCGGTTGCTTGCGGCCGGCGCACGCGTCGCAGTGAGTGCGCGCGGCGCCGAAACGCTCGAGGCGCGATTCGCGCGCCACGCCGAGTGCCTGCGCCTGCCGGCCAACGTGCTTGACACGGCCACGCTCGAGTCGAGCCTCGCGGCGATCGTCGCGCGCTGGGGCGGACTCGATCTCGCGATCGCCTGCGCCGGGACCTATGGCGAGATGCGCGCGATCGCCCCCGACGCGAAAGCCGCACGGGAAATCTGGCGCACCAACTTCGAGGGCGCCTTCAACGTCTACACGACCTGCCTGGCACAGTGGAAGGCGCAGGGCGGCGGCGCGCTGGCGCTGGTGTCGAGCGCCGCGGGCTACACCGGCCTGCCGAACAGCCTCGCCTACGGCGCCTCGAAGGCCGCGCTCATCAACCTTGCCGAATCTCTCTGGCTCGACCTCGCGCGCCACGGCATCGCCGTCACTCTGATCAATCCCGGCTTCGTCGATACCCCGCTCACCGCGCGGAACCGTTTTCGCATGCCGGCGATGATCTCGGCCGAGCAGGCCGCGGACGAGATCCTGCGCGGCTTTGCCCGCGGCGCGTTCGAGATCCACTTCCCCGGGCGCTTTACGCGCGGCCTGAAATGCGTGGCGCTGCTGCCGCACCGGCTGCGCTTCTGGTGCATCCGGCGCTTCACCGGCGCATGAGCGCGATCGCCATGCCAGGCGCCCCCTCGACGCCCGCGCCACGCACGCCGCGCGCGCTCGACCTGCGCTATCGCCTGTTCATGGCGGGGACCGGACTGGTCGATCTGCTGTTCACCGGCGCCTACCTCGTGGTCGCCGGTCTCGGCGCTGCGCCCTACGCCATGCTGGTGCTGAACCTCGCGGTGTTCATGGCACTCAACGCGACTGCCGCGGCGCTACTGTTCGCTCCGGTGCGCGCCGCACTCGAGGGCCGTGCGCCGGCGCGCCGCGCCTACCGCCGCCTCAACCGGCTGCCGCTCTACTCGGGGCTGTGGGTGTTTGCCATCGGCTTCGCCTACGCCGCCTGGGTGTTCTCGAGCGGTGCCTACGTCCCGGACGAAGCCCTGCTCGAGGTGCTCTCGCCGTCGTACAAGGCCAGCGCCCTGGCCTGGTACGCGCTGGTCTATGCGACCTACTTCGCGCTCTACGCCGCGTTCGCCGCGAACGACTGCGCGCGCCTGGCGCGCAGCGCGCTCGGCGCAAGCAGCGCCCCGCGCGAGCGGGACCTCGGCGGGCAGCTGGTGCCGCGCCTCTGGCTCGCGCTCAGCATGCTTGCGGTGCTCCCGCCACTGATCATCGTCATGGACCTCACCGCCTTCGCGCCGCTGCGCCGTGTACAGGGCCTGTCGATCGAGGACGTGATCTTCCTCGATCTGCTCGCGACGCTCGCTGCCGGAGGCCTGGCCGCGCTGTTCGCCGCGCGCCAGATCAGCGAGCCGCTCGCGCAGCTCGACCAGGCGGTCGTGCGCGTCGCGCGCGGCGTCTACGGCGAGCCGGCGCCAGTGCTCGGCGACGACGAGCTCGGGCGCCTCACCCTGCACGTCAACCGCATGAGCGCGGGCCTGCGCGAGCGCGAAGTCATCCGGCGCGAATTCGGGCGCTTCGTCAGCCCCGAGATCGCCTCGCGTATCCTCGACGACGCGCTCGGTGATGCGCCCGAGACGGCCGCGCGCGAGCTGCGCGAAACGACGATCCTGTTCAGTGACCTGCGCGGCTTCACCACGCTCGCCGAACGGCTGCCGCCGGAGCGAATGGTAGAGCTGATGAACCGTTACTTCCAGATCATCGACGAAACCATCCGCGCGCACGGCGGCATCATTCATTCCTTTATCGGCGATGCGGTGCACGCCTCGTTCAACTTCGCCGATGACTGTCCCGGACACGCCGCGCGCGCGCTCGCCGCCGCGCTCGCAATACAGGCGCGGCTCGCCGCCGCGGACTTCGCCGGCGACGAGCCGATGATCACGCGCATCGGCGTGCACACCGGACGCGTCGCGGCGGCCGCTGTCGGCAGCGAGGAGAGAATGAACTACGCCATGTTCGGCGACGCGGTGAACATCGCCATGCGCCTCGAGCAGCTCAACAAGGAAAAAGGCACCCTCGTGCTGGCGAGCCGCGAGACCGTGGACGCCTGCGCGCCCGAGGACCACGCGCGCCTCGGCCTGCGCTCGCTCGGCGAGGTGCGCCTGCGCGGGCGCGTCACGCCGGTCAGCATCTACCAGGTCGGCGCCGGGGCGGGGATATGAGCGCGCGTTTGGGTCCCGTCGCGCACTGCACCTCCACCGCGCTCGCGCGCCTGATCGACTGGTACGAGACGCTGACACCGGAGTCCCTCGCGCGCATCGCCGAGTTCTACGCGCACGATGCCCAGTTCAAGGACCCGTTCAACGACGTCCGCGGGCGCGCGGCGATTCGGCGCGTGTTCGAGCATATGTTCGAGACCACCGAGGCGCCGCGCTTTCGCATCGTTTCGCGCCTGGCCGGCGAGCGCGAAGCCTTCGTCGCCTGGGTCTTCGCGTTTCGCGCGCTGCGGCGCGCGTTCGAGATCCGCGGCACGACGCATCTGCTGTTCGATGGACGCGGCAGGGTGATCGTGCACCGCGACTACTGGGACGCGGCCGAGGAGCTCTACAGCAAGCTGCCGGTGATCGGCGCGCTAGTGCGCGCGCTCGGGCGGCGCTTGCGCGCACCCCAGAACGCGCCCTGATCGTACCGTTCCGGGAGACGCCCTAGCCCGCCACCCGGAAGCATTTGCCGCCGGCGCGCTTGGCGCTGTACATCGCGCCGTCGGCGCCCGCGACGAGCGTGTCGGCGTCGGTGCCATTGGCCGGATAGAGCGCGATACCGATGCTGATGCCCACCTGGCAGGACTTGCCGCCGACCACCACCGGCGCGCTGAACGCACGCACCATGCGCTCGGCGACCATTACGGCGTCCTCGGCGCGCGCGGTACGCGAGAGCACGACGGAAAATTCATCGCCGCCGATGCGCGCCACGGTATCGGCCTCGCGCGAGGCCGCGCGCAGGCGCTTGGCCGCGACCTGGAGCAGCGCATCCCCCGTCTTCTGGCCGAAGCGCTCGTTCACCTGCTTGAACTCGTCCAGGTCGGCGACCAGGACCGCGAAGCCGCCGCCGTGGCGGCGCGCATCGACCAGCAGCTGGCGCAGGCGGTCGAAAAACAGCGCCCGGTTGGGCAGCTCGGTGAGCGCGTCGCGAAACGCGAGATGCGAGAGCATGCCCAGGGCACGGCGCGGCTCGGTGACATCGTTGACCGTGACCACCGCGCCGGCGCC
>JAJDNJ010000190.1 GCA_022340705.1 Betaproteobacteria bacterium
GCCGAAGTACGACGGGTGGACATCGCCGAAGTAGCTCACGAAGCGCCCGTCGGAACTGCGCGAGAGCAGCACCTCGGCGGACGCCGGCTTGGAAGAAGCGTATTCGGGTTTGAGCGGCTGGCCCTGCTCGTCGCAGGCGGCAAAATAGCGCCCTGCGAGGCTGAAATGGGCCGCGTCCTCGCGTGCGAGAACCGTGTTTGGCTGGGTGCCGGCGGCCACGAAAACGGTGTGCGCCGGCAACCAGTGCTCGCCCGCGGCGCGCCAGCTGCCGTCGGGTTCGCGCGCCTGAACGGTGAACTGCACGCCGCGCGTCGCCCCGTAGTTGTCGACGTCGATCGCACGCGGCGACAGGCCCTCGGCGAACACCACCCCTTCCTCAAGCGCCTTTTCCACCTCCTCGTGGTTGAGGGTGTAGGAGGGACTGTCGATCAGGCGCCGGCGGTACGCGATCGTCACGCCGCCCCAGCCTTGGAGCAGCTCGATGATGCGCGGCGCGCGTCCTTGCGCGGCGGCCGATGCGCGCTCGCTGCGGATTGCGCGCGCATGGGCGAGAAACTCTTCGGCGATCTCGCGCTCCTGGTCGTCCCAGGTCTCGCGCACCGCATCCTCGCCCTGTGCGGCTGCCAGAATTTCGTAGCGCGCGAGGAATTTTTCGATCTGCACCACGTAATACGCGAGCGACTCGGTCGCCGTGTCGATCGCCGTCAAGCCACCGCCGACCACCACCACTGGCAGGCGCAGCTGCATGTTCGCGATCGAATCGATCTTCGCGCCGCCAGTCAGCTGGAGCGCCATCAGGAAGTCGGATGCGGCCCGTACGCCGCGCGCCAGTCCATGCGGAATGTCGAGCACCGTGGGCTTGCCCGCCCCGACGCACAGCGCGACATGGTCGAAGCCCATACTCCAGGCGTCTTCAAGCGTCAGGGTGCCACCGAAGCGCACGCCGCCGAACATCGCGAATGCCGCGCGCCGCTCGAGCAGCAGCCGGATCAGCTTGAGAAAATTCTTGTCCCAGCGCACGGTGATGCCGTACTCGGCAACGCCGCCGAATCCCGCCATGACCCGGGCTTCGAGCGGCTCGTACAGCCGGTGCACGTCCTGCACCGGGGCGTAGGGGACCCGACGCCCTCGCGTGTCGACGCCCGATAGCTCGGGCGCGAGCGGCTCGATCTTGAGGCCGTCGATGCCGACCACCGCATGCCCATCGTTCATCAGATGGTGGGCGAGCGTGAAACCGGCCGGCCCGAGCCCGACCACCAGCACGCGGCGTCCGCTCGGCGCGAGCGGCAGCGGCCGGCGCAGGTTGAGCGGATTCCAGCGCGTGAGCAGTGAATACAGCTCGAAGCCCCAGGGCAACTCGAGCACGTCCTTCAGGGTGCGCGTTTCGGCCTGCGGAATGTTGACCGGATCCTGCTTCTGATAGATGCACGACTTCATGCAGTCGTTGCAGATCCGGTGTCCGGTGGCGGCCACCATCGGGTTGTCGATGCAGATCATCGCGAGTGCCGCCAGTGGTTGACCGCGCGATTTGAGCAACTGGAATTCCGATATGCGCTCTTCCAGCGGGCAGCCGGCGAGCGGCACGCCGAACGCGGTCTTGCGATAGCCGGCCGCAGGCGGCTTCTCCTTCAGCCCCTTCGAGCACGAGTCCTTGCCCTGCTCATGACACCAGATGCAGTAATGAGTTTCGTCTAGCGCGCCCACCAGGTCGGTACCCGAATCGGTGAGTGCGAAGCCTTCGCGCCGACGTCGGTGGTCCTCACCCAGTCGGTGGGTCGCGTGCGCATCGATCGTCTCGGTTTGCACCGGCACCAGGCGCATCATGTCGAGCTTGCGCGGGGACTTGAACAGCACCCCGGCCGCGTTGCGGCGACGGCCCTGCGGCGTCGTGGTCGCCCAGGCTGCGTAGCGCGCGGCGGCCACGAGCCGTTCGGCATGCGCCGTCTCGTCGGCCTGCCAGTCCGTCACGTGGCGCGCAAACGCCAACTCGGAAAACGCTTCCCCGAACCATTCGGACAGCTGCCGCTCGAGCGCGGGGCCATCGATCTGCGCGGCTTCGTCCGCGCCGACCTTGTGTAGCGCGCGGCGCTGGACGAACTGGCGCTTGACCGCGTAGAGCGGTGCGAGCGCGCTGTGCCGCTCGGCCAGCGCGCGGACTTCGCCCTCGATACCGAACAAGCCGGCGAGAAAATCTTCGAGCAGCGGGGCCGCCTCGACAAGCAGTGCGGCTTCGCCCTTCGCGTCGAGCGTCTGCGGCGCTTCGCGCGCCGCGCGCAGGCGCCGCCCGAGGTCGGCGTCCGCCTCGCTCAGGTATTCGAGGAAGTGCGCGTCGAGACGCTTCAGCCCTTCGCGCTGGTAGAGATCGGCGAAGTCCAGGCCGAAGGCGAGGCGCAGCATGGTGCGAATCGTTTGGAGACCAAACTATTTAGTGAATTATAGCCGCGCAGCGATCCGGCGCTTGCCGGGCGCGAGGAAATCCGCATACCATCCGCGGCCTTAAGCGAGAGGGCGACATGCAGATCAAAGACAGCGTATTTCTGGTCACGGGCGGTGCGTCGGGGCTCGGGGCGGCCACGGTGCGCATGGCGATCGAGAACGGCGGCAAGGCGATGATCGCGGACATGCAGACGGAGGCCGGGGAAAAGCTCGCCAAGGAGCTGGGCGCGCATTCCCGTTTCATCAAGTGCGACGTGACCTCGGAAGCAGACGGCAAGGCCGCGGTCGAGGCGACCGTGAAAGCCTTCGGTGGGCTCCAGGTTCTGGTGAACTGCGCAGGCATTGCCGCCGCGCAACGCACCCTCGGCAAGGAGGCACCGCACGATCTGGCGACGTTTGCCAAGGTCATCACGGTCAACCTGATCGGGACCTTCAATATGATCCGGCTCGCCGCGTTCGAAATGGCAAAGGCTGGCCCGAATGCCGCGGGCGAGCGGGGCGTGATCGTCAACACCGCCTCGGTCGCCGCGTACGACGGACAGATCGGGCAGGCCGCCTATTCGGCATCCAAGGGCGGCGTGGTGGGAATGACCCTGCCGATCGCGCGCGACCTGTCGCGCAACGGCATCCGGGTATGCACGATTGCGCCTGGCATCTTCGAGACGCCGATGCTGATGGGCTTGCCCAAGGAGGCGCAGGAGTCGCTCGGCAAGCAGGTGCCGTTTCCCTCGCGCCTCGGCCGTCCGGTCGAATACGCGCAGCTTGCGCGCAGCATCATCGAGAACGAGATGCTGAACGCGGAGACGATCCGGCTCGACGGCGCGATCCGGATGGCGCCTAAGTAAGAGCGGCGCACCTAACGCGCCGACTCGGGCAAAGGCTGCGCGCGCAGCTGGGTTTTGAACCGACGCGCGCGCTCGACGTAGCCGTCGGCGATGCGCAGCAGGTTGGCGCGCTCGTCGGCGCTCAGTTCACGCACCACCTTGCCGGGCGAGCCGAGCACCAGAACGCCGTCGGGAATCGCCTTGCCCTCGGTGATCAGGCTGTTTGCCCCGATCAGGCAGCCGCGACCGATGCGCGCGCCGTTCAGCACGACGCTGTTGATTCCAATCAGGGTACCGTCGCCGATGCTGCAGCCGTGCAGCATCACCTTGTGGCCGATGCTGACCCGCGATCCGAGAGTCAACGGGTAGCCTGGGTCGACGTGCAGGACCGAGCCGTCCTGCACGTTGGTTCCCGCGCCGACATGGATGCGGTCGTTGTCCGCCCGGATGACGACGTTGAACCAGATGCTGGCGTCGTTCTCCAAGATCACTGAGCCCAGAACGGTGGCATCCGGCGCGATGTAATGGTGCGCGCCGCGCAGCTCGACGTGGCGGGTGTCGAAGGAATACAGCGGCATTGACAGCGACTCGGGCGGAGGGGTGGTCGATGGCCGCTATCATAACGGCATGAAAGTACTGGTCCTGGGCGCGGGCGTGATCGGCGTCACCAGCGCTTGGTACCTCGCGGAAAGCGGACACGACGTGATTGTGCTCGAGCGCCAGCCGGGCCCAGCGATGGAGACGAGCGGTGCGAATGGCGGGCAGATCTCCGCGGCGCATGCCGAACCCTGGGCCAAGCCGTCGGCACTGCCGAAGATTCTGCGCTGGCTGGGACGCGAGGATGCGCCGCTGCTGTTCCGCTGGCGCGCCGATAGCGCGCAGTGGCGCTGGGCATTCGGCTTCCTGGCCGAATGCCTCCCCGGTCGCTTCGAGCGCAGCGTGCTGCGCCTTGCCGAGCTCGCGCGCTACAGTCGCGAACAGCTCATTGCGTTGCGCGAGCGCACCGCGATCGAGTACGACGCCCTGCAACGCGGCATCCTGCATTTCTGTACGGATCGTCATGAGTTCCAGTCGCTCGCGCGTCACGCCGAGGCGATGCGCCGGCACGGCGCGCAGCGCCAGGTGCTGAGCGCCTCCGAGTGCCTCGCGCTCGAGCCGGCCTTGGGACACAGCAGGGTGCCGCTCGCCGGGGGCGTCTTCGCGCCGAGCGACGAGACGGGCGACGCACAGCGGTTCACCCAGGCGCTCGCTGCAATGGCGGCGGCACGCGGTGTGGAATTCCGTTACGGTGCCGTGGTCAGCGGTGTGGAACTCGAGGGGGGGCGGGCGCGGGGGGCGCGCGTTGCGCGCGGCGATGTCGTCGCCGCCGACGCGGTAGTCGTCGCGCTCGGCAGCTACAGCCCGCGGCTGCTGGCACCGCTCGGCATTCGACTTCCGATCTTCCCGCTGAAGGGATATTCGATCACCGTCCCGTTGCCGCCGGGCGCGAGCGAGGCGCCCTGGGTGAGCCTGACCGACGAGGCGCACAAGATCGTCATTTCGCGCCTCGGTAACCGTTTGCGCGCCGCGGGCACCGCCGAGCTCGCCGGCTACGACACGACAATCAACCGCCGGCGCTGTGACGCGATCGCTTCGCGCCTGCGCGAGCTCTTTCCCAGTCTGGCGGTCGAAGGTGATCTGCAGTACTGGACGGGTCTGCGTCCGGCGACGCCGAGCAACGTGCCGATCGTCGGGCGCGCGCCTGTCGCGGGCCTGTACGTCAACAGCGGACATGGCACGCTCGGCTGGACGCTGGCCTGCGGCTCGGCACGCGCGCTCGCCGACCTGATCTCCGGTCGTGCGGCGGGCCCCGGACTGTCGGAAAGCGCGCTGCACCCGGCCTAGCGCGCGCGTCAGGCTTGCTAAGATCGCGCCCCCGGATGTCTGACAGGGTCATGCGCCAGAGCGAATCGTTGTATTTCGATGTCCGCGGTCTGCGCTACCACGTCCGTCATTGGCCCGGCGAGCGGCATCGGCGCATGGTGCTGCTGCACGGCTGGATGGACGTCTCGGCGTCGTTTCAGTTTCTCGTCGATGCGCTTGGCGCGGCCTGGGACGTGTACGCGCCGGACTGGCGCGGCTACGGGTTGACCGACTGGGGGCGCTCGGACTGCTACTGGTTTCCAGACTACATCGGCGATCTCGATGTCCTGCTCGACCGATTCCATGGCGATGCGCCGGTCAAGCTGGTGGGCCACAGCCTGGGCGGCAACGTTGCCACCCTCTACGCTGGGATCCGCAGTGCGCGTGTCGAGCGCCTGGTGAACCTGGAGGGCTTCGGTCTGGCCGCCACGACGCCCGATCAGGCGCCCGGGCGCTATCGACGCTGGCTCGACGAACTGCACGCGCCGCCCAGCCTCAAGCCCTATGCGGATTTCGCCGCGCTCGCTGACCGGATGCAGAAAAACAATCCGCGCCTGACGCGCGTGCGCGCCGAGTTTCTCGCGCGGCACTGGGGGCGTCGCGCGCAAGACGGCAGTGTCGCGCTGCGCGGCGACCCTGCGCACAAGATCATCAATCCGCTGCTCTATCATTACGAAGAGGTGCGCGCCTGCTGGGCCGAAGTCTCGGCGCCGGTGCTCTGGGTGGATGCGAGCGACACGCAGGTCCTTCGCAGGGCGAAGATTTCGGCTGAAGACCACGCCGCGCGACGCGCGGCGTTCGCCCGACTGCGCTACGTGACCGTCGATGGGGCGGGGCACATGCTGCACCACGATCAGCCCGAAGCGGTCGCGGGCCTAATCGAGAATTTTTTCGAAACGCCGGCGTGAGCGTCGATCTGCACTGCCACTCGAATGTGTCTGACGGGCGCCTTGCGCCCGCGGACCTGGTCCGACGCGCCGCGGCGCGCGGTGTCGACCTCTTGGCGCTGACCGATCACGATGAGCTCGCCGGCCTCGAGGAGGCGCAGGTGGCCGCGCGAGAGGTCGGGATCGGCTTTGTAAATGGCGTCGAGATCTCGGTTACCTGGCGCGGGAAGACGGTCCATGTCGTCGGTCTGGGGATCGATCGCAGTGACGCCGCACTCGCTGCCGGCCTGGCGCGGGTGCGCTCGGGGCGTACGCGGCGCGCGCAGGCGATGGCGCACAGCCTCGCGCGCGCCGGGATTCGCGGCAGCTTCGAAGGCGCGCTCGCGCTGGCCGAGAATCCGGCCATGATCGGGCGCACGCATTTTGCCCGCCACCTCGCCGCAACGGCTGTGGTCGCGACCCCGGCGGAGGCTTTTCGCCACTACTTGGTGCCGGGCAAACCCGGTTACGTGCCGCACGATTGGGCCGCGCTGCGCGACGCGATTGGCTGGATCCTCGGGGCGGGTGGACAGGCGGTGCTCGCGCACCCCGGGCGCTATGCATTCAGCGCAGGCGCGCTGCACGCGCTGATCGCCGAATTCTGTGCGCTCGGCGGTCGGGCGCTGGAAATCGAGACATCGAACCATTCAGCCGATCAGGTCGGACTGTTTACGGCATTGGCCCGGCACTTCGGCCTGTGTGCGTCGTGCGGCTCGGATTTTCACGCGCCCGATGAGGGCGCCGAGTTCGGCGCGCTGCCCGGGATCGCGCTGCCCGTGCCCTCGATCGCGGAAACCTGGCGGTCCTGAGCGCGTGGCGCAATATTTCGCGATTCATCCGACGCACCCGCAACCGAGACTGGTGCGGCGTGCGGCAGAGATCGTCGCGCAGGGCGGATTGATCGCCTATCCGACGGACTCGTGCTACGCGCTAGGCTGCCACTTGGGCGACGTGCGCGCGCTGGCGCGCCTGCGGCGGGTGCGTGCACTCGACGAGCGTCACCATCTCACCCTGGTGTGCAGCGATCTCGCGCAGGTGGCGACCTTTGCGCTGGTGAACAACAGTCAATACCGTTTGATCAAGGCCGCGACGCCCGGCAGCTTCACGTTCATACTGCGCGCGCGGCGCGAGCTCCCGCGCCGCCTGCTGCATGCGCGGCGCAAAACGATCGGCGTGCGCATCCCTTCGCATCCCGTTGCGCGCGCGCTGGTCGCAGAGCTGGGTGAGCCGATGCTCTCGGCGACCCTGCAGCTTCCGCAGGACGCGACACCGCTTTCCGATCCGCAGCAGATCCGCGCGCGCCTCGAGCACGAGCTCGACCTGGTCGTCGACGCAGGCGGTTGCGGGGTCGAGCCGACGACCGTGATCGATCTGACGGGAGACGAGCCCCTGGTGTTGCGCAGGGGCCGAGGCGATGCCGCCGCGATCGGCGTCGCGGGTTAGAGCGCCTCGGGTCCGCTCTGCTAGAATTCGCCCCGATCAATCCCTGAATCAATGGACGTCGGCCCACTCGTACAGACGATCGCGATTTACGCCCTCCCGGTTCTGTTCGCGATCACCCTGCACGAAGCGGCGCACGGCTACGTGGCGCGCCATTTCGGCGATCTCACCGCGTATGCCCAGGGCCGAATCAGCCTGAATCCGCTGCGCCACATCGACCCGGTCGGCACGATCCTGGTGCCGGGCGTGATCCTCGTACTGAGCACGCTCTCCGGTGTGGGCGGCTTTCTGTTCGGCTGGGCGAAGCCCGTGCCGGTAAACGTGTCGGCGCTGCGCAAGCCTCGCCAGCACATGGCTTGGGTTGCGGCGGCCGGGCCGGGCGCGAATCTGGTGATGGCGCTGGGCTGGGCGCTGCTCTATCACCTCGCACACCTGATGCCGAGCTTCTTTGCGCTGCCATTGGGCTTGATGGCGCTCGCCGGCATCCGCGTGAATCTGGTGCTCATGTTTCTCAACCTGCTGCCGATTCTGCCGCTCGATGGCGGCCGCATCGTCGCGAGCCTGCTGCCCGGTCGCGCCGCCTGGCAGTACGCCAAGCTCGAGCCCTGGGGCCTGCCGGTGATCGTGCTGCTGCTGGTCACCGGTACGCTGGGGACCGTACTGCGACCGCTGGTGACTGTTTCCGAATCCCTTCTGCGCTGAGCCGTCATGTACGAACCCCGCGTTCTGTCCGGCATGCGGCCCACGGGAGCCCTGCACCTGGGCCACTACCACGGCGTGCTCAAGAACTGGATCCGTTTGCAGGCCGAGTACCCCTGCCTGTACTTCGTCGCCGACTGGCATGCCTTGACCACCGACTACGAAAGCCCGGGGCAGGTGCAGAAGAACGCCTGGGACATGGTCATCGACTGGATTGCGGCAGGCGTCGACCCTGCGCAGGCGACCCTGTTCGTGCAGTCGCACATCCCAGAGCATGCCGAGTTGCATCTCCTGCTGTCGATGATGACCCCGCTCGGCTGGCTCGAGCGCGTGCCGACCTACAAGGATCAGCAGGAGCGGCTCACCGATCGCGACCTCTCGACCTACGGCTTTCTCGGTTACCCGCTGCTGCAGTCCGCCGATATTCTCATCTACCGGGCGAAATACGTGCCGGTGGGCGAGGACCAGGTTCCGCACGTGGAATTTACGCGTGAGATCGCGCGCCGGTTCAACCATCTGTACGGACGGGAAACGGGCTTCGAGGACAAGGCCAAGGCCGCGGTGAAAAAGCTCGGCACGAAGAAGGCGCGTCTGTTCACCGAGCTGCGCGGGAAGTATCTCGAACAGGGCGACGCCGAGGCCCTGCAGCGCGCGCAGGCGCTGCTCGACGAGCAGCAGAACCTGCCGCGCGGCGACCGCGAGCGGCTCTACGGCTGGCTCGAGGGAAGCGGTAAGAAGATTCTGGTCGAGCCTGACGTGCTGCTCACCGAGGCATCGCGTCTGCAGGGGCTCGACGGTCAGAAGATGTCCAAGTCCTACGGCAACACGATTGCGCTGCGCGAGGCGCCCGAGTCCGTGGAGAAAAAGATCCGCACGATGCCGACCGATCCGGCGCGCGTGAAGCGCACCGACCCGGGAACGCCGGAGCGCTGCCCGGTCTGGTCGTTGCACCAGGTGTACTCGGATGAGGCGCGCAAGGACTGGGTGCGCGGGGGCTGCACCACCGCCGGGATCGGCTGCCTCGAATGCAAGCAGCCAATTGTGGATGCGGTGCAGACCGAGCTCGCGCCGATGCGCGAGCGCGCACAAATCTACCTGGACGACCCGACGCTGGTGCGCAACATCGTGGCCGATGGCTGCGACCGGGCGCGCCGGCTCGCCGCCGAGACGATGCGCGACGTGCGCGAGGCGCTCGGGCTGACCTACGCCTGACCATGACGGCCTCCCTCGAGACGCTGGACCCCCAGGCGCTGCAAGCCAAGCTGTACGGCGAGCCGCTGATCGAGCTGCCGCGCGACCTCTACATTCCGCCGGACGCGCTCGAGGTGGTGCTCGAGGCGTTCCAGGGGCCGCTCGATCTGCTGCTGTACCTCATCCGCAAGGAGAATCTGAATATCCTCGACATCCCGATGGCGCCGCTCACGCGGCAATACCTCGAGTATGTCGATGCAATGCGCGCGCGCAACCTCGAGCTGGCGGCCGAATATCTGGTCATGGCCGCGATCCTGATGGCGATCAAGTCGCGCATGCTGCTTCCGCGGCCGCCGGCGCAGGAAGCCGAGGAAGAGGACCCGCGCGCCGAGCTGGTGCGCCGGCTGCTGGAGTACGAGCGCATCAAGAAAGCCGCGCAGGCGCTGGACCAGCTCCCACAGGTGGGGCGCGACGTGATCACGGTCTCGGTCTGGATCGAGCGTACGGTCGTCGAGCAGCTGCCCGCGGTCGACCCGCAGGACCTTGCCGAGGCCTGGCGCCGGCTCCTGCACCGCGCGCGACTCGCAGCGCACCACCATATCTCGCGCGAGGAGCTTTCGGTGCGCGAGCACATGAGCACGATCCTGCGGCGCCTGCGCGAACACCGCGTGGTGGAATTCGGCGAGCTGTTCGATCCGACGCGTGGCGTGGCCGTCCTGGTGGTCAACTTTCTCGCCGTGCTCGAGCTGGCGCGCGAGCTGCTGGTCGAAATCACACAGGCAGAGTGTTTTGCGCCGATCTACGTAAAATTAAGCAATGCCGAATCCCACTGAAGCGAAGCGCGTGATGGAAGGCGCGCTGCTTGCCACGCCGGAGCCGCTGTCGCTCGGGGCATTGCGTCGGCTGTTCGACGAGGACATCGGCGCCGACACGCTGCGGCGGCTGCTGCAGGAGCTGCGCGAAGAGTGGGCGGGGCGTGCGGTCGAGCTGGTTCATCTGGCAAGCGGCTGGCGCTTCCAGACCCGCCCCGAGTTCCAGACGATGATCGAGCGCATTCAGCCGGAGAAGCCGCCGCGCTATTCGCGCGCAGTGATGGAAACGCTCGCGATCATTGCGTATCGGCAGCCGGTGACCCGGGGCGACATCGAAGACATCCGCGGAGTCGCGGTCTCCCCTCAGGTGATCAAGACACTCGAGGCACGCGGCTGGATCGACGTGGTCGGGCAGCGCGAAACGCCAGGGCGGCCGGCGCTTTACGCCACGACCAAAACTTTTCTCGACGATCTCGGGCTGCGCTCGCTTCAGGAATTGCCGCCGCTCGAGGAGATCGCGCAGACCCTGCAGGTCGAAGCACAGACCGTCGATGACCGTGTCTCAGAAGGCATCGCGGGGGCAGCGCCGGCGAACGAAAGCCCGGCCGAACCCGACGCCGAGCGCTGATCCACCCCAGGCGCGGCTGCAGAAGCTGCTCGCGGCCGCCGGACTCGGATCACGCCGCACCATCGAAGGCTGGATCGCGGCGGGGCGGGTCACGGTCCGCGGCCGAAAGGCGCGCCTTGGCGACCAGGCGAGCGTGCATGACCGCATCGAGGTGGACGGTCGACCGGTGCGTTTGCGCCCTGCGAACGCGCGGGTGCGCGTGCTGCTCTATCACAAGCCCGTCGGCGAGTTGGTGACACGCAGCGACCCGGGCGGACGCCCGACCGTCTTTCAGCGCCTTCCGCCGCTGCGTCAGGGCCAATGGATCGCGGTCGGACGCCTCGATCTGAACACCTCTGGCCTCTTGCTGTTCACCGATTCGGGCGAACTCGCCAACCGGTTGATGCACCCACGCTATGAGATCGAGCGCGAATATCTAGTCCGGGTCCTAGGCACCCTGAACGAAACGACGCGCACGCGTCTGCTGCGCGGTATTGCCCT
>JAJDNJ010000192.1 GCA_022340705.1 Betaproteobacteria bacterium
TGAATCGGCAGCCCGGTGCGCGCGACGTAGAGTTCGGTCGCAAAGCCGTCGATCAGTCGCAGTGCATTGAGCATGAACTCGAACGGCAGGTCTTTCGGCTCGACGGTGCGATCCTCGCCTACGGACGCGCCGCGTACTGCCGACGCCATGTACTCGCGTGGCTGCTTGATGCGCGCATGGCGGGTAATGCGGTCCAGGAAGCTGATTTTGCCGTGCGCACCGGCGCCGATGCCGAGGTAATCGCCGAACTGCCAGTAGTTGAGGTTGTGCCGGCAGCGCCGCCCCGCCTGCGCGAAGGCCGAGGTCTCGTAGTGCTCGAAGCCGGCCGCGGCGAACGTCTCCTCGACCATGCGCTGCATGTCGGCGCAGACGTCGTGCTCCGGCAGCTGCGGCGGCCTGGAGAAGAATGCGGTGTTCGGCTCGATCGTGAGCTGGTAGGCCGACAGGTGTGGCGTCTCCCAGCGCAGCGCTTCCGCGAGGTCGGCCTGCGCCTGCGCCGGCGTCTGCCCCGGCAGGCCGTACATCAGGTCGAGGTTGACGTTGTCGAAGGCTTCGTGCGCCATCTCGATCGCGCGGCGTGCCTCGTGGGCATCGTGTATGCGCCCGAGTTGCTGCAGCATCTCATCGTCGAAGCTTTGCACCCCGATCGACAGGCGATTGACACCCGCTTCGCGGTAGCCTCGGAAACGTCCCGCTTCCGCGGTACCCGGATTCGCCTCGAGCGTCACCTCGGCGTCGGGCTCGAGCACGACGCGCGCGCGGACCGCCGACAGCAGGCGCTCGATCGCCGCGACCGAGAACAGGCTCGGCGTCCCGCCGCCGATGAACACGCTGGACACGCGCCGGCCCCAGATCGAGGGCAGCAGGCCGTCGAGGTCGGCGACGAGGGCGTCAACGTATTCCGCTTCCGGCAGCTCACCACCGCGCTCATGCGAGTTGAAATCGCAGTACGGGCACTTGCGCACGCACCATGGAATGTGGACGTAGAGCGCGAGCGGCGGCAGCCGCGAGAGCCGCACTTCGCTGGGACGTCGCACACTCAACGTCTGCGCGCTCATGGGTCCTCGCGCAGGCGGTCGAGAAGGCGTGCGAGCGCCTGCCCGCGGTGGCTGATGCGGTTCTTCTCCTCTGCCGGCAGCTCGGCCGAAGTGCTGCCCCGCCCAGGCAGCAGAAACAGCGGATCGTAGCCAAAGCCGTTTTCGCCGCGCGCCGCGCGCCCGATTTCGCCGTACCAGTTGCCTTCGGCCACGAGCGGCTGCGGATCGTCCGGACGACGCATCAGCACCATGACGCAGGCGAAGTGCGCGCTGCGGTCGGCCTGCGCAGCGAGCGCGGCGAGCAGCTTGGCGTTGTTTGCCGCATCGCGCTGCGCGCGCGATCCTTCCCGCCCGGCGTAGTACGCGGAATGGACACCCGGCTCGCCGCGGAGCGCATCGACGCACAGGCCCGAATCGTCTGCGAGCGCCGGCAAACCGCTCGCGCGGCTTGCGTGGCGCGCCTTGGCGAGCGCATTCTCGAGAAAGGTTTCGTGCGGCTCGTCGGCTTCGGCGATGCCGAGCGCAGCCTGCGCCACGACGGCGATGCCAAGCGGAGCGAGCAGCGCACCGATCTCGCTCAGCTTACCGGGGTTGCCGCTCGCCAGGACGAGCTTCTCCAGCCCCTTCACGCCCGGGTCAGGCCGAGCGTCTCGCGCTGCGCGGCGACCAGCTCACGCACGCCCTTTTCAGCGAGCAGCATGAGCGCGTCGACCTGCGTGCGGGTGAACGGCTCGCCCTCGGCCGTGCCCTGCAGCTCGATGAAGCGCCCCTCGCCCGTCATCACCACGTTCATGTCGCAGTCGCAGGCCGAATCCTCGGCGTAGTCCAGGTCGAGCACCGGCATGCCCTGGTACAGGCCGACCGACACCGCTGCAACGAAATCGCGCACCGGCAGCCGGTCGATCAGCTCCTGTGCCTGCATCCAGGCGAGCGCGTCGTGCACGGCGACGAAGGCCCCGGTGATCGACGCGGTGCGCGTACCGCCGTCGGCCTGCAGCACATCGCAGTCGATCTTGATGGTCCGCTCGCCGAGCGCGCCGAGATCGAACGCGGCACGCAGCGCACGCCCGATCAAGCGCTGGATTTCCTGCGTACGACCCGATTGCCGGCCACGCGCCGCCTCACGGTCGGTGCGCGTATGGGTCGAGCGCGGCAGCATGCCGTATTCGGCGGTGATCCAGCCGCGGCCTTGATCCTTGAGAAACCCGGGCACGCGCTGCTCGACGCTCGCGGTGCACAGCACGCGTGTCTCGCCAAACTCGACCAGCACCGAGCCTTCGGCGTGTCGCGTGTAGCCGCGTGTAAAGCGCACCGCACGCAACGCGTCGGGCGCACGGCCGCTCGGCCTGGACGTCATTTCGTTCATTCCTGCTCGGAAGCTACGACTCGGTCGGCAAGTCCTCGGCCGGCGCCGCAGCGCGCCTGCCGCGGGCGCGGCGCGCGGGTTCTTCCCACCGCACCGCCGCAACCGACACATTATCGCACTGCGCACCGGTCCTCTTCTCCGCCCGCCGCGCCAGCACGTTCAGCTCCGCCTCGAGATTTTCGCCGCGCAAACCCTTCGCGATCTCGTCCGGTATCAGAGGACCCCAGAATCCGTCCGAGCAGAGCATCACGATATCGTCGGCTTCGAGCTGGATCCGCGTTGGACGCCGCAGGCGCAAAACCTCGCCGCCGCCGACGCATTTCAGAACGATATTGCGGTCCGGATGAACGGCGGCGAATTCCTCGTCCATACGCCCCGTGTCGATGAGCCGCTGAACGAACGAGTCGTCCCTGGAGCGCAACACGATGCTGCCGCGACGCAGAAGATACAGGCGCGCGTCACCCGCGTGCAGGAAGGTCGCCGCGCCATCCTGCAGCACGCAGGCCACGAGCACCGCGCGCGGTGCTTCCCGAATGCCCATGTCGCGCGCCACGCGTGAGATTGCGCTGTGCGCGCGCCGGAACGCGCCGACCAGAAACACCGCGGGCCGCGCGAGCCTGGGTCGCGCCTGCTCGGTAAAGTCTTCGATGAGTTGATCGACCGCAATCTGCGCAGCCAGCTCGCCGCGCGGATGCCCGCCCATGCCGTCCGCCACGACTATCAGCACCGCCGCGTCGGCTGCCCGGTGGCCGACGCGGTCCTGATTCACCAGACGCGCGCCGATCCGGCAGATGCTCGCGAAGCTGTACTTCAATGCCATGGCCCGACGCCCCGCTCGGCCAATCGCGGCGCGCGGCGCCCCCGGCGCCAGATGGCTGGTTGGCGCGCGCCGATAATCGCCCTATGATACGCGCTCCTTACGAGCGAAAGATCGCGCGGGCGGCGCGTCCACGCCAACGGCGCCGCGCACTGAAATCCTCTCGTCCTCGCGCGCATCATGATCCACAGTATGACCGGATACGCCGCCGTTGCGGTAGACATGCCGCGCGGCAGGCTGAGCCTCGAGCTGCGCTCGGTGAACGGTCGCTTTCTCGACCTGCAGTTTCGCATCGCCGAGGAACTGCGCGCGCATGAGCCCATGCTGCGCGAGATGCTCGCGGCGCGGCTCGGGCGCGGCAAAGTCGAATGTCGAATGCAGTTCTCGGGCGGCGCGGGCCACCTGCCGCGCACCGCGCTCGACGCGGACAGCCTGGCCGAGCTCGCGCGCCTCTCGGCCGAGGTGCGCAAGGCGATTCCCGAGGCCGAACCCTTGCGCGTGGCCGACGTGCTGCGCTGGCCGGGCATCATGGCCGAGCATGCGCTCAGTGAGGCGGAAACCCGCGAGAGCGTCGAGCGGCTCGCGCGGCAGGCGCTCGACGAACTGGTCGCTGCGCGCGCGCGCGAGGGCGCGAAGCTGGCGGAGGCGATCCGTGTGCGGGTGGCCGAGATGCGCGAGCGCGTCGCTGCGGCCGCGCCGCTGGTGCCGGAGGCGATGGCTGCGTACAAGGAAAAAATCGCGCAGCGCCTGCGCGACGCGCTGGGCTCGACAGACGACGATCGGATCCGCGCCGAACTCGCGCTGTTCGGCACGCGCGTCGACGTCGACGAAGAATTGACGCGTCTGGGCACGCATCTCGACGAGGTACTGCGCGTGCTCGGGCAGCGCGGGCCGGCGGGCAAGCGTCTCGACTTTCTCGCCCAGGAGCTCAACCGCGAGGCGAATACGCTTGCGTCGAAAGCCGCTTCGCAGGGCCTGTCCGACGCCGCCCTCGCGCTCAAGCTGCTCGTCGAGCAGATGCGTGAACAGGTGCAGAACATCGAATGAGCGGGCTGCTGTTCGTCGTCACCGCACCTTCGGGCGCGGGCAAGAGTTCGCTGATCCGAGCGGCGCTCGCCGAAGAGCCCGCCATCCGGCTATCAGTGTCCTACACCACCCGGGCGCCGCGCGCCGGTGAGCAGGATGGCCGCGAATACCACTTCGTCGACGCGCCGACGTTCGAGGCGATGGTCGAGCGCGGCGAATTCCTCGAGTGCGCGGAGGTGCACGGCAACCGCTACGGCACCTCGCAGAAAGTAATCGACGACACGCTCGCGCGCGACGAGGACCTGCTGCTCGAAATCGACTGGCAGGGCGCGGCGCAGGTGCGCCGACTGTATTCGGGTTGCGTGACGATTTTCATCCTGCCGCCCTCGGTGGACGAGCTCGGGCGCCGGATGCGCACGCGTGGACTGGACAGCGAGGCGGTCATCGCCCGGCGCCTGGCGAATGCGCACGAGGAAATGCGCCATGCCCCGGAGTTCGAATACGTTATAATCAACAACGATTTCGAGACGGCCCGGCGCGAACTGCTGGGCGTCCTGCGCGCTGAGCGTGTCCGCACTGCCCGACAGCTCACGCGGCACCCCAGGCTGTTTGACAACTGACCCCGTGGCCGAGGCCACCGAACACCCCGCAAAACCCTCACTGTACGGATTTCAGATCATGGCCAGAATCACCGTAGACGACGCCCTCGCGAATATCGGCAACCGCTTTCAGCTCACGCTCGCTGCGACCTATCGGGCTCGCCAGCTCGGCGCCGGCGCCTCGCCGCTGGTCGAGCCGAACAAGGACAAATTCACGGTGATCGCGCTGCGCGAAATCGCTGCCGGCAAGGTCGGCACGGAAGTCCTGAAGCGGAACCCCGGCGCGGCCGCGCCGACGCCCGCCGGCCCGCTCTAACCTCCTTTTGCGCGAGGGCTCCGCGCTGCGACGGAGTCCCGCCCCAAGCA
>JAJDNJ010000206.1 GCA_022340705.1 Betaproteobacteria bacterium
CCTAAGACCTGGCGGGGCTCAAGGAAGTGGCCGGTTACGATCCGTTAGAATCCTCCCAGCCCGGCGGAGCGCCTCTCGCGCACTGCAACAAGCTCCGCGGGCGCATGCCGGTGACCGCAAAACCCGCTCTCGACCCCGCTACCGCGATCAAGATCCTCCGATCCCGGAGCAGCGGAAGCCCTGACGTCCTTTCGCTCTACGGCCTGCACCTGGCAGGCCGCGGGTTCATCGCCGACCCCTCCCAGTGGCGGGCGGTCGAGCGTCTGCAGCGCCTGTACGAGGAGTGGAAGGCCTACAAGGCGCGGCGTAACACCGCGCTCAAGCGCTTTCTGGTCAAGCCGCCGCTCCCAAAAGGGGTCTACCTGTGGGGAGGGGTGGGGCGCGGCAAGAGCTTCCTGATGGACGCCTTTTTCCTCTGTGTGCCACTGCAGCGCAAGCGTCGGGTGCACTTCCACCACTTCATGCGCGAGGTCCACCGCGAACTGGACGCGCTGAAGGGCGAGGAGGACCCGATCGCCAAGCTCGCGGAGCGCACCGCGCGGCGGTACCGTCTCATCTGCTTCGACGAGTTCCACGTCTCGGACATCGCCGACGCGATGATCCTGGGGCGCTACCTCGAGCAGGTGACGGCGCTCGGCGTCGAGTTCGTGATGACCTCCAACTACCACCCCGACCGGCTCTACCCGAACGGCCTGCAGCGCGAGCGCTTTCTGCCGGCAATCGAGCTGATCAAGTCGCGCCTCGACGTGCTCGAGGTGGACAGCGGCACCGACTATCGCCTCTTGAAGATGGAAAAGCTCAAGGTCTACCACGTCGGTCCCGGGGCCGAGGCGGCGCTCGGGCGCGCGTTCGACGCGCTGAAGGACGTCGAGGAGGAGCATCACGAGCTGGACGTCGAAGGGCGCAGCCTCGCCTACCGCAAGCGCGCGGGCGGGGTGGTGTGGTTCGACTTTTCGGTGCTCTGCGGCGGACCGCGCTCGTACACGGACTACGTCGACCTGGCACGGCGCTTTCACACGGTGTTCCTGTCGGGCGTGCCGCGCATGTCGGCGAAGAACTCGGACGCGGCGCGCCGCTTCACCTGGCTGGTCGACGTGCTCTACGACGACGGGGTCAACCTGGTGGTCTCGGCCGAGGCGCAGCCCGAGGCGCTGTTCGTCGAGGGCACGCACAGCGCGGAGTTTTCGCGCACCGCGAGCCGCTTGCACGAGATGCAGTCGCTCGAATACCTTCGGCGCGAGCGGGCGCGTCACTAGGCGGCCGGACGAAAACAGGAGGAGCGAGACGCATGGACAAGTTCAAGGCCTACCGCATCACCCAGGTGGACAAGTCCTCGGTCAAGGCCGAGTTCGTCGAGTGCGCGCTCGAGGAGCTCGACCCCGGCGAGGTGACGATCAAGGTCGCGTATTCGGACGTCAACTACAAGGACGCGCTCGCCGCGACCGGCAAGGGGAGGATCCTCTTGCGCGAGCGCTGCATCGGCGGCATCGACCTCTCGGGCACGGTGGTCAGCTCGAGCGATTCGCGCTTTGCCAAGGGCGACGCCGTGCTCGGCGTCGGCCACGAGATCGGCGTCAAGCACGACGGCGGCTACGCCGAATACGCGCGCCTGCCGGCGGCCTGGGTGGTCAAGCTGCCCAAGGGCATGACGCTGTGGGAGGCGATGGCCTTCGGCACCGCCGGCTATACCGCCGGGCTGGCGATCAACAAGATGGAGCTGAACGGCCTCAAGCCCGCCAACGGCCCGGTGGTGGTCGACGGCGCCACGGGCGGGGTGGGCTCGATCGCGGTCGCGGCGCTCGCCAAGCTCGGCTATCACGTGGTCGCGCTGACCGGCAAGGAAGCCGAATCGGACTGGCTGAAAAAGCTCGGCGCAAGAGAGATCCTGCTGCGCTCGAGCCTGGATCTGTCCAAGATCCGTCCGCTCGACAAGGCGACCTGGGCCGGGGCCGTCGACAACCTCGGCGGCGAGGTGCTCGCCTGGATGGCGAGCACGATGAAAGTCAACGGGGTGATCGCTTCGATCGGCATGGCGGCGAACCCGGCCTTCAGCAGCACGGTGATGCCGTTCATCCTGCGCGGCGCGAGCCTGCTCGGCATCAACTCGACCGACGCGCCGAGCCCCGAGCTCGAGCGCCGGGTGTGGGAGCGGCTCGGTGGCGACATGCGCCCGCCGCTGTTGAAGGAAATGGCGCGTACGATTGCGTTCGACAAGTTGCCGGAGGCGTTCGGCGATTTCATCGCCGGGAGCGTGAGCCGGCGCGTGGTCGTCGACATGAACGCATAGCGGCCCGGGCCGGCGGACTCGGATCCGCGCGGCAGATTCGGGAGGAGGAGGGGTCATGGGCAAGTATCAGGACTTTCATCGGCGCTCGATCGACGACAAGGACGCGTTCTGGTCCGAGCAGGCCAGGCTGGTCCACTGGCACAAGCCGTTCGGCAAGGTGCTCGACTATTCGCGCCCGCCGTTCGCCAAGTGGTTCGTCGGCGGCGAGACCAACCTTTGCTACAACGCGATCGACCGTCACCTGGAGGCGCGCGGCGATCAGACGGCGCTGGTCTACATCTCGACCGAGGTCGACGAGGAAAAGAGCTACAGCTTCCGCGAGCTGCACGCCGAAGTGAACCGCGCCGCGGCGATGATGCAGTCGCTCGGCGTCAAGAAGGGCGACCGGGTGATCATCTACATGCCGATGATTCCGGAGGCCTGCTTCGCGATCCTCGCCTGCGCGCGCCTCGGCGCGGTGCACTCGGTGGTGTTCGGCGGCTTCGCCGCGGCGAGCCTTGCCGCGCGCATCGACGACGCCAAGCCGAAGCTGATGATCACCGCGGACGGCGGCAGCCGGATGGGCAAAGCCGTGCTCTACAAGTCGCTGGTCGACGAATCGATTCGCCTTGCCCAGTTCCCACCGGAGAAGGTGCTGATCTACCAGCGCGGGCTGGACACCAAGATGCCGACGGTGGCCGGGCGCGACGTCGACTGGAAGGAATTCGCCGCGAACCATGCCAAGGCCGAGGTGCCCTGCGCCTGGCTCGAATCGAGCGAGCCGTCGTACATCCTCTACACCTCGGGTACGACCGGCAAGCCGAAGGGCGTGCAGCGCGATGTCGGCGGCTACGCGGTCGCGCTCGCTTCTTCGATGAAACTGATCTACTGCGGCAATCCGGGCGAGACCATGTTCACCACCTCGGACATCGGCTGGGTGGTCGGACACTCCTACATCATCTACGGTCCGCTGATCGCGGGCATGACCACGATCATGTACGAGGGCGTGCCGATCCGGCCCGACGCTGGCATCTGGTGGCAGATCGTCGAGAAGTACAAGGCGAGCGTCATGTTCTCGGCGCCGACCGCGATCCGGGTGCTGAAGAAGCAGGATCCGGCCTATCTCTCGAAGTACGACGTATCGTCGTTGCGTTATCTGTACCTCGCCGGCGAGCCGCTCGACGAGCCGACCCACGTCTGGATTTCGCAGGCGCTCAAGATTCCGGTGGTTGATCACTACTGGCAGACCGAAACCGGCTGGCCGATCCTCTCGGCGGTGCCCGGCGTGGAGAAGACGCCGATCAAGTTCGGCAGCCCGTCCTTTCCGGTGTATGGCTACGACCTGCACCTGCTTCGGGAGGCCGATGCGAGCGACGCGGACATTGACGAGAAAGCGGTGGTGGCGATCGCACCGCCGCTGCCGCCCGGCTGCATGACGACGATCTGGGGTGACGACGAGCGCTTCGTGAAGACCTACTTCTCGACCTTCTCGACCAAGCAGGTGTATTCGACCTTCGACTGGGGCATTCGCGACAAGGACGGCTACTACTTCATCCTCGGGCGCACCGACGACGTGATCAACGTCGCGGGCCACCGCCTCGGTACGCGCGAGATCGAAGAGGCGGTCAACATGCATCCGAACATCGCCGAATGCGCGGTGGTCGGCGTTGAGGATGCGCTCAAGGGGCAGATGCCGCTCGCCTTCGCGGTCGCCAAGGACGCCTCGAAGCTCGACTCGGCGGCCGGGCGCACGGCGCTCGAGAAGGAGGTGATGGCCACGGTCGACAAGCAGCTCGGTGCGATCGGGCGGCCGCGCGCGGTGCACTTCGTGTCGCTGCTGCCCAAGACGCGCTCGGGCAAGACGCTGCGCCGTTCGATCCAGGCGCTCGCCGAGGGACGTGACCCGGGCGACCTGACCACGATCGAGGACCCCTCCGCGCTGCAGCAGATCCGCGACGCGCTCGGGGCGAAAGGCGCCGCGGCATGACGGCACGCGAGACGCCCGCGGCAAAGCCGACCGTGTTCATCGACAACGAGCGCGTGCGGGTGACCGAATGGCGCTTCGCGCCCGGCGCGGCGACCGGCTGGCACCGGCATGAGTACGACTACGTGGTGGTCCCGATGGCGGACGGCCGGCTGAAGCTCGTCACCGAGGGCGGGCAGGAGGCTGTCGCCGAGCTGAAGAAGGGCGTGCCGTACTTCCGCAACGTCGGCGTCGAGCACGACGTCATCAATGCGAACGATGTCGAGTATGCGTTCGTCGAGATCGAGCTGAAAGCTTGAGGCCTGGCCTCGACGCAGAAGCGACAAAGAAACGGAGAGCCGCATGAGCAAGCAAACCCCGCCCGAGCAGCTGCGCGGCATCGCGCTGCTGCGCGACCCGGCGCTAAACAAGGGTACGGCATTTACCGAGGCCGAGCGCGACGCGCTCGGCCTGCGCGGACTGCTGCCGACCCAGGTCATCACCCAGGAAGCGCAGATCGAGCGGATTCTCGAAAACCTGCGCCGCCAGCCGGATCCGCTCGAGAAATACGTCGCGCTCGAAGGGCTGCACAACCGCAACGAGGCGCTGTTCTTCCGGGTGATCGCGGACTATCCGGACGAGATGGTGCCGATCATCTACACGCCGACCGTCGGACTCGCCTGCCAGAAATTCGGCCACATCTACCAGCGTCCGCGCGGCATGTTCATCACCGCCGCCGACCGCGGTCGCATGGCGCAGGTGCTGCGCAACTGGCCGTACCGGGACGTGTCGATCATTGTTGTCTCCGATGGCGAGCGCATCCTCGGCCTCGGCGACCTGGGCGCGAGCGGCATGGGCATCCCGATCGGCAAGCTTTCGCTGTACACCGCCTGCGCCGGCATTCCGCCGACGCAAACCCTGCCGGTGCTTCTCGACGTGGGGACCAACAATCCGACGCTGCTCGACGATCCCCTCTACCAGGGGCTCAAGCAGCGGCGCATCAGCGGCGCGGAATACGACGCGGTGATCGAAGAGTTCATCGCGGCGACGCAGGAGGTGTTCCCCGGCGTACTCGTCCAGTTCGAGGATTTCGCCAACCACAACGCCTTCCGCCTGCTCGCCAAGTACCGCGAGCGCATCTGTACTTTCAACGACGACATCCAGGGCACCGCGGCGGTCGCGCTCGCGGGGCTGCTTTCGGCGCTCAGGGTGACGGGCGGACGGCTGATCGACCAGAAGGTACTTTTCCTTGGCGCCGGTGAGGCCGCGACCGGGATCTCCGACCTGATCGTGAGCGCAATGCGGGCGCAGGGCCTTAGCGAGGCCGAGGCGCGCCAGCGCTGCTGGCTGGTCGATTCGCAAGGGCTGGTGGTCGCCGAGCGCACGGGGCTGGCCGGGCACAAGCAGCCCTATGCGCATGCGCATCCCATGGTGGCGAAATTCCCGGACGCGGTAGACGCCCTGCGGCCGACGGCGATCATCGGTGTCGCGGCTGTCGGTGGCACCTTCACCGAGCCGGTGCTGCGCAGCATGGCGCAGTTCAACCAGCGCCCGATCGTGTTCGCGCTCTCCAACCCCACCTCCAAGTCGGAATGCACGGCGCAGGAAGCCTACCGCTGGACCGAGGGGCGCGCGCTGTTCGCCTCGGGCAGCCCCTTCGATCCGGTCGACTACGAGGGTCAGCGCTTCGTGCCCCGGCAGGGCAATAACTCGTACATCTTTCCGGGCGTCGGGCTGGGCGCGATTGCGAGCAAGGCGCGCCACGTCACGGATGCGATGTTCCTGGCCGCGGCCGAGGCGCTGGCGGCCACGGTGTCCGAGGCCGACCTTGCGCAGGGCAGCCTCTACCCGCCGCTCATCGCGGTGCGCGAGGTTTCGGCCCAGATCGGCGCCGCGGTCGCGAACGTGGCCTATACGCAGGGCCTGGCGGGTGCGCCCGAGCAAAAGGATCTGCTCGGGTACGTGCGCTCGCGCATGTACGACCCGCGCTACAAAAGCTTCGTCTGAGGCGCAGCGCCGCGATCGCGTCACGCGCGGGTCACATCCGATGGAGATCGCGGTACTCGGCGGCGGCAACGGCGCCTATGCCTGCGCCGCCGACCTGTCGGCCCAAGGCCATCGCGTGCGCTTCTGGCGACGCGATGGCGCGGCGCTGGCGGCGCTGCGCGCGAGCGGCACGATCACATTGAAGGATGCCGACGGTGAGCGCCGCGTGCCGATCGCGCAGATCACCGATGACGTTGGTGACGCTTTGCGCGGTGCCGAGCTGGTGGTGATGCCCGATCCGGCGTTTACCCAGGGGGAAAACGCGCGGCGCATCGCAGCGCACCTGACCGACGATCAGGTGGTGTTCCTGCCGCCCGGCAGCTTCGGCTCCTACCTGATGACCCGGTTGGTTCGCGGAGCCGGAAACCGCGCGCGATTCGCTTTCGCGGAGACCGGTACGCTGCCTTGGCTCACGCGCAAGCATGGCCCGGCAACCGCGGCGATCACAGCGCGCGCGACGCGCCTGCCCACAGGGGTGTTTCCGGCGCGTGCGCAGGCGCAGGCGATGGCGGTGCTCCGCGGTGCGTTTCCCGCGGTCGAGACGGTCGAGGACGTGCTCTCAGCAGCGCTGATGAACGCAGGGCCGATCATCCATCCGCCGCTGATTCTGATGAACGCGGGGCCGCTCGAGCATTTCGAGCGCTGGGACATCCACAACGAGGGCACCCAGGCCTCGATCCGGCGCGTGACCGACGCGCTCGACGCGGAGCGCATCGCGCTGCGCGAGGCGGTGGGCTATGCGGCGCCGCATTTCCCGCTTGCCGACCATTACCGGACCGACGGCGAGGAATGGATGTACGGGCGCAAGGTGCACAAGAAGCTCACTGACTCGAAGGACTGGCGCGAGCGCATCGTGCTCACCGAGCATCGCTACATGCTCGAGGACGTCGAGCAGGGTCTCGCATTCCTGGTCTCGGTCGCTGAATGGGCGGGGGCCGCCTGCCCGGTCGCAAACGGGCTGCTGTCGATCGCCTCGGCGGTGATGGGGCGCGACCTGCGCGCGAGCGGCCGCACGCTCGAGAACCTGGGGCTCGCCGGCCTTTCGCGCGACGCGATGCGCGCGCTGCTGCGCGAAGGGCTGTAGCCGGCGATGGGACTGCTGATCGACGGCATCTGGCACGACCGCTGGTACGACACGAAAAGCACCGGCGGTCGGTTCGAGCGCCAGCAAGGCCGCTTTCGCAGCTGGGTGACGCCGGACGGCGCGCCGGGACCGAGCGGGGAAGGCGGCTTTGCGGCCGAGCCGGGGCGCTACCACCTATACGCGAGCCTGGCCTGTCCCTGGGCGCAGCGCACGCTGATCTTTCGGGCGCTCAAAGGGCTCCAGGACATGATCTCGCTGTCGATTGTGCACTGGCGGATGCACGAGCATGGCTGGACCTTCGCGCCTGCACCCGGTGTGATCCCCGACCCGATCCACAAGGCGACCTATCTCTACCAGGTGTATGTGGCCGCCGATCCGGCGTACAGCGGGCGCGTCACGACGCCGGTACTCTGGGACCGCAAGCGCGCCACGATCGTGAACAACGAGTCGGCTGAGATCATCCGCATGTTCAACAGCGCATTCGACGGCGTTGGCGCTCGCGCGGGAGACTATTGCCCTCCGGCATTGCGGGACGAGATCGACGCGCTCAACGCGCGCATCTACCAGACCGTCAACAACGGGGTGTACCGTGCCGGCTTCGCCACGAGCCAGGAGGCTTACGAGGAGGCGGTGGGACCGCTGTTCGAGACGCTCGACTGGCTCGAGGAACGGCTTACCCGGCGACGCTACCTCTGCGGGAAGCGGCTGACCGAGGCCGACCTGCGCCTGCTGCCGACGCTGCTGCGCTTCGATCTCGTGTACCACGGCCATTTCAAATGCAACCTGCGCCGCCTGGTCGACTACCCCAATCTGTGGGCATACACGCGTGATGTGGTGCAGACGCCCGGTGTCCTAGAAACGTTCAACGCGGAGCACGCCAAGCGGCATTACTACGAGAGCCACCGCACGCTGAACCCGAGCGGCATCGTGCCGCTCGGTCCGCTGGTCGATTTCTCCGCGCCGCACGGGCGCGAGCGGCTCGGAGACGCACGATGACGCGCATCGTCGCGCTCGGCGCCGGACGCATGGGCCGCGGCATCGGCCAGGTGTTCGCCTACGCGGGCTACCGGGTCGACATCGTCGACTTCAAGGCGCGCCCCGCCGCGGACAGCGCGCGGCTGGAAGCGACCGGGCGCGCGGAGATCGACGCCAACCTCGCGCTGCTCGCCGAGCTCGGGGTGCTCGACGCAAGGCAGCGCGGTTTGATCTTGAAGCGCATTGCCTTCCACAGGCTGGAGCAGGCGGCGCCGGTGCTGTCCGCGGCCGACGTGGTCTTCGAAGGCGTCACCGAAACGCTCGAGGCGAAGCGCGATGCCTTCGCGCGCGCCTGCGCGCATATGCAAGAACAGGCGATCCTCGCCTCGACGACCTCGTCGATGCTGGCCGACACGCTCGCCGCGCTGGTCACGCATCCCGAGCGATTCGTCAATACGCACTTCCTGAATCCGGCCTACCTCATCCCGCTCGTCGAAGTGAGCCCGGCCAAAGCGACCGCCGAAGACACGTTTGCGCGCATGCGCGCGCTGCTCGAGTCGGCCGGCAAGGTGGTGGTGCGCTGCGCGGCATCCCCGGGCTTCATCGTGCCGCGCCTGCAGGCCGCTGCGATGAACGAGGCCGCGCGTCTGGTCGAGGAGGGTGTGGCGACTCCGGATGACATCGACCGCGCGGTGCGTGCGGGGTTCGGGCCGCGCTACACGGCGATGGGGATCTGCGAATTCATCGACTTCGGCGGCGTCGACATCCTCTACTACGCCTCGCGCTCGATGGCGCAGGCGCTCGATGCGCCGCGCTACGCGCCGCCCGCGATCGTCGAGCGGCTGATGCGGGAAGGGCGGCGCGGCGCGCGCGAAGGGCAGGGATTCTACGATTGGCGCAGCCGCGACCTCGACGCCTATCAGCGCGACTTGCTCGGGCGGTTCGTCGGCCTGCTGAAGCAGTTGAACCTGCTGCCGGCACCAGGCGCGGCGCGCGAGTGATGCCGCGGTGTTGGCTTGCCGCCTATCACGCTGGCAGATAGACTGCGGCGCTCACCTGGAGAGGAGGTCGGAATGAAAAAAGTCCTGCAAGCCGCGGTCGTTGCGGCGCTCGTCGCCGGCGGCGTGACGACGCTGCCGGTCGCCGCGGCGGAAGTGAAGCTCAAGGCCGCGGCGTTCCTGCCCGTGCGCTCGATCGTGTCGCGCCAGTTCGTGCGCTTCGTCGAGGAGACCAACAAGCAGTGCGCCGGCAAGGTCAACATCAGCATCGTCGGTCCGGAAGCAATTCCTTCCCTCGAGCAGTGGAACGCGCTGAAAAACGGGGTGGTCGACATGCACTACGGCCCGCCGAACTATTTCCGCGGCGCGGTGCCTGCGGGCGACGTGATCAGCGTCGCGCGCAACGAGTCTGCCGAGCAGCGCAAGAACGGTGCCTGGGCGCTGATCAATGCGGATTACAACAACAAGCTGAATGCCTGGTACCTGACGCAGCTGTTCAACGGGGTGCGCTTTCACCTCTACACGACCAAGCCCGGCAAGGACGGCAAGTTCGATGGCTTCCGCCTGCGCTCGGTGCCGATCTACGATGCGTTCTTCAAGTCGCTCGGTGCCAGCCCGGTGCGCATGGCGCCGCCCGAGGTGCACACCGCGCTCGAACGCGGCGCGGTCGACGGCTACGGCTGGCCGCTGTGGGGCATCCAGGACTTCGGCTGGGACAAGTACACCAAGTATCGCTACGACCCGGGCTTCATCAGCGCCGCGGTCGCGATCATCGTCAACCTCGACAAATGGAAAGGGCTGGCGCCCGATCAGCGCGACTGCCTGACCAAGATGTCGATCTGGGTGGAGGGCGAGTGGCCGAAGTGGCGTGCAGCCGAGGACGCCAAGCAGTTCGCGGCGCAGAAGAAGGCCGGCATCAAGGTGGTCGACCTGGGTCCCGGCTTCGCCGAGCGGGCCGAGGAGATCTACTGGACCGACCTGGCCAAAGGCGATCCGGCGTTCGTGAAGAAGATCCGTCCGTTACTGAAGTAAGAACCACAATGTGTTGCGTTGCATCGCAAGCGCTGCAACGCAACACGTACTTTCAGAAAAAGCAAATTGGCGTTCTCTGGCGGCGGTGAAGGCCCGCCGCGCTCCGCGCTCGACGCGTTGGTGAACCTGCTCGCGCTGCTCGCGGGCGCGATGCTGTGCGCGCTGGTGGTGCTGATCTGCATGGATGTCACCGCGCGCACGCTGCGCCTGTTTCCGACGCCCTGGACGCTCGACATCGCGGAGTACCTGCTCTACGGGATCACCTTCTTCGGTGCGCCTTGGGTGCTGCGCGAGGAAGGGCATATCTCGATCGAAATCGTGGTCGAGCGCCTGCCGCTGCGCGCGCGGGGCCTGCTGCGCCGGATCGTCGACGGGTTCGGCGCGCTCGTCTGCGCGGTGCTCTGCTATTACGCGCTGCGCACCTTCTGGCGCTCGTACAGCGCCAAGAACCTCGTGCAGCAGACCTTCGTCTTTCCTGAATGGTACCTGTATGTCATCGCGCCGCCGATCTTCTTGATCCTGGTACTGCTGTTTCTTCGTCGCGTGCAGCGGCCGCGCGCGAGCGCGCCTGCGGAGCCGCCGAGCGAAGGGCTCTGAGCGATGACCTGGTACGAGGTCCTGCTCGTGCTGCTCGGCACGCTGGTCGTGCTCATGGCGCTCGGGCTGCCGGTGGTGTTCGCGTTCTTCGCGACCAATCTGATCGGTGCCTACGTGTTCATGGGCGGCGAGAACGGCGTCATCCAGCTCGTGCGCAACGCGGTCGACTCGGTGCAGAGCTTCGCCTTGCTGCCGATCCCGCTGTTCATTCTCATGGGCGAGATCATGTTCTACACCGGCGTCGCGGCGCGCGCGATCGATGCGGTCGACAAGCTGATTGCGCGCGTGCCGGGGCGGCTGTCGCTGGTCGCAATCGTCGGCGGAACGATCTTTTCCTCGCTATCCGGTTCGACGATCGCCAACACCGCGATGCTCGGCTCGACCCTGCTGCCCGAGATGTACCGGCGCGGCTACCACTCGTCGATCGCGATCGGCCCGAT
>JAJDNJ010000209.1 GCA_022340705.1 Betaproteobacteria bacterium
TCTCCTCGAGCAACGCGCGCATCGTCCTTCGTTCAGCCGAAGGCTTCTCGCGCTGCGTCCGGGCCGAGGTTGTAGAACCTGGGGTACAGATCGGCAAACGCCTGCCGGATCTCGTCGGCGGGGACGTCCGCATAAGTACCCCGCATGCGCAGGTACTCCATGTGGCGGCGATTGTCCTCGTCGAAGGGATGGAAGATCGAATCCTCGCGTCCGTCGAACTCGAGCGGCTTGACGCGGAACTTGGTGCACAGGCTGAGATTGAACGCGGGTGTGGCCTTGATCCACTTTTCCTCGAGCCACAGATCGGCGTAGCCGTGGAAGATGAACAGGTCGGTGCCCATGCGCTCGGTGAGCGCGGGCGAAGTCAGGTGGTTCTTGACGTCCGCATAGCCGACGCGCGCGGGAATGCCCACCGCGCGCGCGCAGGCCGCGAGCAGCGCGGCCTTCGGCACGCACCAGCCTTCGCCGCGCTCGAGGCAGATTGAGCCGCGATAGGCCTCGTCGCGCAGGAAGTTCTGGAACGGGTTGTAGCGCACGCCGTCGCGCACTGCGTAGTAGAGCGCAACCGCACGCTCGCGCGGGCTTGCGCCCTTTGCATGCTCGGTGGCGAACGCGATCACCGCCGGGTGGTCGCTGTCGACGAAGCGGCCCGGCTTGAGGTAGGCCTCCATCACCGCGCTCAACGGTCGAGCTTCATCAGCCGGCGCGTGCCCGCGAACAGCGCGCTCGACGGATCGCCCAGACCGTCCATCACGGAGAAATGATTCGCCTGCGGCATCGGAATGTCGAAGTTGACGATGCTTCTCCAGCGCTGCGCGAGCAGCGCGTTCTGGCGCCGGAACTCGGAGCTCTCGCGGCCGCCGACGCAGGTCGCGACCGGTGCGCGCGTCGCCGGCGGCAGGTAGGCCGGCGAAACCTTCAGCGCAGAGGTTTCGTCGAGACGCAGGTCGGGCTGCAGAAAATCGCAGAACTCGAGCGGGCGCAGGTCGTACAGTCCGCTGATCGCGAGTCCACCCTTGAAGAGGTCTTTCGGCAGAGCGGCGTCGTAGACCGGCCAGAGCGCGCACATCATCATCGCCGTCAGATGACCGCCGGCCGAGTGGCCGGCGACGTAGAGCCGGTCCTGGTCCATGCCGTAGTCCTCGCAGTGCAGCCAGAGCCAGCGGCTCGCGCGCAGCATCTGGCGCACGATCTCCTCGATCGTCACCTGCGGACAGAGGTCGTAGTTGACGACGGCGAGCGACACGCCGGCGTCCACCCAGGCCGGTGCGAGGAAGGAGAAGTCGCGCTTGTCGAGCGAGCGCCAGTATCCGCCGTGGATGAACATCATGCAGCTGCCGTCGCCCTTGCGCGCCGGGAAGATGTCGACGGTCTCGCCCGGCGCGTCGCCGTAGCGCCGGTCGAGGTAGCAGATCATCGTGTTGCGCGCGTTCGCCGAGCGCTCGGCCCAGCTCGTGAAGTGCTGCTCGTAATCTGGAACCAGCGCGCGGTTGTTGTACTCGCGCGAGTAGAAGGCGGCGTCGGCGTTCATCGGGCTATACGCCACGCTTTTCGCGCCACAGGCCGAGCGCGGCCTGCGCCGGGCGATCAGAATAGGAGAACAGCACGCAGCTCTCCGTGGCCTCGATTTCGAGCGGATACCAAGACGGCACCACGACGGTGTCGCGCGGCTCGAACGCGAAGGTCGATTCGCCGACGAAGGCCTTGCCGCTGCCTTCGACCACCGAATAGACCGTTCCATCGGTCGAGCGGACCGGCTGGCTGCGAAAGCCCTTGGGCAGGAGCTGGATGAAGCTGCCCATTGTCGGCATCGCGAAGCCGCCGGACAGCGGGTTGATAAACTGCATCTTCCAGCCGTGGCAGGGGTCCGGATCGCCGTCGCGCGCGAGCGTCTCGAGCACCTCGCGGCTGCGGCTGTAGGGATAGCTGAACACGGGCGAGGTCTTCGCCCCCGGCAGGGGTCCGAGCGGAACCATGTTCGCGCCGTATCGCGCCTGCGCATCGCCTTCGCTGCGCGTCACCGGCTGCACGTCCTCGGGGTAGTTCTCCGCGAACTGCGCGGTGAAGAACGACACCATCGGGATGTCGAGCCCGTCCATCCACACCACGGGTTCCTGGCCCGGGTTGCCGTGGTCGTGCCAGGTCCAGGGCGGCGTGATGATGAAATCGCCCGGCTGCATCGTGACGCGCTCGCCGTCGACCGCGGTGTACGCTCCCGCGCCCTCGACGATGAAGCGCAATGCCGACTGGGTATGACGGTGGCTGGGTGCGATTTCCCCCGGCAGGATCAGCTGCAGCCCGCAGTAGAGGCTGCGCGTGATCGAGGAAGTGCCACGCATTCCCGGATTCTCGAGAATGAGGACGCGACGGATCGCCTCCTTCGCGGTGATGACGCGCCCCGACTCTTCGATGTAGGGGCGAATCGCCTTGTAGTTCCAGTATGCCGGCACGGCGGGCGAATTCGGCGCAGGCGGCACCAGGTTGTGCAGCACCTCCCAAAGGGGCGTGAGATTGTCTTTGTCCATGCGCCGATAGAACTCGGCGCGGCCCTCCGTCGCGGGCTGCAGCACGCTAGCCATGAGATGTCGCCTCTACAGAAGTGCGTGATTGACAAGGATTTTCGCCAATTCGGCACGCCCGTGCAAAGGGCCGGCTGCGGAACCCTGCGTCGCGCGTCGTCCGCGCACGACCCGGCGCTGCACTGCGCCACCCCGGCACGTCGTCTGGAGACTGCGTCGGAGCTGCCCGGGTGGCGGCCGATCTGCAAAGTGAAACAGGTGCGCGGGGCAGCCACAGTCGCTGGCGCCGAAGCGGGCGCTTGGAATGCGGGCTGCGGGCATTGCCCGCGCCGCTGCGGCCCACCGGTGTTCGCAGCGCGCACCCTCGATGAGCCAGATCTCGCGCGGTTCGGCGTGCCGCCGCAGGTAGTCGATGTGCCAGTGCGGCGTCCGCGTCCGGCGCAGGTGGTGTGCGAGGCGTGCCGCGAGCCCGCCGGGCCCAAAGGCGCTGCCAACATAGGCGTAGAACCCGGGCACGAACCTGAATGTTCCGAGCGCGCCCAGCCGGATGCGCCGGGGCTGCGCGAGCTCTAGAACGAGCAGATAGCTTCCCGACGTGGCCGGCAATCGCAGGCCGCCGGCGCGCCTCAATCCAGAGCCTTTGCCATGAACGCTGCGTTGGCGGGGCACAATACGGCAAATTCTTCGGTGGCACGAATGGATGCCGGCGCATGATCGCGCGCGACGATGCGATAGCCGAGGCCTTCGAAGAATTCGGCTGCCGTCGACGTCAGCAGATAGATGCGGCGCACGCCATGCTCGCGTGCGTGCGCCTCGAGCGCAGCAACGAGCGCGGTGCCGCAGCCACGGCCACGTGTTTGCGCGTCGACCGATAGCGAGCGCAGCAGCGCGTCATCGCCATGGAGCTCGATGCCGCCGATGCCCTGCGGCGCGTTCGGCGCGCCGCAGCCGAAGAAATGTTCGAGACGCGCAGCCGACAGATCCTCGACTGGCAGCCCCGCCGCGGAAAGCAGACGG
>JAJDNJ010000216.1 GCA_022340705.1 Betaproteobacteria bacterium
CCGTCGGCCTCGCCCATGTGCACCAGCATCGCGCCGATCAACGTCGAATTCAGGCGCATCTCGAGACGCGCATGCTCGGGGGAAACGCCCTTGCGCTCGGTCAGCCGGTGGTACGCCATCCAGTAGTCGCGGTAGCGCGGATCGGCCTCCGGGTTCACCACCTCGAAATCGCGCCCGGCGCGCAGGCGCAGGCCGAGACGCTCAAGGCGCTGCTCGATCACCGCCGGGCGCCCGACGACGATTGGCTGCGCGAGACCCTCGTCGACGACGACCTGGACGGCGCGCAGCACGCGCTCGTCCTCGCCTTCCGAGTAGACCATGCGCCGCGGCGCCGACTTGGCCGCCGAGTAAATCGGCTTCATGAACAGGCCCGAGTGATAGACGAACTGCGCGAGCGACTGGCGATAGGCCTCGATGTCCGCAAGCGGGCGCGTGGCAACCCCGGAGGCCATCGCCGCCTCCGCGACCGCCGGCGCAACGCGCGCAATGAGGCGCGGATCGAAAGGCTTCGGGATGAGGTAATCAGGGCCGAAGCTCACCGATTCGATGCCGTAGGCCAGCGCCACCTGCTCCGAGGTTTCGGCCTGCGCCAGGTCGGCGAGTGCTTGCACCGCGGCGCGTTCCATCTCGGTCGTGATCGTGGTTGCCCCGACGTCGAGCGCCCCGCGAAAAATGAACGGGAAGCACAGAACGTTGTTCACCTGGTTCGGGTAGTCCGAGCGCCCGGTCGCAATCACGCAATCGGGACGCACGGCGCGCGCGACCTCGGGACGGATCTCGGGCTCCGGATTCGCGAGCGCGAGGATCAGAGGCTTGTCGGCCATGCGGGCGACCATTTCCGGCTTCAGCACGCCCCCGGCGGACAGGCCGAGAAAGATGTCGGCGCCGTCGATCACCTCGGCGAGACTGCGCGCACGGGTCTCGCGCGCGTACTGCGCCTTGTTCTCGTCCATCTCCTCGCGCCGGCCGCGGTAGACCACGCCGTGGATGTCGGTCACCGTGATGTGCTCGATCGGCAGCCCCATACGGACCAGCAGGTCGAGGCAGGCGAGGGCCGCCGCGCCCGCACCCGAGGTCACCAGCCTCACCGACTCGAGCGCCTTGCCGACCACCTTGAGACCGTTGATGAGCGCCGCCGCGACGATGATCGCGGTGCCATGCTGGTCGTCGTGGAACACCGGGATCTTCAGCCGCTCGCGCAGCTTGCGCTCGACGACGAAGCATTCAGGCGACTTGATATCCTCGAGGTTGATTCCGCCGAAGGTCGGCTCGAGCGCCGCGATGATCTCGACCAACCGGTCGGGATCGCGCTCGTCAATCTCGATGTCGAAACAGTCGATCCCGGCGAATTTCTTGAACAGGACCGCCTTGCCTTCCATCACCGGCTTGGCGGCGAGCGGGCCGATCGCGCCGAGCCCGAGCACCGCGCTGCCGTTGGTGATCACGCCGATAAGGTTCGCGCGCGAGGTGAGCTCGCCGGCCTGCGCCGGATCGCGCTGAATTTCCTCGCAGGCGGCCGCGACCCCGGGAGAATAGGCGAGCGCAAGGTCGCGCTGGTTGGTCAGCGACTTGGTCGGCAGGATCGAGATTTTTCCCGGCGGCGCGGTCCGGTGATATTCGAGAGCGTATTTCTTGAACTGCTCGTCCACTGCGGTCTCCTTACACCGGGCGCCACTCTGGGGCACGGTGCCCGCGCTGCAATCGGTGCGCCGCCCGCGCCCTGTGCCTCGCGTGCCGCTCGGGAAACACGCGCCAAAAATTATAGCGTAGGGTTCGTGCGCCGCATGCGCGGCCGCAACGGCGCGCGGCACTCCGGAACCTATAATGTTCGCGTCATGACCTGCCGCGCGCCCCGATGAAACGCAGCGAGGCCTCGCCCGCCGCGCGCGACACGGCGCGGCGCGTCGCAGAAATCAGACCCTTCGAGGTCATGGAGATTCTGTCGCGTGCGCAGGCGCTCGAGGCGGCCGGTCGACACGTCGTGCACATGGAAATCGGCGAGCCCGATTTCACCGCACCGGCGCCGGTCGTGGAGGCGGGAATACGCGCGCTGCGCGAAGGCATGACGGCCTATACCGGAGCGCTCGGCCTGGCGGCCCTGCGCGAAGCCATCGCCGAGCATTACCGACAGCGCTTCGCCGTCGACATGAGCCCCGCGCGCATCGCGGTCACGGCAGGCGCCTCGGGCGCGCTGCTCCTCGCGATGGCGCTCTACGTCGACCGCGACGACGAAGTCCTCGTGCCCGACCCCGGTTATCCGGGTTACCGCCACATCGTGCGCGCCTTCGAGGGGCGGCCGCGCGCGCTGAACGTGGACGGTGCAAGCGGTTTTCAGCCCACCCTCGCATCGGTCGCGCGGGCCTGGGGTCCGCGCACGGTCGGCCTGCTGCTCGGCTCTCCGGCGAATCCCTGCGGAACGGTGATCGACCCGCAGGAGCTGCGCCGGATCGCGGAGTTCGTCGCCGCGCAGGGCGGCGTGCTGATCGTCGACGAGATCTACCAGGGCCTGGTCTACGGGCAGTCGCCGGTGACCGCCGCCCGGCTGCCCGGCGAGGTTGTGCTGGTCAACAGCTTCTCGAAGTATTTCTGCATGACCGGCTGGCGGCTCGGCTGGATCGTGCTTCCCGAAGCCCGCGTGCGCGGCTTCGAAAAGCTCTCCCAGCACCTGTTCATCTGCCCTTCCAGCGCCGCACAGCACGCGGCGCTGGCAGCGTTCACGCCCGAGTCGCTGGCCGTGCTCGAAGCGCGGCGCGCCGAGTTCGAGCGACGGCGCGATTTTCTCGCACCGACCCTCGAGGCCGCGGGTCTACACATACCGGCGAAGCCGCAGGGTGCCTTTTATATTTACGCCGACTGCTCGGCTTTCAGCACCGATGCCCGGGAGTTCGCGCTCGAACTGCTTGAGCGCGAAGCCGTGGCCGCCACGCCGGGCGCAGACTTCGGCAGCAATGCGACGCAGCGCTTCCTGCGCTTTGCCTACACCCGGGGACTGCCGGAAATTGAAGAAGGCGCCGCGCGCATCGCGCGCTTCTGCGCGCACCGGGCGCGGGCGACGGCGGCGCGCCGGGCCTAGCCCGACGCGTCCGCCGAGGCTCAGGCCTGGCGGCCGGACCGCGCGAGCGCCTGTTTGAGCCGCTCGCGTTCGGCCATCACTTTGCGCGCGTAGCGCGCCTCGGGATCGTCCAGCGCACCGGCGTACATCTGCAGCGCGGTTTCCAGGTCTCCGTAGCGCAGCAGGTACTCGTGCAGGATCTGCGCACCAACCCGAACGTTGGTTGCGGGATCGAACAGGGCGTCCTCGCCGCCGTGCCCGTCGAGCTTTTCGGGATGGAACTTGGCGATCACCTGCATCAGACCCTTGGCGCCCACCACGCTCTCGGCGATCGGGTTGTAGCCCGACTCGGTCGCGGCCACCGCGAGCACGACCAACGGATCGAGCTTACGTTCCTGCGCCGCGCGGTAGGCCGCATCGACGATACCGGCGACGACCTCGTCGGCCACCCGATAGCGGTTGGCGATGTATCGGGTCAGCGCGGCACGCGCCGCCGCGCCGTCGGCCTCGTCATGGGTGTCATGGGCGACCGCATGCATCGCGTGCGCGTCGTCACCCCCCGCCAGGCCCACCCTGTGGACCTCTGCCGTACTGATCTGCAGCGCCTGGGGTGCGGCGGCGGTGCCTCCGGTCTCCGCCGCGTCCGCCAGGGAGACGACGGAACTAAGCGCCACCGGCCTCCAGGCCGCGAGCTGAAACTGGTTCAACAGCCCGTCGCGCGTCTCGGGGACCGCGATTGCGACGGCCACCGCAAATCCGAGCAGCGCGAACACGCCGCGCGCCAGTTCAAAGATCCTACCGAGCGTGGGCCTGCTGCCCGCTCCGCAAGGCACAGTCGAATCTGCATTCATCGCCACCTCCTCGTCGCACCGCAGCAAGTTTTGTTGCGACGCAAAACGGCGACATTTTAACTAAAAATGCATGCCCTTCAAATAGTTCAACTGTAATGCTTTATAATATTGCTGCATCGCAATATAGGCTTTTGCGTATTTCAAAGGGCGCGTGGTGCGGGAATGGGGGGGCCGGTAGAATGAGGGAACTCGAGCCCGGCCGACCCCTCGGCCGGACTCAAGATAAGCGGTGCGAACCAACCCCGATCGCTCGGTTCCTGCCTGTGCAGACCAAGGTGGTCCGCTCCGCATCAAGGGCCAGACAAGCAGTGTTTCGCTTGCCGCGCTCCGCGGTTTCCCGGTTACGGCCGGGAGCCCGTCGGAAACGGCCAGGCGGCGGCTGGATTCAGCGCGGTTCTCGCGCCTGGGGTCGCAGCCGTTGACGACGGTGTAGCCCTGACCGTCGTCATCGACGCCGCTGGCTTGGCCTTAGCTTTTGCGGGTTTCTTCTTAGCCGCTTTCTTCTTCTTGGCAGCCTTTTTGCTTTTTTTGGCTGCCTTTTTCTTTTTCTTGGCGGCTTTCTTTTTACCCGCGGCCTTCTTCTTTACTGCCTTTTTCTTAGCTGCCTTTTTTTTTGGTGATGCTTTCTTCTTCTTCTTCTTGGCAGCCTTTTTCGCTTTTTTCGCCTTCTTGGCCTTTTTCTTTGTTGCCATGCTGTTTCCTTTCAAGGAAGTTGGACAAAAAAAGCCCGGCCTTACTGGCCCGGACTATTCAACCGCCGGCCGGGTTGCCCCAAATCCGGCGTGCTGAATTCACGGCGCCTCATTCGCGCCCTCTCTTCGCGAGCAGATCCTGATAGAGGATGTCCGGATCGAGCCGGATGCCGCCCTCCCAGGTCACAGTCGCGGTCTGTGGATCTACGCTCACTTTCTCGAACTCTCGCACATCTCGCCAAAGCCTGAATGCGCCAATCTCAAGCAGGTTACCCAAGAATACGCTGCCTTCGAGCCCGTCGTCGAATCTCAGCCAGAGTTTGTAGTCGTCCTCGGCTTTGCACGCCGTCACTCGATGCATCGTGTCTAACTCCTCTTGCATATCTCTAGGGCAAAAAAAGAGCCGGGATCAGTCCCAGCTCAGAGCGCCTCCGGTCTGATACTCAATCACCCGGGTCTCGAAGAAATTTCGTTCTTTCTTCAGGTCAATCATCTCGCTCATCCAGGGGAAGGGATTGCCCGCTCCGGGGAACAGCGTCTCTAGACCGATCTGCTGGCACCGCCGGTTGGCGATGAACCGCAGATATTCCTTGAACATCGGGGCGTTTAGCCCGAGCACGCCACGCGGCATGGTGTCCTCTGCATAGCGGTACTCCAGTTCGACCGCGCGGCGGAACAGCTCAGCGAGCTCCTCACGGAAGGGGGCGGTCCAGAGCTGCGGATTCTCGAGCTTAATCTGGTTGACGAGATCAATTCCGAAATTGCAGTGCATCGACTCGTCGCGCAGGATGTACATGTACTGCTCAGCCGCACCGGTCATCTTGTTCTGGCGGCCGAGGGCGAGAATCTGGGCGAAGCCGACGTAGAAGAACAGGCCTTCCATCAGGCACGAGAAAACGATCAGGCTCTTCAGCAACGCTTGGTCGCTTTCGGTCGTGCCAGTACGGAACGCCGGATCGGTCAGCACGTCGATGAAGGGGATCAGGAACTCGTCCTTGTCGCGAATGGACGGGATCTCGTGGTAGGCGTTGAAGATCTCACTTTCGTCCAGGTCCAGGCTCTCGACGATGTACTGGTAGGCGTGGGTATGGATCGCCTCCTCGAATGCCTGGCGCAGAAGATACTGGCGGCACTCGGGCGCGGTAATGTGACGGTAGGTGCCCAGCACGATGTTGTTCGCCGCGAGAGAGTCCGCGGTCACGAAGAACCCGAGATTGCGCTTGATGACGCGCCGCTCGTCCTCGGTCAGCCCGTTCGGATCCTTCCACAGGGCGATGTCCCGGCTCATGTTGATTTCCTGGGGCATCCAGTGGTTCGCGCAGGCCGCAAGGTATTTCTCCCAGGCCCAGCGATATTTGAACGGCACGAGCTGGTTGACGTCGGCCGTCGAGTTGATGACCCGCTTGTCCTCGACCCGGATGCGCTGAAACGCGTTTCCGGCGGCGAAGCGCTCTTCGGCGCCTCCCGTGGCCGGGACGAACCCGCTGGACCGCTGCACCGTCAGGCCCTGGAGCGTCCCGCGCGATCCGTCGTCGTCGAAGCTCAGCATCTCATCGCTCTCCCCGCGCGGCGCCGCTACTGGCACGCCTCGCACTCCGGATCGTCAAGACTGCAGACCTTGGGCGCATCGGCCGCGATTGCTCCGCCTTCGTCCGCCGCCGGGACGGCATTCAGCTGACCGGCACGCACGGTGGATTTCTCGGCATGGGTCGCGCCCATCGCGCGCAGGTAGTAGGTCGTCTTGAGCCCCCGCATCCAGGCGAGCTTGTAGGTCTCGTCAAGCTTGCGGCCCGAGGCCCCCGCCATATAGATGTTCAGCGACTGGGCCTGGTCGATCCACTTCTGCCGGCGTGCTGCCGCCTCGACCAGCCACTGCGGCTCGATCTCGAATGCGGTTGCGTAAAGTCTGCGCAGCTCGGCAGGGATTCGGTCGATCCGCCCCAGGTTGCCGTCGAAGTACTTGAGATCGGCGACCATCACCTCGTCCCACAGTCCCTGCGCCTTCAGGTCGGCAACGAGATGATCGTTCACCACGGTGAACTCACCCGAGAGGTTCGACTTGACGTAAAGATTCTGATAAGTCGGCTCGATTGAAGCGGACACACCGACAATATTCGCGATCGTCGCCGTCGGCGCAATCGCTAAGCAGTTTGAATTACGCATTCCGTGCGCATTGATGCGTGTACGCAACGCATCCCAGTCGAGCGTGGCCGATCGGTCGACTTCGACGTAACCGCCGCGCTCGGCAGCGAGCAAGTCGAGCGTGTCCTGCGGCAGCACGCCGCTGTGCCACAGCGAACCCTCGAACGATGCGTATCGCCCGCGCTCCTCGGCAAGCTCGGTCGAGGCCCAGTAGGCACTATAGGCGACCATTTCCATCGACCGATCGGCGAACTCGACGGCTTCCTTGGAAGCATACGGAATGCGCAGCCGGTACAGGCAGTCCTGAAAACCCATGATGCCCAAGCCAACCGGGCGGTGGCGCTGGTTCGAGTTGCGCGCCTTGTCGACCGCGTAATAGTTGATGTCGACCACGTTGTCGAGCATGCGCATGGCAATGCCGATCGTGCGACGCAGCTTGTCGAAGTCGAGCCCGCGCTCGGTCATGTGCGCGAGCAGGTTCACCGAACCGAGGTTGCAGACCGCGATCTCGTCCGGGCCAGTGTTCAGGGTGATCTCGGTGCATAGATTGCTGCTGTGCACCACTCCGGCGTGCTGCTGTGGGCTGCGCAGGTTGCACGGGTCCTTGAAGGTGATCCAGGGATGCCCGGTCTCGAACAGCATCGACAGCATCTTGCGCCACAGGTGTACCGCCGGGATGCGCTTGTGCAGCTTGATCTCGCCGCGCGCCGCGGCGTCCTCATAGCGCAGGTAGGCTTCCTCGAATGCGCGGCCGTATTTGTCGTGCAGGTCGGGCACGTCCGCGGGGCTGAACAGGGTCCAGTCCGCGTAGTCCATCACGCGTTTCATGAACAGGTCGGGCACCCAGTTCGCCGTGTTCATGTCGTGCGTGCGCCGCCGGTCGTCGCCAGTGTTCTTGCGCAGTTCGAGGAATTCTTCGATGTCCAGGTGCCAGGTCTCCAGATACGAGCACACTGCGCCCTTGCGCTTGCCGCCCTGGTTGACCGCGACCGCGGTGTCGTTGACCACCTTGAGGAACGGCACCACCCCCTGGGAGCGGCCATTCGTGCCCTTGATGTGCGAGCCGAGCGCGCGCACCGGAGTCCAGTCATTGCCCAGGCCGCCCGCGTACTTGGCCAGCAGGGCGTTCTCCTTGATGGCGTCGTAGATCCCTTCGAGGTCGTCGGCAACCGTGGTCAGGTAGCACGACGACAGCTGTGAGCGCAGCGTGCCGGAATTGAACAGGGTCGGCGTCGAGCTCATGAAGTCGAACGACGACAGCACATCGTAGAACTCGATCGCCCGCGCCTCGCGGTCGGCCTCGTTCAGGGCGAGTCCCATCGCGACTCGCATGAAAAACGCCTGCGGCAGCTCGATGCGCTCGCCGCGAACGTGCAGGAAGTAGCGGTCGTATAGCGTCTGCAGGCCGAGGTAGCCGAATTTGAGATCGCGCTCGGATTTCAGCGCGCGGCCCAGCCGCTCGAGGTCGAAGCGCGCGAGCTCCGGGTCGAGCAGCTCGGCCGCGATGCCGCGCTCGATGAACTGCGGGAAGTAGGTCGCGTAGCGCGTCGCCATGTCCGCCTGCGACACCTCTTCGCCGAGCACTTCGCGGCGCACGTTGTTCAGCAGCAGGCGCGCGGTCACATAGCTGTAGGCCGGATCGCGCTCGATCTGCGAGCGGGCCGCGAGGATGGCCGACTTGTAGACCTCCTCCATCGGCACGCCGTCGTACAGGTCGCGGCAGGTCGCCGCCAGGATTTCATCCGCATCGACGGCCTCGCCGAGGCCGTCGCAGGCCGCGCGCACCAGGGCAGCCAGCGCCTCCAGGTCGAGCGGGCGGCGCTCTCCGCGATCCACCACGTGCAAGGGGGCCGGCGCCTCGGCCCGCGCCCGCGTCGCGCGCTCTTCGGCGCGCGCCTTTGCGCGGCTCTCACGGTACAGCACGTAGGCGCGCGCCACGTCGTGTTCGCCCGAGCGCATCAGGGCGAGCTCGACCTGATCCTGGATGTCTTCTATATGGAAGGTGCCGCCGTGCGGCTGGCGGCGCAACAGCGCCCGGACCACCGTATCGGTCAGACCGCTGACCAGTTCCCGGACGCGCGCCGACGCCGCGCCCTGGCTTCCGTTCACCGCCAGAAAGGCCTTGGTCATGGCGACCGCGATCTTGCCCGGCTCGAAGCCGACCACCGCGCCGTTGCGGCGAATGACCTTGCAGTCCGAAGTCGTCGCGCGCTGCACCACCTCGGACTCGAGAACGCCGGCGTTGACGATCGTGCCAACCGCGGCGTTCTCCTGTGCTATCTGCATCCCTGCCCCCCGTGTGATCGTCGTCCGGTCGGCCGGACTGTTCCTGTCCTATGCGCCCGCAGCGAAAGCGGCCCCGGGGCGCTTCAAGCACAACTACTAAATCTAGTGCTTAGCCCCTAATTTGAAACTAAGTCTAGTGCGTGCAATTTAGCATGGCAAGCGGAAATTGCAAGCGCCGTCCGCACATCGATGCGCCCGTGTGTGAACTACGACACAGTCGGCGCGCGTTGCGCGCCTAGCGAAGGACGCTTTGCGAGAGCGCGCGCAGCAGGCGCGGCCAATCGAAGTGCGGACCCGGATCGCACTTGCGCTGCGGCGCAATGTCGTCGTGCCCGGCGATGTCGCGCAGCGGATACATGCGCCGCAGCTGCGTCACGAGGGTGATCAGGCCTTCGTATTGCGCGTCGCCGAACCGCGAGCGCTCGTCGCCTTCCAGCTCGACCCCGATCGAAAAGTCGTTGCAGGCGGCGCGGCCGCGCCAGGACGATACGCCTGCATGCCAGGCGCGCTTGTCCGCCGAAACGAACTGGATCAGCTCGCCGTCGCGTCGCAGCAGAAAGTGCGCCGACACCCGCAGCTGCGCGATCGGCGCGAACGCCGGATGCGCGCCGGGGTCGAGACGGTTGGTGAATAGGCGCTCGATTGCATCGCCGCCAAAGACGCCGGGCGGCAGGCTGATCGCGTGCACGACGAGCAGGCTGACCGCGGTGCCCGCCGGCCGTTCGTCAAAATTGGGGGACGCGACGCGCCGGGCGCGCGCGACAAAGCCTTCGGCAGCCGCCATGCGCGCCTACCCCGGCCGCGTCAATCCGCCGATCCCGACCCGGGCTCGCGGATGCCAAGACGCTGCATACGGTAGCGTAGCTGCCGGAAGGTGATTCCAAGGCGCTTGGCCGCCGCGGTCCGGTTGAAACCGGTCTCGGTCAAGGCCTCCAATATAAGGTCGCGTTCCATCCGGTCCAGATGCTCTGGCAGCGGCAGGACGCGCGCCGCATCGCGCCCTCCGCCCGCGCCGACCTCGTCGTCGAAGGCCGCCGGCCGCAGGCGCAGGTCTTCCGGGCCGATCACATCGCCGGCAAGCAGTGCCGTCGCACGCTCGAGGATGTTCTCGAGCTCGCGGATGTTGCCCGGAAAGTCGTAGGCCATCAGCTCGTCGAGCGCCGCCTGCGACAGGCGCGCCGGCGCGCCACCGGCTTGCGTCGCGATACGGCCGAGGATCGCCTGTGCGATGGCCGGAACATCTTCGCGCCGCTCGCGCAGGGGCGGCATGCGCAGTTCGATCACGTTCAGCCGGAAGTAGAGGTCTTGCCGGAAGCTGCCCGCCGCGGCACGGTCCCCGAGGTTACGGTGCGTCGCCGAGATGATGCGCACGTCGACCGGCTCTTCGCCAGTCGCGCCGACCTTACGTACGCACTTCTCCTGGATCGCGCGCAACAGCTTCACCTGCATCGGCAGCGGCAACTCGGCCACCTCGTCGAGGAACAGCGTTCCGCCGTGTGCAGCCTGGAAAAAGCCGTCGCGATCCTGCTCGGCGCCGGTGAACGCGCCCTTGCGATAGCCGAAGAACTCGCTTTCCATAAGCGACTCGGGAATCGCCCCGCAGTTCACCGCGATGAACGGCCGCTCACGGCGCACGCCGTTCTCGTGGATGAGGCGCGCGGCGAGCTCCTTGCCGCTGCCCGACTCCCCCGTGATCAGCACGGGCGCCTGGGTCCGCGCGAGGCGCGTGATCATCTCGCGCACCTGTTCGAGGGCGACGCTCTCGCCCAACAGGCGCTGGACCCGCGCGGGAGCGGCCCCGCGCTCCGGCAACGACAATGCCGAGCGCACCAGCGCGCGCAGCTGCTCGAGCCCGACCGGCTTCGAGACGTAATCAAAGGCTCCGGCCTTGAGCGCCGCGACCGCGTTCTCGGTATTGCCGTGCGCGGTGATGACCGCCACCGGCAGGTCGACCCCGAGCGCCGCGATATGCTGGACCAGCTCGAGCCCCTCGCCGTCGGGCAGCCGCATGTCGGTCAGACAGAGATCGAAGCGCTGCTCGCGCAGCAGATCCTTGGCTTCGCTCACCGATCCGGCGGACGAAACCCCGAGCCCCATCTTGAGCAGCGTGAGTTCGAGCAGCTCACGAATGTCCGGCTCGTCGTCAACCACCAGGACTTGACCCGCGCCGCCCTCGGAGCGCCGCTCAACGCGCTTCATGCGCCGCGCGCCTCCGTGCAGCGGATGCGGAAATGCGCACCCGGGCCATCTTCCACGTACTCGAGCCACGCCCCGTTCGCCGCGCAGAGTTCGCGCGCCAGGTAGAGGCCCAGTCCCGTGCCCTTGCTGTCCGTGGTGAAGAACGGTTCGAACAAGTTCCCCTGATCCGCCGGCGAAACGCCGGGGCCCGCATCGATCACGCTCAATTCTACTTGATCGGCATAGCCGCCCAGCACGATGCGGATGCTGCGCGCGACCGCGGGCGAATAGCGCACGGCGTTGCGCAGGAGATTCCAGAGCACCTGTCGCAAATGCTCTCGGTCGAACTTGACCCGGCAGTCACGGTCGGACTCGAGCACGAAACGCTCCGGCGGCACGCTTTCGTTGGTCACGTACTCCTCGAGAAATTCGACCAGCCAGCTGTTCAAATGGACCAGCTCCGGGCTGGCGCGGTCGCGCCGGTTGAGCTGCAGGACGTCGGCGACGAGCCGTTCGAGGCGGCGCGTATTGTCGTTGATGATGCGGCTCAACCGGACTCGATCGCGCTCGCGCTTTTCCTCTGCCAGCAGCTCGGCCGCGTGGCTGATCGCGGAAAGCGGGTTGCGGATCTCGTGTGCGATGTTGGCCGTCAGTCGTCCAAGCGCGGCCAGCTTGAGTTGTTGCGCCTGCTCGCGCGAGCGCGACAGATCCTCGACCGACAGCACGGTCACGTCGTCCTCGGTCCCCGCTTCGAGCAGGCGCAGGCGGACCTCGCGCGCGCGCACCGAGACGTCCGCGGACGGCGACTGATCCGCACCGCTCTCGCGCCAGGCCTTCCACACACGGGCGAAACCCGGAACGAGGCGCGCGAGCTCTGCACCGCGCAGGGCATCCATGCCGAGCAGGCGCTGCGCCTGCGGGTTGTGCTGCAGGACGCGACCATCGCGGTCGAGGACCACCACGCCCTCGTGCATCTCCTGGATCACGCGCTGATTGACGCGCACCTGCGTCTCGAGCTCACGCCCGCGCTGGCGTGCGAGCCGCTCGTTCGCCGTGACGCGCTGTGCGAGCCAGTTCGTGATCCCGGCGCTCGCGAAGCATCCGATCGCAAGCAACCCGGGCTGCAGGTAGTCGGCGATCGGCGCGTCGTTCACCAGGGTCCAGTAGGTCTGCTCGAGCAGCAGCGCGATGGTCGCCATCGCCGCGTACAGGTAGGTGAGGCGCCGCGGCGCCACCAGCGCCGCACCGATCAACGAGATGAGCAGCATCACCCCGAGCCCGCTGCGCAGGCCGCCACTCGCGTGCATCAGTAGGGTAATCGCCACGACGTCGAGCGCGACGTGCAGCGAGAGCTGCAGGTTGAAGCGGTCGCGCAGGTGACGCAGCAAGACGTGGAACACGATACCGAACGCGAGGTACCACATGCAGATCGTCCGGAACCGTTCCAGCCCGTGCGAGCCGAGATTGAGCGAAGCTTCGTAATAGAGCGACGCGGCGAGAAACAGCGCCGCCACCATGATCCGGTAGAGATTGAAGTAGCGCAGCGAGATCCAGAACGAGTCGGGCGTCGGCTCGACGCCCGCGCGGGCGGCATCTTTCGGCGGCGCGAGGCCGGTCGAGGGCGCGTTCACGGGCGCTCCTCGCCGACGCCGAGGCGCGCATGGTCCTCGCTGCAATAGTGCAGGCCATCCTTGCTCGCCGCCTCGGCGCGGGGAATATGCACGCCGCAGTGGGCGCAGCGCACGAGCGCATCGACCCCCTGCGGCCTCGCCCGCGTGTCGGCGCGCTCCCCCGTCGGTCGGTCGGCGGCGGGATCGAAGGCGCGCCGCACGAGCCATACGAGCGCGGCAACCCCAGCCAGCAAAAGAACCACTCGCAACATGACCGGGAATTATGCGCGCACTGCGCGACGCGCAGTCCGACTCATGGGCCGACAAACCGGATCACCGACCGGAGCAAGATTGGTCGGGGTGAGAGGATTTGAACCTCCGACACCTGCGTCCCGAACGCAGTACTCTACCAGGCTGAGCTACACCCCGATTCGAGGGCGCGCGGCGAAGGATGACTATTGCCGGCGCGTGACTGAAAAGGCCGCCAATTCTAGCAGAGAATCCTTCGCGCCCGAGGCCGACAGCGGCGCGAGCGCGGCGCAAGCCTGGTCCGCTTCCCGGCGCGCGACCGCGCGCGCCACATCGAGCGCGCCGCTGTCCCGGATGGCCCGCAAGACATCCGCGAACTGGTCGCGTGCACCGTCGATGATCGCGCGCCGCACCAGCGCCGCGTCCTGCGGCGCGCCGTCACGCATGACCCGGATCAGCGGCAGCGTCGGCTTGCCCTCCGCGAGGTCGTCTCCCAGGCTCTTGCCGATAGCATCGGGGTCGCCCGAATAGTCCAGCACGTCGTCGATCAGCTGAAACGCGGTGCCGAGGTGCATGCCGTAGCGCGCCAGCCCCTCCTCGACCGCGGGGCTCGCGCGTCCGAGCACGCCGCCCAGCCGCCCGGACGCCTCGAACAGCTTCGCGGTCTTGCGCCGGATGACTTCGAGATAGCGTGCCTCGTCCACTTCAGGATCATGGCAGTTCATCAGCTGCAGCACCTCGCCCTCGGCGATGGTGTTCGTGGCGTCCGCAAGTACGCGCATCACGCGCATGTCGTCGACGCCGACCATCATCTGGAACGCACGCGAGTAAAGGAAATCGCCCACCAGCACCGCAGCGGCATTGCCGAACGCCGCATTCGCGGTGGGACGTCCGCGACGCAGC
>JAJDNJ010000234.1 GCA_022340705.1 Betaproteobacteria bacterium
GGCATGGGCCCGGGCATGATGGGCTACGGCATGATGGGCCAGGGCATGGGTCCGGGCATGATGGGCCAGGGTATGGGGCCCGGAATGATGAGCGGCATGATGGGGCCGGGCATGATGTACGGCGCCGATCGCTATGCCTCGCTCGATCTCAGTGCCGAGCAGCGGTCGAAGATCTCTGCGATCCAGGAACAGCTCTGGCGCAAGCGGTGGGACCTCATGGGCAAGATGCATGAGGAGCGCTACCACATGCATCGGCTGATGAGCGGCGCGGTCACGGACGACGCGGCGGCGCGCAAGGCCTACCAGGCGATGGCCGACGCGCACAAGCAGATGTTCGACGCGATGCTCGACGCGCGTAAGCATATCGATGCTCTGTTGACTAAGGAGCAGCGCGAGCAGTTGCGGCGTGCTGCAGGCGGCGGTTGATGGCATTGCGCGGCGGATCCGCGGGGCGTGTGAGATGGACGCGCGCTCTCCGCGGAACCCTGCGTTTTGTCGGATAGATCGCAACTCAGAGCGAGGACGATTGGTATGGGCCGGAAGGTATGGTGGTTGCTGGCAACGACGTTTTTGTTGGGGCTGACCTCCGGTGCGTCGATCGCGGATGAGGCCGCGGTGCGCCGCCAGGTCGAGACACGCCTGAGCGACGCCAAGGTACTCGAGGTGCGCAAGCTGCCCTACGGCGGTTTGTACGAGGTCGCGCTGCGCAACGCCCAGGGCGTGCGCGTGATCTATACGGATGCCGACGCCAAGGTGTTCGTAATCGGCAGCCTGATCGACTCGGCGAGCGGCGAGAACCTGACCGAGGTGCGCCTGCGCAAGCTGACCGCGATCGACTGGAAATCGCTGCCTTTCGATTCGGCAATCACCATGAAGCGCGGCAGCGGACGACGCGAGATCGCGATCTTCTCGGACCCGAACTGCCCTTACTGCCAGCACTTCGAAAGCGATCTCGCCAAGGTCGACGACATCACGGTGCACATCTTCATGTACCCGGTGATCCGTCCGGACTCGGTGCGGCTGACGAAGGCCGTGTGGTGCTCGAAAGACCGCGCCAAGGCGTGGAACGATCTGATGCTCGAGCGTATCGAGCCGACCGCGAAGCCGGACTGCGATACACCGGTCGAGAAGCTGGTCGCCCTCGGCCACAAGCTCGGTGCGGCATCGACCCCGACCTGGTTTCTGCGCAACGGCGAGATGTACAAGGGCGCGCTGCCGATGGACGAGGTGGTGCAGCTGCTCGATGCAACCGCAAAGCGGCCCTGAGGAGTCCTGCCGATGAACTGGTGGTTCGGTGGTCTGAACGCGGCGCCCGACCGCGCCGCGGCCCTCGCGAGCTACCGCGCGCTCGCGGCGCGCTACGACGCCTCGTGCCGTCTGATCGAGCACTTGCGCCTGGTGGCGATCGATGCCCTCGCGCTGCAGCCCGGAGAGACGGTCTACGACGTCGCCTGCGGCACCGGAGCAGTGCTTCCGGTTCTCGCGCAGCGGGTTGGTGCGGACGGGCGCGTGATCGGCATCGAGCAATCGCCCGACATGGCGGAGCGGGCCGCGGGACGTTTTGCGGGGTCCGCGCTACCGCCTAATGTCACGCTGTTGATCGCGGGGGTCGAGGAGGCGCAGCCGAGTGCGCTGGCCGACGCGCTGCTGTTCTGCTATACCCACGACATCCTGCAGTCGCCGCGCGCGCTCGACAACTTGCTCGCGCATGCACGCCCGGGCGCGCGTGTGGCGGTCCTTGGACTGCGCCTGCTGCCTTGGTGGTGGGGCGCGCCGATCAACCTGTGGAAGCTGTGGCGCGGCCGGCACTACCGGACGACCAGCCGCGGGCTGCGGGAGCCCTGGGCGCTGATCGCGAGCCGACTGGAAGCGCTGCAGGTGCAGAGGTTTTTTCATTTGGGGACGAGCTATCTGGCCGTCGGTCGTGTCGCTTGAGAACCGTTTCTTCCCACAGCGAAAATGACGTGCAACGAACGACAGGTCGACTCGCGTTCCGCGCGGGCGGGCGCAATGTACTGAGGTTATAGTGCGCGGATAAGCTGCGCAGATCGAGAGGAAATCGATGAAAGTGATTCGAACACTAGCCGTCCTAGCCGTTGCGGCACTCGCCTGGTTCGCACACCCGAGCGCGCTTGCGCAGCGCATGCCACTCGTCACGGTGTACAAGAGCCCGACCTGCGGCTGCTGCAAGGATTGGGTGAAGCACCTCGAGGCGAACGGCTTCCGGGTCGACGCGCACGACGTGGCCGACGTCGATCGCATCAAGCAGAATCTCGGCGTGCGTCCGCAGTACGCGTCCTGCCACACCGCGATCGCGGAAGGCTATACGCTCGAGGGCCATGTGCCCGCGAGCGACATCAAACGGCTGCTTGCCGAGCGGCCGAAGGGTCGCGGGCTTGCGGTGCCTGGCATGCCGGGTGGCTCGCCGGGCATGGAGAGCGCGCCCAAGCAGCCGTATGCGACGCTGCTGATCGACGATCAGGGCGGCGCGCGCGTATTCGAGCAGCATTAGTCCTGAGGATTGCGCCGAACCACGGGTCGCCTGGCAGGCCGTTCGACTGACGAGATGGTTACGGAAGAGCCGGCCTCGGAGCGCGTTTCGCCTTATCCGGCTGCGCTGCAGCTCGGCACCGGCGCGCTCGGTGCGGGCATCGCGTTCGCGCTCGCCTGCCCGGCGCTCGGCGTCGCGAGCCTTGGTGCGCTGGTGGACAGCGAGCGCTACGCGAGAACGAGCGATGCGCGCGCCCTGCGCTGGATCTCCGTAAGCGTCGCGTTGCTCGCGACGGCCGCGGTGGCCGCTGCGTTGATCACGCCATCCGAAGTCCCGCGCTGGAGTCTGATCGCCTTCGCGCTGGTCGGGATCGTGATAAACGCGCTCTGTGTGATGGCGGCGTTTCCTCATCGCCTGTCGCAACTGGTGCAGGCGGGCAGAGGCGCATCGGCAAGCGGCTTCGCCGCCCTGTTTGGCGTCGGCCTGCTGTTTGTCGTTCGCCCCGCGGGGTGGATCTGCCTGGCGGGTTCTGTCGTCATTGCCGCGGCAATCGGTTGGGCGCGCCTGACGCGGCCCCGATCCAGGCAATGACTGGGTCGACGGATGCGCGCCGGCGCGACTTTCTGCGCGCCGCGCTGGGGCTCGCCGCTGCGAGCGCCGCACCCTGGATCGGTGCGACGAGCGCCACCGCGCGCGTGCTGCGGGCGAACGAGGCGCGTCACGCGCTGGTCGGCGCGGCGTACCCCGAGACCGAAATCTGGGGTTACGACGGCTCGGTTCCCGGACCGCTGCTGCGCTACCGCCAGGGTGAGCGCCTGCGCGTCGAGTTCGAGAACGCGCTGCCCGAGCCGACGACGGTCCATTTTCACGGCATCCGCCTGCCAAACGCGATGGACGGCGTGCCCAATCTCACGCAGCCGCCGATCGCTCCGGGCGCGCGCTTCGTGTACGAGTTCGATCTGCCCGATGCCGGAACCTACTGGTACCACCCGCACCTCGGCAGCCCCGAGCAGGTGGGGCGCGGATTGTCCGGGGCGCTGATCATTGACGAAGACAAGCCGCCCGCGGTCGATCGCGATCTGACCTGGGTGCTCTCCGACTGGCGGCTCGATCGCGCGGCGCGCGTCGTGGCCAATTTCGGCAACCTGATGGACGCGAGCCACGCCGGCCGAATCGGCAACACGGTGACCGTGAATGGCGCGGTGCGCGAGAGCGTCAATGCCGTTCCGGGAGAGCGCCTGCGCCTGCGATTGATCAATGCGTCGAACGCGCGCATTTACGGCCTGCGTTTTGAAGGGCACGACCCGCTGGTCATCGCATACGACGGTCACCCGGTCGAGGCGCATCGTCCCGAGGGCGGACGCGTGGTGCTGGGCCCCGCGATGCGCGCGGACCTGCTCCTCGACATGACGGGCGAGCCGGGGCGGCGCTATCCGGTGATCGACGATTTTTACGCACGCACGGCGTATCGCCTGCTCGAGCTGCGCTACGCCGCGCGCGCCGGGCGCGGGCGCGCGGGCGACGCACTGCCGAAGCTTGCTCCGAACCGCATTCCCGAGCCGGCGCTCGATCGCGCCGAGCGCCACCAGATCGTGTTCGGCGGCGGGATGATGGGCGGCGGCGCGATGGACAAAATGCGCCGCGGCATGGTCTGGACCGTGAACGGTCGCGCGATCCTGCGCAACGACGACGCGCCGATCCTGACGCTCGCGCAGGGCCGCAGCGCAGTGCTCGAGCTGGTGAACGACACGCGCTGGTTCCATCCGATCCATCTGCACGGCCATGTGTTCCGCCTGCTGTCGCGCAACGGTCGCGCGACACGGCACCGCGAATGGCTCGACACCGTACTGCTCGCGCCCGACGAGCGCGCCGAGATCGCGTTCGTCGCCGACAATCCCGGAGGCTGGATGTTCCACTGCCACGTGCTCGAGCACCAGGTGACGGGAATGATGGCGGTGATCCGGGTCAGTTGATGAATCTGCGGCCTGTCGTGGTCGGTTGCGCGCTTCTGCTCGCCGCCTGCGGCGACGACGCGCCTCGCATCGACCGGACGGACGCAAAGCAGGTCGCGGCCGGAAAATCACTCTACGCGCGTCACTGCGCGGCCTGCCACGGCGCGAATCTTGAAGGGCAGCCGGACTGGCGCCGGCGCAAGCCGAACGGTCGCCTGCCCGCACCGCCGCACGACGCGAGCGGGCAC
>JAJDNJ010000246.1 GCA_022340705.1 Betaproteobacteria bacterium
ATCGCTCGAGGTCGTCATCGACACGGCGTCGATTGACACCGGAGACAGGGAGCGGGGCGCCCGTCCGCGCACGCGGGATGAACATCTGCGCAGCGCGGACTTCTTCAACGTCGCGGAATTTCCACAGATGACCTACAAGTCGACGGCGGTCAAGTTCAACGGCGCCGCGCCGGCCGAGATCGACGGGCAATTGACGCTGCTCGGCGTGTCCAAGCCGGTGACGCTGAAGATCGAGCGCTGGGTCTGCAAGGACCACCCGATGCGCAAGAAGCCGATGTGCGGGGGCGACGCCACCGCGACCATCAAGCGCACCGATTTCGGCATGAAATACGGCGTGCCGGCGATCGGCGACGCGGTCAAGCTGTCGATCAATTTCGAGGCGTACAAGCAGTAATAGGCTGCAGGCGAGCGTGGACGTATCTGCGCCGCGCGCCGTCACGAAAGATTAACGCCTCGGTCACGGGCCCATCATGATCGGGCCCAAGCATGAAGACCTATGCGCGCCCGGGTCGTCATGCTTGGATTGTTGCTCGCGCTGCTGCCTCTCGACGCGCTTGCCTGGGGCCTCGATACGCACCTGTATTTTGCGCAACAAGCCCTGCTGGCGGCACCGCTGGCCGACCCGGCCTTGCAGCGCGCCGTGTTACGCCTGCCGAGGTTCGTGCTGGCCGGCGCCTGCCTCCCGGACCTCGCCCTGGTCGGTCGCGTCGTCGGTACGCGCGCCTTCCGCGGGACGCACCGCTGGGCGACCTTGCGCCGGCTTGCAGCGATACCGGATTGCGACGAGCATCGTGCACTACTCGTCGGCTACGCTAGCCACCTGCTCGCCGATGTCATTGCCCATAATCACTTCGTCCCGGACCACGAGCGCCGCATCGCCAAAGTCGCACACGTCACGCATGCGGTTTGCGAGTGGGCGATGGACCGACTGGTGCAGGAAGAGCTTCAAGCGCGTGTTGCGGATCTGCTGCTCGACGCCCCGGGGGCGGTGGCCGATTTCACTGCCCGAGGCTTCGGCTGCCCCTTGGCGATCGCGCGCCGCGCGCTCACGACGCTCGCGCGCGGCGATCGGGCCCTACGCGCAAGCCGACTGCCACGCGCCTGCGTAACCGTGCTTCGGCGTTTCGACCGCGCATTTGCGCGGCGCGCCGAGATTTACCTGAGCGAGACCACGCAACGGCTCTCGCAGCTTGGGCGCCTGCTCGACGGGGCGCAGCCGCGCTGGGACGCCGAGCCGAGCGCTTGGGCGGCGCCGGGCGGCTTCTGGCATCGCGGCCGACCGGTGCTGCCCGTGTCGGTATTTGACGGCTGAAGTCCTGAGTGCCGAGGGCTCAGACGAGGAAAAACGAAGCGCCGGCGATCGCGGCGCCGATTGCGGCGCCGGCAAGCACGTCGGTCGGGTAGTGCAGGCCGAGCACCACGCGCGACGCGGCGACGAGTAGTGTGAACGGCAGGAGTAGCGCCAGCAGGAGAGGGTAATAAGCAACCGCCACCAGCGTGAAAGCGACGGCGTGCAAGGTGTGGCCTGAGGGAAAGCTATAGGTATCGAGCGGTGCAGCGCCTGGCGCGACTTCACCATGGACCCGGTAAGGACGCAGGCGCAGCGTGCTTTGCTTGAGGAGCTTGTAGCTCGCCGTGCAGACCACGCCGACGCAGGTCATATGCAGGACTGCCGCCGCGCCGTCCCGAGCGAGAAGGAGCAACGCCAGCATCAACGCGTACCAGAACAGACCGTCGCCCAGCTGGCTCGCGGCACGAAACAACCGCAGGACCCAACGCCGACGCAAGCTGCGATTCAGCCGAATGCACAATCGTGCATCGACGCCTCGTACATGGGCGACAACGTCGCCGAGTGTGCCGCGGGCGAACAATGCGTTAGGCCGTAGCACGCGCTGGCTCCGAATACGATGCAGCGCGCGCGAGCGTCTCCCGCAGGACGGCCTCGAAATCGCCGATCGTCTGCTCCCAGGACAGTCCCTCGGCAATTCGCCGCGCGGCCTGTCCGAGCGCGCGGGCGCGCGGTGGATCGCGCGCGAGACGTTCTGCCTGCTCGATGAACGCGCCACGGTTGTCAAACGGTGCCAGCAGCGCCGAGCGTTCGTGTTCGAGGTATTGGCGCGCAGCGGCGTAGCGGTAGGCGACGATGCCGAGTCCGCTCGCCATGGCTTCCAGCGTGACGTTTCCGAATGTCTCCGTGGTACTCGCGAAGAGAAAGGCGTCGGCCGACGCGTAATGCTCCGAGAGCTCGCCGTTCACCAATCGACCTGCGATCACACAGCCAGCGCCCTGGCGCTCGAGCCTGCTGCGAAGCGGTCCGTCGCCGACCAGAACCAGCCTGCACCGGGGATTGACGCGGCGCATGGCGTCGTAGGCTTCGATCACCAAGGGAAAGTTTTTTTCCGGCGCAAAGCGGCTGACACAGAGCACGACGAGCGTGTCCTCGCTCGCGCCCCAGCGACGACGCAGTTCGTTCGAGCGTCTCTTGGGCGAGAACACCTGCGGGTAAATCCCGCGACCGACGACGCGCAGACGCTCAAAGCCTTGACCCGCGAGGGTTTCGGCGAGCTCCTCGGTGGGTACCATCGTGCAATCGGCGCGGTTGTGGATATAGCGCAGGTAGCCTGTCACCGGACGCGATAGCCAGGCGAAGCCGTAGTGGGCGCTGTAGGCGTGGAAATTCGTGTGAAAGTCCGTGGCGGCGGGGATCCCGAGCCTGCGGGCAGCGGAAATTGCCGCCCATCCGAGTGGGCCCTCGGTCGCCACATGGACCACATCCGGCCGCGCGCGCTGCCAGGCGCGGAGCAGTGCGCGCATGGCAGGCACACCCATTCTGAGCTGAGAGTAGCGAGGAATTGGGATGCCCGCGACCCGCATCAGCTCTGGCCCGTCGACCCGCGATGCCGCCGAGTCTGCGCGCTGGCGCGGGCGCACAAGCTGGACGATATGGCCACGGGCACGCAGCCCATCGACCATGATGCCGATCGTGCGAGCGACACCGTTGACTTCCGGAGGATAGGTCTCGGTGACCATTGCAATACGCAGCGCCGGGCGTTCGGGGCCGGGTATTTGGAGTGTCGAGTTGCTCACGCGGCGCGAGGATGCGGCGCGCCGATGAAGCGTCAATGACGCTTTTGTGATGATTTCGTGACGCTGCGCGCGGCAGCCTCAGCCGATGAGCACCAGCAGCCAGATCACGCCCGCGTTGATCAGTGAGAGCATGACCGCGGCGCTGCCGATGTCCTTTGCCCTTTTCGCCAGGCGGTGGTTCTCGAGCGAGATCCGGTCGACCGTCGCCTCGACCGCCGAATTCAGCAGCTCCACGATCAGCACCATGAAGAGGCTGCCCAGAAGCAGGGCGCGCTCAATACCGTTGTCACCCAGCCAGAGCGCAATGGGCGAGGCCAGCGCGACCAGGATCAGCTCCTGCCGGAACGCATCCTCGTTGCGTACCGCTTCGGCGAATCCCGCGAGCGAATAGCGCGTGGCGTTGATCAGCCGACGTATGCCGGTCTTGCCTTTATGGGGACTTTCCATTGCGTGCGATACGGCGGCCGGTGTCGTGGCCGCCGGACTCTAGCATGCTCGCCGGCGCCAGTTCGTACGTTCCGACTTCGAACGTCGGCGTCACTCGGGATATGCTCGGCACTGGTGATGCAACAGCTCGCGAGTTGATGCAGACAGTATGAGCAATGAATCCAAGAGGGACTTCGAGGCGGGCCCAACGCCCCGCTTCGACGAGCTGATTTCGGCCTCGCTCTCGCGCCGCGCGGTACTCAAGGGCGGGCTGGCGGCGCTCATCGCGTCGCTGCGGATCGGCGAGCCAGCGGACGCCGCACCGGCGGCGCGATCACGCCTCGGCTTCGCCTCGATCCCGGTGTCCTCCGACGACACGGTGCACGTTGCGCCGGGATACCGCGCGCGCGTGCTCTACCGCTGGGGCGACGAGACCGGAATCGCCGGCGCGCCGCCGGCGCCGTTCAAGCCCGACGCGTCGAACAGCGCCGCCGAGCAGGCGCTGCAGGCCGGGATGCACCACGACGGCATGGCGTTCTTTCCCCTGCCTAAGGGCGCTTCCGCCTCGGACCACGGGCTGCTGGTCGTCAATCACGAGTACACCGACGAGGGCCTGCTGTTCCCGGACGGCATGAAAACCTGGTCGGGCGAGAAGGTGCTCAAGTCGCAGAACGCGCACGGCCTGTCGGTGATCGAAGTCCGGCGCGGCAGCGGAGGCTGGGAGCTCGTGCGCCCGTCGCGCTACGCACGCCGGATCACGGCGCGCACGCCGATCGCGCTGGCGGGTCCGGCGGCGGGGCACGCACTGTTGCGCACCGCCGCCGACCCGCAAGGGCGCGAGGTGCTCGGCACGCTGCACAACTGCGCGCTCGGCGTGACGCCCTGGGGCAGCTATCTCAGCTGCGAGGAAAACTTCAACGAACGTTTTCATCACAGCGGCACGCCGACGCGGACCGAGCAGCGCTACGGCATCCGCCGCTTCGGTCTCGGCTACCGCTGGCACGAGTACGACGCGCGCTTCGATGCCGGCCTGCATCCGAACGAACCGAACCGCTTCGGCTGGGTGGTGGAGTTCGACCCCTACGAACCCGGCTCGAAGCCGGTCAAGCGCACCGCGCTCGGACGCTTTGCGCACGAAAGCGCGACGGTCTGCCTCGCGCGCGACGGCCGGGTGGTGGTGTACTCGGGCGACGACGCGCGCTTCGAGTACATATACAAGTTCGTCTCGCGCGGGCGCTTTGAACCGGCCGCGGGCGCAGCCAACGGCCGCCTGCTGAACGAGGGCACCCTCTACGTCGCTCGCTTCGACGCCTCGGGCGCCGGACGCTGGCTCGCGCTGGTGCATGGCGAGCCCGGCCTCGACGCGGCGAGCGGATTCGCCGACCAGGCCGATGTGCTGGTGCGCGCCCGCGAAGCCGCCGATCATGTCGGGGCGACGAAGATGGACCGGCCCGAGTGGATTGCGGTACATCCGCGCACACGCGAGGTGTTCGCGACGCTCACGAATAACACGCGCCGCGGACGT
>JAJDNJ010000272.1 GCA_022340705.1 Betaproteobacteria bacterium
CGCCACTGGCCTTGCCGTTTCGCCGGCGCCGTGCTCGTGCCGCTGCTGCTCGCGCCGCTCGCGGCTCTGGCGGAGAAGGCCGATCAGGCCAAGCCCCTGCTGATCGAAGCCAATCGCATGAGCGCCGACGAGGCGCGCAAGGTCGCAACCTTCGAAGGCGAGGTCGTACTGACCAAGGGCACCATCGAGATGACCGCGGCCCGCATCGTCGTCACCGAGCCCGAGGAGGGCTCCCATCAGGCGACCGCGACGGGCACCCCGGTGCGCTTTCGCCAGCGCCTGGATCCCAAGGAAGGCAAGGCGGGGGTGTGGGTCGAGGGCGAGGCGCTGCGCATCGAATACGACGAACGCAGCGAACGCGTCGAGCTGTTCGACAAGGCGCGCGTGACGCGCGACGGCGACCAGGTGATCGGCGACTACATCCTGTACGACCAGCGCACCGAGTTCTTTGCGGTACGCGGCGACAAGAACGCAGGCTCGGGCCGCGTGCGGGCGATCATCCAGCCGAAAGCGGCGCCGGATCAGCCTGCGGGGCCGCCGCCCGCCAAACCGGCGCCGGCCGCACCCGCACAATGAGCCTGTTGCGCGCGGAAAACCTGCGCAAGCGCTACAAGGGTCGCACTGTGGTGCACGACGTCGCGCTCGAGGTCTCGAGCGGCGAGGTCGTCGGGCTGCTCGGGCCGAACGGCGCGGGCAAGACGACCTGCTTCTACATGATCGTCGGGTTGATCACCGTCGACGATGGCCGTATCGCGCTCGACGGCACAGAGCTGACCCACCTGCCGATCCATCGCCGCGCCCGGCTCGGAATCTCCTATCTGCCGCAGGAAAACTCGGTGTTCCGGCGCCTGAGCGTCGAGGAAAACGTGAAGGCGATCCTGGAGCTGCAGAACGTCCCCGTCGACGAGATGGAGGCGCGCCTCGTGTCGCTGCTCGAAGATCTCGGCATCGCCCATCTGCGCAAGCATGCCGCGATCTCGCTTTCCGGCGGCGAGCGCCGCCGCCTCGAGATTGCGCGCGCGCTCGGCACCAAGCCCAACTTCATCCTGCTCGACGAACCGTTCGCGGGCGTGGACCCGATCGCGGTGCTCGACATCCAGCGCATCATCCGCTTTCTCAAGGAGCAGCGCGGCATCGGCGTGCTGATCACGGACCATAACGTGCGTGAGACGCTCGGCATCTGCGACCGCGCCTACATCATCAACGAGGGTGCGGTGCTCGCCTCGGGCCATCCCGAGGAGATCGTCTACAATGAGCATGTCCGTCGGGTCTATCTCGGCGAACATTTCCGCCTGTGATCGGCGCCCTGCGCAGCTCCCGATCATGAAGCCGACGCTCCAGTTCCGGCTCTCCCAGCATCTCACGCTTACCCCGCAGCTGCAGCAGTCGATCCGTCTGTTGCAGCTGTCCACTGTGGAGCTGAATCAGGAGATCGAGCGAATCCTGATGGAGAATCCGATCCTCGAGCGCGAAGAGGGCGATGCGGATTCCGCCGGGCCGCCGACGGCGGCCACGCCCGCCGCGCAGACCACGAACGAATCCACCGGCTCGACGACCGAGCGCTCCGAGGCGGACGCAGAAGCTGGTGTGGCCGATGCCTGGCCGGACGAGGGCTCTGCGACCTACCGTTCGAATGACGACGAGGAAAGCGATCGCAGCTTCAGTGCTCCGGATACGCCGACGCTGCGCGACCATCTCAACACCCAGCTCACCCTGACCAACCTTGGCGAACGCGACCGGACTCTGGTCGGCATGCTGATCGATGCGCTCGATGAGGACGGCTATCTCACTCAGAGCCTCGAGGAGATCGCCGCCTTGTTGCCATCCGAGGCGGAAGTTGAGCTCGACGAGCTGGCGATCGCGCTGCGCCATCTGCAGAACTTCGATCCTTCGGGCGTCGGCGCGCGCTCGCCGGGTGAATGCCTGGCGCTGCAGATCCGTGCGCGCGACGCGGTGGCGGGCGAGACCGGTATGCGAAACGCGGACGACGAAGCCGTGCGCCGGCTTGCGCTTGAAATTGTCGAGCATCACCTCGAGCTGCTCGCCAAGCGCGATACTGTTCGTCTGAAGTCCGCGACGCGCGCGAGTGACGATGCGCTGCGCGCGGCTCAGCAGTTCATTCGCAGCCTGAATCCCCGTCCCGGCGCGGAATTCGCTCGCATCGAGGCGCGCTACGTCGTGCCCGACGTCACCGTGCGCAAGGTCCGCAATGTCTGGCGGGCGAGCCTGAACCCGGAGGCCATGCCGAAATTGCGCATCAACCGGCTATACGCGGAGCTCGCTGCGAGCGCACGCGGCGGCAACGCATTGTCGACTCAGCTGCAGGAGGCGCGCTGGCTGATCAAGAACGTGCAGCAGCGCTTCGAGACGATCCTGCGCGTATCCCAGGCCATCGTCGACCGGCAACGGCATTTTCTGGAACACGGCGAGGTCGCTATGCGACCGCTCGTGCTACGCGAGATCGCCGAAACGCTGAGCCTTCACGAAAGCACGATTTCGCGCGTGACGACTCAGAAATTCATGGCGACGCCGCGCGGAACCTTCGAGCTCAAGTACTTCTTCGGAAGCCATGTCGCGACCGACACCGGGGGTGCGGCTTCCTCGACCGCGATTCGCGCGCTGATCAAACAACTGGTGGCGGAGGAGGACGCCCGCGCGCCACTGTCCGATGGGCGCATCTCCCAGATCCTCGGCGAGCAAGGCATCGTGGTCGCGCGCCGCACGATCGCAAAATATCGTGAATCCTTGCACATCCCGCCGGTCAGCCAGCGTAAAGGGCTGTAGCCTGTGCCGGAGGTCCCGCGTGGCCGCGGAGCCCTTCGACGCAGAGGAGGACGCGCATGCAACTGAATGTGAGCGGACGCCGCCTGGCAGTGACCCCCGCGATCCGTGCATACGTCAGCAGCAAGATCGGACGTCTCGAGCGGCACTTCGATCAAGTGATCGATGCACACGTGATTCTATCGGTGCATAAGCTGCACCAGAAAGCCGAGGCGACGCTGCGCCTGAGCGGCAAGCACCTGCATTGCGCCTCGAGCGAGCCCGATCTGTACGCTGCCATCGACCGGCTGGCCGACAAGCTTGATCGCCAGCTCCTGAAGCACAAGGGCAGGCGCAGGATCCCGCAGTATGAAACGCCCAGAAAGCAACGCCAGCGACCCTGACCGGGGCATCCCCGGGCAGACCGCGGCGAGCATTGCGCGAGCGCCCGATGGGCTATAATCCGCGCCCTCTGAAGTTTGCCTACGGCGGAAGCAGTTTGCGCGCAGATTTTCCTCGCTCGTGCGGCACCTCAGACGCGGATTCCTGATGAGCCTCGTCGCACAATTGCTCCCCTCTGCAAACGTCCTGCTCGACCTATCGGTGTCGAGCAAGAAGCGTCTGTTCGAGCAGATCGGCCTGCTGTTCGAGAACAACCATGGACTGGCACGCAATGTCGTATTCGACAGCCTGTTCGCGCGCGAGCGGCTCGGCTCGACCGGACTCGGCCAGGAGGTCGCCATCCCCCACGGGCGCATCAAGGGACTGAAAGAGGCGCTCGGCGCGTTCGTGCGCCTCGAGCAACCGGTCCCCTTCGATGCGCCCGACGGTCAGCCGGTGCGGCTCGTGTTCGTGCTGCTGGTCCCGGAACAGGCGACCGAGAAGCATCTGCAGATTCTTTCCGAGCTTGCGCAAATGTTCAGTGACCGTGCGTTGCGCGAGCAGATGACCGCGGCCCCCGACGCGGAATCGCTGCACAAGCTGATCTCCACCTGGCAACCGGATGTCCCAGGTCAACGTCGCGCGGTTGCATGAGGACAACGGCTCGGCGCTATCCCTCGCCTGGGTCGCGGGGCAGGACGGCGGCGCAGCGCTGCGCCGCGAGGCGGCAAGCGCTGCCGCGCTAATCGGGCATCTCAACCTCACCCATCCCAACGCGATCCAGGTACTCGGCGCGTTCGAGGCCGATCTGCTCGGCGCCGACGCGAGTGCGCGCGCCGCGTTTGCCGACCGTCTGCTGGTCGCCCCAACCCTCGCCGTGATCCTCGCCGACGGCCTCGCGCCGACCGAGGAACTGCGCCAGCGCGCAGACGAGCGTCGCATGCCCCTGTTCAGCACGCCGCACGCTGCTGCCGAGGTGATCGAGAAGCTGCACAGCTATCTGCTCAAGGCGCTCGCCGAGCGCACCGAGCGGCACGGAGTGTTCATGGACGTGCTCGGCATGGGCGTGCTGATCACCGGTGAGTCCGGCGTAGGCAAGAGCGAGCTCGGCTTGGAGCTGATCAGCCGGGGACACGGCCTGGTGGCCGACGACATCGTCGAGATATCGCGCATCTCGGCCAACGCGCTGGAGGGGCGCTGCCCCGCCATGCTGAAGGATTTCATCGAGGTGCGCGGCTTGGGCGTGCTCAACATACGCACGATTTTCGGAGAGACCGCGGTGCGCCGGAAGATGCGGCTCAAGCTGGTGACCCACCTCGAAAAGCCCGCACCCGGAGCACCTGATCCGGTCGCGCGCCTGCCTCTGTCCGAGCTGTCCGAGGAAATCCTCGGTGTCACGGTCCGCAAAGTGATCATCCCGGTGGTGGCCGGGCGCAATCTCGCGGTGCTGCTCGAAGCCGCGGTGCGCAACTACATTCTTCAGCTGCGCGGTATTGATTCGACCGCCGAGTTCCTGATCCGCCAGAAGCGCGCGCTCAGCGCAGGCGAGTGAGCCTCGGGCGCGCCGCGCCGCACCGGCGATGACCGACACCGTCAAATCCGCAGCGACCATGCAGCTCGTCGTGGTGAGCGGACTGTCGGGATCCGGCAAGAGCGTGGTACTCAGGGTCCTCGAAGACGACGGCTACTACTGTGTCGACAATCTTCCCGCAACCCTACTCGGGGACGTGAGCGCATTCCTCGCGGAGGCCGGCCATGCGCGGGTGGCGATCAGCGTCGATGCCCGCAGCGCGGCGATCGCCGCCCTGCCCGAACGCTTCGCGGCACTGCGCGCGCGAGGCGTCGAGTGCCGTCTGCTCTTTCTCGAGGCCTCCGCGCAGACGCTGCTACGCCGTTTCTCCGAAACGCGCCGGCGCCACCCTCTGCTCGGCCCGACGCGCACGCTGGCCGAGGCGATCGAGCACGAGCGCAGCCTGCTGGCCGACGTTGCGGAACTGGGCGAACGTATCGACACGAGCGACGTGAAGGCGCAGGACCTGCGCCGCTGGGTCAAGTCGCTGCTCGCCCTGGGTATGGGCGCGCCGCTGCTGCTCATCGAGTCGTTCGCGTTCCGCGACGGCCTGCCGCTCGATGCGGACTGGGTGGCGGACGTACGCATGCTCCCGAACCCGCACTACGTGGATGCGCTGCGTCCGCTGACCGGGCTCGACGCGCCGGTGGCCGACTTTCTCGGACGCGAAGAGGTCGTGCAGCGCATGATCGCCGATCTGCACGCGCTCCTCGAGCGCTGGCTGCCCGAGATCCTGCGCGAAAACCGCAGCAGCCTGACGATCGCGATCGGCTGCACCGGTGGACGGCACCGATCGGTATACGTCGCCGAACGGTTGGCGCAGACGTTGCGCCCGGACTGGAAGGTGCTTGTTCGGCATCGTGCGCTTGCGCGTGCCGCGGCTGCAGACGCGGGCGAATGAGCGAACCCGGGCTCGACGACATCGCCCTGTTCCCGCTGCAGACCGTGCTGTTTCCGGGCGGGCAGCTGCCCCTGCGCCTGTTCGAGCAGCGCTACCTCGACATGGCCAAAGCCTGCCTGCGCGAGGACCGCGCCTTCGGCGTGTGCCGAATCCGCGAGGGGCAGGAAGTCGGCGCGCCCGCAACGCCGGATTCGGTGGGCTGCCTCGCACGAATCGCGCATTGGGACATGGCCCAGCTCGGCGTCCTGAACATCGTCGCGCGCGGCGAGCGTCGTTTCCGCATCGTCGAGCGCCGCCTGGAACGCAGCGGGCTTGCGCGCGCCCGCATCGAACTGCTCGCCGAGGAACGCGACGCCGAGCTGCCCGCAGAACTTCAGGGCTGCGCGCAGTTCCTGCGTGCGATCCTCGAGCAGACCGAATCCACGGGGATCGAGCCGCCCGCGCGATATCAATCCTGCCTGTGGGTCAGCGCGCGTCTTGCCGAGCGCCTGCCGCTGCCGCTCGAATTCAAGCAGACGCTGCTGGAGATCGACGACGGCGCCGAGCGCCTCGCCCGGCTCGCTGCAGCGCTTGCCGAGCTGGGCGCGCGTCTGCCTCGTTAGCCAGCGCGCGCAGCAACCGCGCCACCGGCGCGGGTTGCGCGGACCTCAGCGCCTGCGCGAGCGGGAGCCAGCGCGTACGCGGTGGCCTTGCTGGCGGGCGCGCCGCGAACTCGCATTCCATGGGTCGCACCCGCAGACGAAAATGCGTGAATCCGTGCTCGAAGGGAACGCGCCGGCGCATCCGCAGCGGCGCCGCGCCGAGCAAGCCTTGCACCGCATCGCTTCGCACCGCAAGACGAGGCAGCGCCCACAGCCCGCCCCAAACACCCTCGGCGGGCCGCCGTTCGAGAAGCACCTGCCCGTCGTGCAATGCGATGAGCCAGGTCTCGCGCCGCAGCGGGCGCGCCCGGAGCGGGCGCGGCGCGGGCAGATCCGACACCCGCCCCTCGCGCAGCGCGATGCACTGCGCACGCAGCGGGCACTGCGCACAACGCGGGCGGCTGCGCGTACAGACGGTCGCACCAAGATCCATCAGGGCCTGGGTATAGGGCTCGATCGCTCGCCGCGGCAGGAGCGATTCGGCCAGGGTCCAGAGGCGCTGCGTGACCCGGGCCTCCCCCGGGTATCCGTCGATGCCAAAACAGCGCGCAAACAGCCGCTTGACGTTGCCGTCCAGTATCGGCGCGCGCCGGCCGAACGCGAATGCGGCAATTGCGCCCGCCGTCGAGCGGCCAACGCCCGGCAATCGAGCGAGGTCCTCTACGTTGTCCGGGAAGTGCCCCGCGCGCTCCCTTGCAACGATGCGCGCGGCACGGTGCAGGTTGCGCGCACGCGCGTAGTAGCCCAGCCCGCTCCACAGCCGCAGGACCTCGTGCTGCGACGCGCGTGCGAGGCTGTGTACGTCCGGAAAGCGCGCGACGAAACGCTCATAGTAGGGAATGACCGCACCGACCTGCGTCTGCTGAAGCATGATTTCGGACAGCCAAATGCGGTACGGGTCGCGCGCACCCTGCCAGGGGAGCTCGTGGCGCCCGGAGCGGCGCTGCCAGGCGATCAGGGCGCGGGGAAACTGGCTCAGGTTGCGACCGGAGCGCTCCAGCGGCGCGCGGTTTGACGCCCCCCGGCCGCGCGCGGCAACATGCCCGCGCAGCCCTGCGGTAGAGCCCTTCGTTCGTTCCATGCTCGCTTTCGTTCTCCGTCGCCTCGGACAGGCCGTGCTCGTAATGCTCGCTGTCGGCGTGATCGCCTTCGCGCTGTTCCGCTATGTCGGCGACCCGGTCGTGTTCATGCTCGGCCAGGACGCGACGCCGGAAGACCGCCAGCGCATGACCGAGGCGCTCGATCTCGACAAACCCTTCTACCTGCAGTACGCGAAATTCGTCGGCCGCGCCCTGCAGGGCGAATTCGGGCTCAGCCTACACCAGCTCCGACCGGTGTCGACCATCATTCTCGAGCGCCTCCCGGCGACGCTCGAGCTGTCGTTCGTCGCCGCCCTGCTCGCGCTGCTCTCCGGCCTATGGTTCGGTGTCTATACCGCGTTGCGGCGCGAGTCCTGGCTTGCGCACCTGATTCAGGCGGCCTCGCTCATCGGCGTTTCGCTGCCGACATTCCTCATCGGGATCCTGTTGATCCTGATCTTTTCGGTGACGCTCGGCTGGTTGCCCTCGTTCGGGCGCGGCGAGACGGTCTCGATCGGCTGGTGGAGCACGGGACTGCTCACCGCCTCTGGTCTGAAAGCGCTGATCCTGCCTTCGATCACACTCGGGCTGTTCCAAATGACCCTGATTCAGCGCCTCGTGCGCTCGGAGATGCTCGAGGTCCTGCGCACCGACTACATCAAGTTTGCGCGGGCGCGCGGACTGAGCGACCGTGCGATCCACTTCGGGCACGCTCTCAAGAACACCCTGGTGCCGGTGATCACGATTACCGGGCTACAGCTCGGCGCGATCATCGCCTTTGCCATCATTACCGAAACGGTTTTTCAGTGGCCCGGCATGGGCTTGTTGTTCATCCAGTCGGTCACCGTCGCCGACGTACCGGTCATGGCGGCCTACCTCTGCCTGATTGCGCTGTTTTTCGTCGTGATCAATCTGGTGGTCGACCTGCTTTACTATATGGTCGACCCAAGGCTGCGCATCGAGCGCGCCGCGGCACATTAGGACTGCGCCCATGAACCGACCCGTCGAAAACGCACTCTCCAGCCCGGTCGAGCAGGTTCGCAAATATCACGGCGAGCTACAGACGATCCGGCGTGACCTGCACGCGCATCCCGAGCTCGGCTTCCATGAAAAACGCACCTCGGACATCGTTGCGGAGAAGCTTTCCGCCTGGGGCATCGAAAATCACCGCGGTCTCGCCAAGACCGGCGTAGTCGGCGTCATCGAGGGGCGCCGGCGTACGAGCGGGCGCGCGATCGGGCTGCGCGCCGACATGGACTGCCTGCCAATGCACGAGCTCGGCAATGTGCCGCACCGCTCGAAGCACGATGGTCGTATGCACGCCTGCGGGCACGATGGCCACACGACGATGCTGCTCGGCTGCGGCCGCTACCTCGCCGAGACGCGCAATTTCAACGGCACCGTATACCTCATTTTCCAGCCTGCGGAAGAGGGCGGCGGCGGCGGACAAGTCATGGTCAAGGAAGGCCTGTTCGAGCGCTTTCCGGCGAACGAGGTCTACGCGCTGCACAACTGGCCGGGTCTGCCCCCGGGCCAGATGGCGGTGCGCCCCGGTCCGATGATGGCCGCGACCGACGAAATTCAGATCACCGTGCGCGGCCGCGGCGGGCATGGCGCGATGCCGCACCTGACTGCCGACCCGGTCGTGGCCACGGCACATATCATCAGCGCGCTGCAGACAATCGCCAGCCGAAATACGAACCCGGTCGATGCGGTGGTGGTGAGCGTGTGCTCCATGGAAACCAGCCAGGTCGGCGCGTTCAACGTCATCCCCGAGTTCGTCAAGCTGGTGGGAACGGTGCGCAGCTTCCGGCCCGAGACGCGCGAGCTCGCCGAACGCAGGGTGCGCGAGATTGTCTCGGGCGTCGCAGGCTCGCTCGGCGCGAGCGCCGAGATCGAGTATCGCCACGGCTACCCGCCGACGGTCAACACCGAGAAGGAAGCCGAGTTCGCGGCGCGCGTCGGTGAGCGCATTTTCGGCACGCAGAATGTCTTTCGCGACCTCGATCCGACGATGGGTGGCGAAGACTTTTCCTACATGCTGCAGGCGCGTCCCGGAGCCTACGTTTGGCTTGGCCAGGGCGGTGGCGCGCTCGGCTGCTCCCTGCACAACGCAAACTACGATTTCAACGACGAAGTCATCCCGTCGGGCGCCGGCTACCTCGCCGCACTCGCCGAGGCCGCGCTGCCGCTCGACTGACGCCAGGAGGAGGTCCCATGAAGAACCGCTTGCTCGCCGGGCTGGCCGGCGTGGTGCTCGCCGTCGCGCTCGCCGGCGCGCAGGCCAAGACGTTCAAGTACGCCGATCAGGGCGACGCCCTGTCGATGGATCCGATGATGCTGAACGAGAGCCTGTTGCTCAACTTCACCGGGAACATGTACGAGCCGCTCATCGAGCGCGGCAAGAAGCTCGAGCTGGCACCGGGCCTCGCTACGGACTGGAAGCAGACTGCGCCGACGGTGTGGCGCTTCACTCTGCGCAAGGGCGTCAAATTCCACGACGGCACGCCGTTTACCGCCGACGACGTGATCTTTTCCTATGAGCGCGCCAAGGGTGAAGGCTCGGATATCAAGTCCTACGTCGGCGCGGTCAAGGAAATCAAGAAGATCGACGATCACACCATCGACATCGTCACTTCGACCCCGTTCCCCATCCTGCCGCAGGTCATCACGCAGTGGCGCATGATGTCGAAGGCCTGGTGCGAGAAGCACAATGCGGTCAATCCGAGCGACGTGCGCAAGGGTGTCGAGAACTACGCCAGCACCCACGCCAATGGCACCGGCCCGTTCATGCTGAAGGCGCGCGAGCCGGGCGTGCGCACGGTGCTGGTGCCGAATCCGAACTGGTGGGGCAAGAAGGAGCACAACCTCACCGAGGCGATCTTCACCCCGATCGGCAACAACGCCACGCGGGTCGCCGCCCTGATCTCGGGCGAGATCGACATGATGCAGCCCGTGCCGCTGCAGGACGTAGCGCGCATCAACGCGAATCCGAAGCTGAAGGTACTGCAGGGCCCCGAACTGCGCACCATCTTTCTCGGCATGGATCAGGCGCGCAACGAGCTCCTGTTCTCGAACGTCAAGGGCAAAAACCCGCTCAAGGACGTGCGTGTACGCAGGGCCTTCTATCAGGCAATCGACATTGTCGCGATCCAGAAGCGCATCATGCGCGGCGCGTCGACGCCGACCGCGCTGATGGTCGCGCCCGGGATCAACGGCTTCGACAAGAGCCTGAATGGCCGCTACCCCTACGATCCCAAGGCGGCCAAGAAACTGCTCGCCGATGCCGGCTACGCGCAGGGATTCGAGATCGGCATGAACTGCCCGAACGACCGTTACGTCAACGACGCCGAAATCTGCCAGGCGGTCGCCGCGATGCTGGCCAAGGTCAGCGTCAAGGTAAACCTGACCGCGGAGCCGAAGGCAACGTACTTCCCGAAGATCCTCAAGCGCGACACGTCGTTCTATCTGCTGGGGTGGACACCGGGATCCTATGATTCGCACAATCCGTTGTTCGCGCTGATGGCGACGCCAGCGGCCGAACCAAAGGGCCAGGGGCAGTTCAATCTCGGCAGCTACTCGAACAAGCGGCTCGACGCGCTGACCGCGAAAATCTCCTCGGAAACCGACCCGCAGAAGCGCCAGGCGATGATCAGCGAGGCGTTCAAGATCCACAAGGAGGAGTTCGGCCACATCCCGCTGCACCAGCAGGCGCTCAGCTGGGGCATGAAGAAGGGTGTCCACCTCGTGCAGCTCGCTGACAACTTCAATTACCTGCGCTGGGTGACGATCGAGTAGGCCACGGCGCGCGGTGTGCGCACGAGGGGCGGGTGACCGCCCCTTTTCGCTTCGTACCCGACACCCGCCATACGATATGCGCGCAATGCTCGCTCGCGCCTGGGATTCGGACCTTGCCTACAGCTTCCGCCGCTCGCCGGTCACGGTCGTCGCGGCACTGCTGACGCTGACCTGCGTTGCCGGTGCGCTGTTTGCGCCCTGGCTCGCGCCGCACAACCCTTTCGATCTTGCCTCGCTCGACCTGAACGACGCGTTCACCCCGCCGTTCTGGAGCGAGGGCGGGAAGGCAGGGTTTCCGCTCGGTACCGACGACCAAGGGCGCGACGTGCTCTCGACCATCATGTACGGCGCGCGGATCTCGCTCGGCGTCGGCATCGCGTCCGTGCTGTTCGCGATGGTGCTGGGCGTTGCGCTTGGCCTGATCGCCGGCTACGTCGGAGGGCGCGTCGACGCCCTCATCATGCGGGTGGCCGATGTCCAGCTATCCTTTCCCGCGATTCTGATCGCCTTGCTGATCGACGGCGTGGCACGCGTCGCTCTGCCCGCCGACGTGCATGCACATATCGCGATTCCCGTTCTGATCATGGCGATCGGCGTTTCCGGCTGGGTGCAGTACGCGCGCACCGTGCGCGGCTCGACGCTGGTCGAGCGCCACAAGGAATACGTGCAGGCTGCGCGCGTCATCGGGCGCGCGCGCGCGGCGATCATGGTGCACCACGTCCTGCCGAACGTTCTCGGGCCGGTGCTCGTTCTAGCGACGATTCACATCGCGACGGCGATCATCACCGAAGCCACGCTCTCATTTCTCGGTGTCGGCATGCCACCGACGCAACCCTCGCTCGGCACCCTGATCCGGATCGGAAACGACTTCCTGTTCTCGGGAGAATGGTGGATCACGATTTTCCCGGGGATCGCGCTGGTGGTGCTGGTGCTCTCGATCAACCTGCTCGGGGACTGGCTGCGCGACGCGCTCAACCCGAAACTGCGCTGAGCGGCGGCGCCGACCATGCCTCCACCCCTGCTCGATGTCCACGGCCTGCGGGTCGAGTTTCCGACACGGCGCGGAACGCTCGTCGCGGTCGACGACATCTCGTTTTCGATCGCACCCGGCGAGATCCTCGGCGTGGTCGGGGAATCGGGCGCCGGAAAGTCGCTAACCGGCACCGCGATCATTGGCCTGCTCGAAGCGCCGGGGCGCGTCGCCGCAGGCGAGATCCGTCTCTCCGGCGAGCGCATCGACCGGCTGCCGCACGAGCGCATGCGCCGCATACGCGGCCGGCGGATCGGCGCGATTTTCCAGGACCCGCTGACCTCGCTCAATCCGCTCTACACCATCGGTCGCCAGCTGGTCGAGACCATCATGACGCACCTCGACCTCGACGCAGCGCAAGCGCGCGCGCGCGCCGTCGCGCTGCTCGGCGAG
>JAJDNJ010000290.1 GCA_022340705.1 Betaproteobacteria bacterium
AACGACAGCGTGGTGCACTTTTCCTGGCGCCGGCTGTGCGAAGCGCTCTACTGGGCGGTGGCGCGCAACTGCCATGTCGCCTCGATGAGCCTGGGCGGGCCCTGGGGCGGGTTCGGCGCGCTCGAGGCGGCGGTGCGCTACGCCACCGAACGCGGACTGATCCTCGTCTCGGCCGCCGGCAACTACTGGCCCTGCGTGGTCTACCCCGCCTGCTACCCCGAGGTGATCGCGGTCGGCGCCTGCAACGCCGCGCGCAAGCGCTGGTCGGGCTCGAGCCCCGGGATCGAGGTCGACATCAGCGCGCCGGGCGAATCGGTCTGGCGGGCGCGCACGAAGCGCGACGGCACGTACTCGGTCGAGCGCAGCTCGGGAACCTCGTACGCCACCGCGCATGTCGCGGCGAGCGGCGCGCTGTGGCTCGCCCACCGCGGCGGCTGGGGGAAGCTTCGCAACCGCTACGGCGCCGCCGGCATCGGCGGCGTGTTCAAGGAAGCGCTGCAATCGAGCGCGCAGAAGCCCGCCGGCTGGGATTCGGACGACGACGGCGCGGGCATCCTCGATGCGGCTGCGCTGCTCGAGGAAACCGCGCCGGCGCGCGCGCCCGCGCGCGGGGCGCGGGTGGCGAGCCGCGCCGCGGCGCCCGGCCCCTGGGCGCGGATCGAAGCGTTCTTTCCGCAGGCCGACGCGGCCGCGGTGCGCGGCGCGCTGCTCGGCGCGTTCGCTCCTGCCGCGCGGCGTGCAACCCGGCGCATCGAGCCGCTGCTCGAGGAGATCGCGTTCCACGTCGCCACCGACCCCAGGCTGCGTGCGGCGATTTCCGCGCGCCTGCCGGGCGTGCGCGCGGTGCGCCGCGCACGCCCGGCAGGGCGCCCGAGATTCAGCGGCGCATCGGCGACGCTGCGCCGCGCGCTCGCGGACTGAGACCGAAGGAAATGACATGGCGAACAAAGCGAAGAACGGCGTCACGCGCGAGCGGCTCGGGCGCGAGACCCACACCCCGGAGTACGTCCCCGGCAAGCTGATCGTGCGCTTTCGCGAGGACGCGCTCGCCCCGGCGCGCGCCGCGGTTGCGCGCGGGCTGCGCACCGTGCGCAGCATGCGCACGATGCGCGACCTGGCCGGCGCGCTGCCCGAGCAGGTCGCCGCGCCGCTCGAGATGCTCAAGCGCCGCTGCGGCCTGCGCCGCATCGACCCGTTGCTCGCCCCGCCACCACGCGCAGCGTTGGGCACGCGCCTGACGCGCGGGCTTTTCGGCCTTGCCGCCTCGGTCGAGTCTGCGCCGCGTGCGCGGCTCGCCGGCTACAACGTGATCGAGCTCGAGGAAGCGCATGTCTCGGCCGACACGCTGAAGCGCATCCAGGCCTCGCGCGCGGTCACGTTCGTCGAGCGCGTGCCGAACCGCTGGGTGTCGGCGAGGAAGAAGGCGATCGCCGATCCCTCGCTCAACCTGCAGTGGGGGCTGCGCGCGATCGACTGGTTCTCGGCGGGCAGGCGTCCGAGCGCGGCCAGGGTGCACGTCGCGCTGCTCGACACCGGGGTCGATGCGAAGCACCCGGACCTGAAGGGCGCGATCGAGGCCTACCACCGCGGCAAGCATTCGGCCAAGGATCTGCCCGGCCACGGCACCCATGTCGCCGGCATCATCGCCGCGCTCGCCAACAATGGGGTGGGCATCGCCGGCATCGCCGACTGCCGGCTGCACGTGTGGAAAGTGTTCAGCGATCCCAAGGGTCCGCGTGCGTTCGAAGAGTTCGACGACGAGGCCTACAACCGCGCGCTCGGCGCGGTGCTCGATTCGCCCGCGCGCATCGTCAACCTGAGCCTCGGCGGCACCGCGAGCTCGCGCACCGAGCAGGACCTGATCGCCGCGCTGGTCGCCGAGGGCGTGCTGGTGATCGCGGCGATGGGCAACGAGTACGCCGAAGGCAATCCGATCGAGTACCCCGCGGCCTACGCCAACGTGCTCGGGGTGGGCGCGATCGGCGAGACACGCAAGCGAAGCGCGTTTTCCTGCACCGGGCGGCACATCAACCTGGTCGCGCCCGGCGAGCACATCCTGTCGACCCTGCCGCGCTACGCGTTCGCCGACCGCGCCACCGACTACGATGCCTGGGACGGCACCTCGATGGCCGCGCCGCATGTCGCGGGCGTCGCCGCGCTGCTCAAGGCGCAGAGCCCTTCGAGGAGCGGCGCGTGGATCGGCCAGCGCCTGCAGAAAACCGCGCAGCGCCTGCCCGCGATGCGCCGCAAGAAGTTCAGCGCGGCCTACGGCCACGGCCTTGTGAGCGTCGCGCGCGCACTTTTATAATCGTCCATGCCGGTGAAGTTCAAGCTCGCGCCGCGCGCGAGCCGCAAGAGCGTCGAGCGCCTGCTCGATGCGCTCGCCGACGAGGGGCTGAAAGCCGATCAGATGTTTCCCGGCCAGACGCGCCCCGCGCTCAAGCGGATGTACGTCATCCGCTCGCCCAAGGCCGACGTGAAGAAGGTGAAAAAGGTAATCGCTTCTGTTGAGGCGCTCGTCGAATACGTCGAGGGTGAAGTAAGTCGCAAGACGATGGCGTCCTGACGGGAAATATTTCGCGGCCTCACCCGAACGGGTGAGCCCGCTCACCCGAACGGGTGAATCCGCTCCGCGTGCATCCGTTCTAGAGTTGCTCCCCCAGTCCTGCGCTGCCGCCAGGCAGCGACAGACGAGCATCCGAGTCGACGCCAGGGATGAAGATCGCTTTCGCCTCCTGCATGCGGCGGGAATCGTTCCCCGAGCAGCCCGTGTGGCGCGAGGTGCTCGCCGCCGATCCCGACTGTCTGCTGCTGCTCGGCGACCTGATCTACATGGACTACGGCCTGCCGGGGCTCTCGCCCGAGCCGCGCGGCGCGCCGCGCGCCTACGACGAGATCAAGTTCCGCCAGGTGATGGCGGCGAAGTACGCCGCGCAGTGGGCCGAGCCGAACTTCCGCGCCCTGGTCGAGCATATGCGCGCGAAGAACGGCTTCCTCGCGACCTGGGACGACCACGACTTCGCCTGGAACGGCGCGCGCGGAAAATCGGTGCCGGTCGCGAAACGCGCCGTGGCGAGGAAGCTGTTCAACCGCTGGGTCTACGGCCAGGAGACCGACGCCGAGGTCTATCGCTACGCCGACTTCGCGCTCGCGCGCGTGATCATGCTCGACACGCGCTACTACGCCGAAGAGCCGGGCCCCGAGGCCGAGCTGCTCGGCGAGGCGCAATGGCGCTTCCTCGAGCGCGCGCTACAGCACGCGCGGCCCTACACGGTGGTCTGCTCCGGCCAGACGATCGACCGCGGGTTCGACTCCTGGGCGCAGTATCCGAAGGAATATCAGCGCCTGCGCGCGCTGCTCGCGCGGCGCGAGCAGGTGCTCGTTCTCTCGGGCGACATCCACCGCAACCGATTCGCGATGCACAACGGGGCCTCGACCATCTTCGAAGCCACCTCCTCGGGCGCCGCGGTCAACCTGGTCAACCTGCCGTTCGGCATCACCGCGCGACGCAACTGGGGGCTGATCGAGCTCGGCGAGACCGACGTCGTCGTCGAGCTCAATTCGCACCGCGGCACGGTGCGCCACCAGATCGACGCCACCAGCTGGCGCGAGGTCCCGTAGCACGGGGGCGCGCCCGCGAGAGTCCGCGTGCGCGGCGCGGACATTCGGGCTTGGTGTTTGGGCTTTGAATTCGGGGAATCGGCCCCGATCTAAGGGGCATGGCCCCTGCGCTGGTCCTCGGCCGCCGCGTCTCCAATTTCCTGCAGACCGCGCTCCTGCTCGGCGCGATGGCGCTGCTCGCGGGCTACCTCGGCTGGGCGCTGCTTGGCGGTGCCGGCCTGACCGCCGCGGTGATCGTGGTGCTCTTTTTCCTCGCCTTCGCGCCGCGCGTCTCGCCGCGCATGATGCTGCGCCTCGCGGGCGCCTCCGAACTGCGCCCCGAGCAGGCCCCCGGCCTGTATCGACTGCTCGGCACGCTCGCGCAGCGCGCCGGTCTCACGCGCGTGCCGCACCTCTATTACATGCCGACACGCGTGCTCAACGCCTTCGCCGTCGGCAGCCGCGACGACGCCGCGATCACGCTCACCGACGGGCTCCTGCGCCGGCTCGAGGGGCGCGAGATCGCCGGTGTGCTCGCGCACGAGCTCGCGCATGTGCGCGCGAACGACGTCTGGGTGATGACGCTCGCCGAGCTCGCCGGGCGCATCACCGGCACGCTGTCGTTCTTCGGCCTCGCGCTGCTGTTCATCTGGCTGCCGATCTCGCTCCTGTCGGGCGGCGGGCTGCCGCTCCTGCCGATCCTGGTGATGATCTTCGCGCCGACCATCTCCGCGATGCTTCAGCTTGCGCTCTCGCGCACGCGCGAGTACGACGCCGACATCGCCGCGGTCGAGCTGACCGGCGACCCGCGCGGCCTCGCCTCCGCGCTCAACACGCTCGAGAAGCTGCAGGGCGGCTGGATGGAGCGCATGTTTCTCGCGCGCATGCCGAACTGGATGCGCAGCCACCCGCAGACCGACGCGCGCATCCAGCGCCTGCTCGCGCTCGAGGCCGAGCAGCCGGTGGACATCGCCGACTGGGCCGACGACCCGTTCTTCCGCCGGCCGCGCGTCGAGCGCGCGCCGCGCTGGCGCTGGTCGGGGCTCTGGTACTGAACGGTTAAACTCGACCGATGGACGAATGCATCTTCTGCAGGCCGCAGCGCGAGATCCTTGCCTCGAACGCGCACGCGATCGCGGTGTTCGATACCTATCCCGTCTCGCCCGGGCATTCGCTCATCCTGCCGCTGCGTCACGTGGTGACGATCTGGGACCTGCCCGAGGACGAGTATCTCGCCTGCTACGCGCTGGTGAGGGAGCTGAAGCCTGTTTTGGAGGCGCGCTTCAAGCCCGACGGATTCAACGTCGGCGTCAACTGCGGGGAGGCCGCCGGCCAGTCGGTGTGGCACGCGCATATCCACGTGATTCCCCGCTACAAGGGCGACACGCCCTTCCCCAAGGGCGGGGTGCGCCACGTCATCCCGCTGAAAGGCAGCTATTGAAGCCGCCCCCGGGGTGTGGTGCAGAATAGAGCCTGCACTCTACGGGAGCGACCATGTCGACCGAAGAGAAAAGAAAAGAAGAACGCACCGTCATCGAGCTGCCGCTCGCCTTCGAAGACGGCAAGGGCGTCACCCGCAACCTCTCGGCCTCGGGAATGTTTTTCTGGACCGACAGCTCGCCCGCCTTCACGGTCGGCGACCGCGTCTCGATCACGCTGGAGGTCATCCGCTCGGGGCGCAAGATCAAGCCCAAGTGCCAGGCCGAGATCGTGCGCGTCGAGCCGCGCGGCAAGCACACCGGGGTGGGGCTGAGAATCGTCGATACCGAGCCCGACGAGCCGGGGAAGTAGCCCGCCCGCGTCAGTCGCGCGGCGCGACGTGGCGCCGCTCGAACGCCCACACGTCGGCGAAGCCGACCAGCTCGTGCAGCCGCTGCATGTCGAACGCCGGCACCGGCGAGCCTTCGAGCGAGCCGTGCGCGAGGAGCCAGCCGTAGGCGGCCTCGAGCGCGGCGCAGGCCGCGCCCATCCCTGCGCTGGGGTAGATCGCGATCGAGAAGCCGAGTCGTTTCAGCGTTTCCGCCGCCAGCATCGGCGAGCGGCCCGTGGGCACCATGTTGGCGAGCAGCTTCGCCTCGCCGGCGAGCGCGTCGCCGATTTTCTCGAACTCCTCTTCCGACTCCGGCGCCTCCACAAACAGGATGTCGGCGCCGGCCCGGGCGAAGGCGCGCGCGCGCCGGATCGCCTCCTCCAGGCCGAGGCCGGTGCGCGCGTCGGTGCGCGCGACGACGAGGAACGCGTCGCTCCTGCGCGCCTCCACCGCGACCTCGATTCGCTTCACCGCGTCCTCCAGCGCCACCACGCGCCGGTTCGGCGTGTGGCCGCATTTCTTCGGCATCTCCTGGTCCTCGATCTGGATCGCCTGCACGCCGGCGGCTTCATACCCGCGCACCGTCTCGCGCACGTTGAGCAAGCCGCCGAAGCCGGTGTCCGCATCCGCAATCAGCGGCGTATGTGTTCCTTCGGCGATGGTGCGCGCGCGCTCGACCATGTCGCGGTAGGTGACGAGCCCCGCGTCGGCCAGCCCGAGGTGCGAGGCCGAGACGCCGTAGCCGGTCATGTAGAGCGCCTTGAACCCCATGCGATCGGCGATCTTTGCGGAGAACATCTCGAACACGCCGGGCGCGACGACGAACTCGCCATTGGCGAGGATTTCACGGAGCTTGGGTGCGGGCATGGAAGCTCTCCTCTCGCGCGAAGTCTAGCCGGCGAGCTTGCGGATCGTCGCCAGGTCGAGCGCGCCTTTCGCGCCCCAGCCGCGCGTGCCCGTTGGGACCGAGGGGCGGAACTGCTCGTACAGGTGATAGGCCTCACCCGCGAGCTTTGCCGGGCTGCGGGATTTCGCGAGCTGCCGCATCGCGGTCTCGACGTCCTTCAGCGCGTCGCCGAACTTGGATTCGAGATAGCGCTCGACCGCCTTGGGGTCGTCCGGCTTGTCCTTGCTGAGCGCGCGCAGGCCCTCTTTGGTGTGCACCGCGGGGACCGCGCGCTGCAGCAGGTCGACGGTGATCGTCTCCTTCGGGCGCAGCTTCTTTTTCTTCTCGCGCACTTCCTTCGGCGCCGGGGTGAACAGGCCGAGCGAGACGCCTTTCGAGTAGGCGTTCAGCCCCGCCACCGCGCGCCCGAGGGTGAGTGCCTCTTCATGGTCGAAGCCCAGGCGCTCGGCGACCACCGCCGCCCACAGGGTGAGCACCGGCGCGCGGTTGATCGAGAGCGTTTTCGTCATTGCGCCTGCCTTTGCGCCCGCTCAGCTCGGCGTGTGGTCGAAGCTGTACTCGGCCAGCGCGCGCTCGCCCGCCTCGTCCACCGCGACGAGCTGCATGCGCCAGATGTGCGCGGGCATCTTTCTCAGCTTGGCCGCCGCCGGCAGGAGCAGCACTTCCCCCGCCGCGCGCTCGAAGGCGACGTCCTCGTCGCGCCAGCGCTCGAAGCGGCCCTCGATCTCCACGCTGTGCA
>JAJDNJ010000224.1 GCA_022340705.1 Betaproteobacteria bacterium
CCCGCGCTGGCCCAGGTCAGCATCGATCAACCCTGGATGCGCGCGACGCCGCCGGGTGCCACGGTGGCGGGCGGATTCATGACGGTGGTGAACAAGGGCGCATCGCCCGACCGGCTGGTCGGCGCGGCGTCACCCGTCGCCGAGCGCGTCGAGCTGCACGTGCACGCTCACGAGGCCGGCGTGATGAAGATGAAGCAGGTGCCCGGCTTCGACATTCCGGCCGACGGCAAATTCGTGCTCAAGCCGGGCGGCGCGCATCTGATGTTCGTCGACGTCAAGCGCCCGATCAAGCAGGGCGAGACGATTCCGGTGACGCTGAAGTTCGAAAAAGCGGGCGAGGTGAAAGTCGAGTACCCGGTCGCCGGCTTTGGCGCGATGGGTCCGGCCGGCGGAATGAAGCACTGAGCCGCGCGCCGGACGCGCGACTCGGCACTCAGTCGCTGAAGCCGACGCCGAGCCGCTTGAGCTTGTCGATCTCGGACGCCGCGAAGCCCCAGTCGCCGAGTGCGGCGCGGCCGCCTTCGCCGCGCTCGGGCGGCTTGCGCGCGACGGCGCCCGGCGTGCGCGAAAACCGCGGCGCCGGTGCCGGCTGCGGGATGCCGGCGACCTCGACGTAGCCGCCCCGCGCCGCGTTGTGCGCGTGGCCGCGCGCTTCGCTGAAGGTGAGCACCGGCGCGAAGCAGGCGTCCGAACCTTCGAACGCGGTGCACCACTCGTCGCGCGTCTTGCTGCGGAAGACTTCGCCGAAGCGCTTGCGCAGCACCGGCCATTGCGCGACGTCCATCTGCGCGGGCAGCGCTTCCTTCTCGAGACCGAGGCGCTGGAGCAGGTCGGCGTAGAACTTGGGCTCGATCGATCCGATGGAAACGTACTTGCCGTCCTTCGTCTCGTAGGCGTCGTACCAGGGCGCGCCCGAGTCGAGCAGGTTGACGCCGCGCGCGGACTCGTTCCAGCGCTTCGAGGCGAGCATGCCGGAGAACATCGCACCGAGCAGTCCGGCGCCCTCGACCATCGCCGCGTCGACGACCTGGCCCTTGCCCGAGCGGCCCGTCTCGACCAGCGCGCAGGCGATGCCGAGCGCGAGGAGCATGCCGCCGCCGCCGAAATCGCCGACCAGGTTGAGCGGCGGGGCGGGCGACTGACCGGCACGCCCAATCGCGTGCAGCAGGCCGGTGAGCGCGATGTAGTTGATATCGTGGCCGGCACGCGCGGCAAGCGGTCCGTCCTGGCCCCAGCCGGTCATGCGCCCGTAGATCAGCTTCGGATTCTTCGCGAGCAGCACGTCGGGCCCGAGGCCGAGACGCTCCATCACGCCCGGGCGAAAGCCCTCGATCAGCGCGTCGGCGCGCGCGGCGAGCTCCAGCGCCGCGGCGACACCGTCTTTCGATTTCAAGTCCAGGGTCAAAGAGCGCTTGCCGCGCATCATGACTTCGACGTTGCGCCCGCGCCCGAGGCCGAGGCCCGGATCGCTCGGGCGGTCGACGACGAGAACGTCCGCGCCCAGATCGGCGAGCACCATGCCGCAGAACGGACCGGGTCCGATTGCCTCGAACTCGAGGACTTTGATGCCTTGCAGGGGTCCCATGGCGCGAATGATATCCTGAGCCAATCCCCTGAATTCGAAACATGCCGGCCCGTTTTCCGGAGCGCATCGTCTGCCTCACCGAGGAGACGACCGAAACGCTGTACCTGCTGGGTGAGCAGCGGCGAATCGTCGGTATATCGGGCTATACCGTGCGGCCGCCCGAGGCGCGGCGCGACAAGCCGCGCGTGTCGGCCTTCCTTTCGGCAAAGACCGACAAGATCCTCGCGCTCGCGCCGGACCTGGTGCTCGGGTTTTCGGACCTGCAGGCCGATATTGCGCGCGACCTGGCGAAGGCGGGTCTCAATGTCGTGATCTTCAATCAGCGCTCGGTCGACGAGATCCTGTCGATGATTCTCACGCTCGCCGCGATGGTGGGTGCCGGGGCCAAGGGCCGGCGCCTCGTCAGCCGCTTGGAGCGCAACCTGGAGCGCATGCGCAAGGCGGGCGCGCGTTTCGCGCACCGGCCGCGCGTCTATTTCGAGGAGTGGGACGAACCGATGATCAGCGGCATCCGCTGGGTGAGCGAGCTGGTTTCAATCGCTGGCGGCGAGGACATATTTCCCGAGCGCGCGCGCTCGGCCGGCGCGGCGGGTCGTACGGTCGCCGACGGCGCCGAGGTCGTGCGCCGAGCGCCGGATGTCATCCTCGGCTCCTGGTGCGGCAAGAAGTTCCGCCCCGATCGCGTGCGCGCACGGCCCGGCTGGGACGCGATTCCCGCCGTGCGCGACGGCGAGCTGCACGAAATCAAGTCGGCAGAGATCCTGCAGCCGGGGCCGGCGGCGCTGACCGACGGCGTGGCGCGTATCCACGCGATTCTTGCGGCGTGGGATGCGCGGAACAGCGGCAGAGGCCCAACATCGCGAAGGCGTTCATAATCGGATATCAATCTCGTGTCTTCGCTTCATTGCCGGTGTCTTTTCGGCAATGAAGCGAAGACATGAGACAAAGCAGCCTCCGATCAGCGCCGTCGCCCGTCAACGGCGGAGTTTTTCTCGTGATGCTGCAACGCGGCCAAAAAGCGGCCGCATAGCAGCAGCACGAGATTGTTATCCGCTGACGAGTGCGGCCGCGAGATTTGGGGTTTGACCCCGATGTCGCTACTGCTGCGGCAACAATCCAGTCACGCGAAACGGCGGCGCGCTGCCGTCCTTGAGCTCGCCCGCGTACACGGTGAGGTGCGGGAAGGGGATCTCGATGCCGCGCGCGTCGAAGGCTTTCTTCAGCCGCCTGAGGTACTCGCGCCGCATGGTCCACTGCTGGATCGGGGGCACGATCTTGAGGCGCGCGACCAGATTGACCGAGGAGTCGCCCCATTCGTCGACGCCGATGATCTCGATGTCGTCGGCGAGGTTCACACCGAAGGTGGGGTCGGCGCGCAGCTCGGCGCCGACTTCGCGCATCACCTCGAAGGCCTCGTCGGTGTCCTCGCGGTAGGCGATGCCGACTCGGATGACCGCCTGGGCAAACTCGCGGGTGAGGTTCTTGACCACCGCGATCCCGCCGTTCGGCACGAAGATCACATGGCCGTCGAAGTTGCGCATGCGCACGTGGCGCAGCGTCACCTCCTCGACCAGGCCGGCCTGGCCGTCGACGTCGACGACCTCGCCCTGGCGCAGCTGATCCTCGAGCAGCAGGAAGAAGCCGTTGAAGTAATCCTTGATCAGACTTTGCGCGCCAAAGCCGATGGCGATGCCGGCGACACCGGCGGTGGCAAGCACCGGGGCGACGGAGATTCCGAGCTCGCCGAGCACGAGCATGCCGGCGACGAGCCAGATGACCACCGCCGCGATGTAGCGAAACACGCGTCCCAGGGTCTGGATTCTGCTCTGCTGGCCGGGGCTGCGGCGACGCTCGAGAAACTGGCGGAAGCTGCGGATCAGGCGCGAGGTGACGCTCTGCAGGATGCCGGTGACGATCAGAATCAGCACGATGCGCAGCGCGTGCCCAAGCATCGACCTGGTTTCAGGATCCAGTTCGCGATAGAAACTCACCACTTCGTTCATCGGCGGATCTCCTTCGGCGTGACCAAAGCGCCGATGGTATCAATCATCGCCGCGCGGTCTCGGAGCCCTCGGATTTCGTTCGGCGCGGCCGGTCAAGCCGCGCGCGGCGAGCCACAGCCAGACCGCGACGGCGGCGGCGATCAGGCCGTAGAACGGTATCGTGCCGAGGCGCTTCAGGCCCTCGTAGGGCAGGACCCCGAACACGACCGGGGCAAGCGCGATCAGTCCGAGGAACAGCGCGCCCATCACGTCGAGCAACAGACGCAGTGCGTGCAGCCAGCGCATCACGAACTTCGACCGTCAGTCGCGGCGCTGAAGCGAAGGATCGCTGTCGATCTTCGCTTTCATGCGGCGCATGCCGGCGAGCCAGCGGTCGCGGTCGGTGGTCTTGCGATTTTCGTAGTCCGCGACCTCGGGGTGCGGCAGGACGAGGAAGGTCTCCGCATCGATCGCCTTCACGCAGCATTCGGCGACGTACTCGGCAGACACCGAGCCTTCGAGAAGGAAGGATTTCCGGTCCCCGCGCGGGCCGAGCAGCATCGGCGTGCGCACGCCCTGCGGGCACAGGCAGGATACCCGGATGCCGCGGTCGTGATAGTTCACCGAGAGCCATTCGGCGAAAGCCACTGCCGCGTGCTTCGATACGGTGTAGGTCGCGGAGTCGACCTGCATCAGCAGGCCCGCGGCCGAGGCGGTCTGCAGCAGGTAGCCGCCGCCCTGCGCGAGCATGTGCGGAATGACCGCGCGTGCAGCGTAGAGGTGCGCCATGAAATTGACGTCGATCGTGCGCCGCCAGGCCTCGAGCGGCGCGTCGAGGCCGCTGCGCTCGGCGATGCCGGCGTTCGAGCAGAACAGGTCGATGCGGCCATGCCGCGCGACGACCGTCTCCACCAGCCGCGCGACCTCGTCTTCCTTCGACACGTCGCAGGCGATGCCCTGCTCCTGAGACAGACCCAGATCGGCGGCAACAACGGCGCGTGCGCCCTCCGCGGCAAAGCGCGTGGCGAGGGCCTGCCCGATGCCGCGACCGCCGCCGGTCACGACGCATACCTTGTCCGCGAGTTTCATGGTCTCTCTCCGCTGATGACGACAGCGCGTCACTATACGGCGCATCGCGCGAGGCGTGGCGCCGCTCAGCGAACTGCCTGAACGCGCCTGGACGGGCACACATCGAGCGGTTATCGTCGACGCCTTTCCAGCGAGCGGAATTTCCGATGGCCGAGCTTTATCTGGTGCGCCACGCACAGGCTGCATTCGGCACCGACGACTACGACCGACTCACCGAGCTGGGCCATCGTCAGGCGCGCTGGCTCGGCGAGTACTTCGCCGAGCGCGAGCTGGCGTTCGATCGCGTGCTCAGCGGCACGCTGCGGCGGCATCGCGAGACGCTCGTCGGTATTGCGGCGGCCGACTCGGCACTGCCCTTGGCCGAGGAGCTCGAGGGGCTGAACGAGTATCGCGCCGATGCGCTGATCACGGCGTACCAAGCCGCGCGCGGCCTGCCGCCGGTGGACCACGGCGCCGACCGGCGCACGCATTTCCGCCTGCTGCGCGAGGTGCTCTATGCCTGGGCCGACGCTAGCCTGCAGACCGACGCGCACCCCGCGTTCGAAGCGTTTGCGGCCGGTGCGCGCGCCGCGCTCGACCAGCTGCGCGAGGGCGCGGCGCGCCGCGTGCTGCTGGTGAGCTCGGGCGGACCGATTTCGACGCTGGTCGGCGCGGTGCTCGGCCTGGCGCCGCGCATGATGATGAACCTGAATTTGCAGACGCGGAATTCCGCGATCAGCGAGCTCGCGTTCAATGCGCGCGCGGTGCACCTGGTGAGCTTCAACACCGTGCCTCACCTCGATCAGCCCGAGCGGCGCACGGCGATCACCTATTCCTGAGCGCGCGTGCGATCACTGAGTGCTCAGCGCGGTCAGACCACGCCTTCTGCCCTCAGCTGCTCGAGCTCGTCAGGCGAGAGGCCGAGGAGGTCTCGGTAGACCTCGTCGTTGTGCGCACCCGGCTCGGGCCCGCTCGAACGGATCTCACCGGGCGTGTGCGAGAAGCGCGGCACCAGGCCGGGCATCTTCACCGCGCCGAAATCGCGGTCTTCGACTGAAGTGACCGCGGCGCGCGCTGTGAAGTGCGGGTCCTCGAGGATCTGGCGGGCATCGTAAACCGGCGCGGCCGATACGCCCGCCTCCATCAGCGTCGCGACCACGTCCTTGACCCGACGCTCGGCGACCCAGCCGCCGAGAATCGCATTCAGTTCGTGCCGGTGCTCCATGCGCACCGCGTTGTTCGCAAAGCGGGCGTCACGAATCATCTCGGGGCGCCCGAGCAGCGTGCAAAAGCGCTCGAAGATCGACTGCGAGGCGCAAGTGACCGTGACCCAGTGACCGTCGGCCGCACGAAACACGCCCGCCGGCGCGACGAAGGCGTTTTCGTTGCCGATGCGTTCGTGCGTCTCGCCAATCTGATCGGCCTTGATCGCAAGCACTTCCAGGATCTTGAGCATCGCTTCGGTGAGCGAGAGGTCGATCTCCTGCCCCGGTGCGTCCGGATGCAGCGCGCGATGATAGAGCGCAGCGACCACACCGAGCGCGCCGAACGCGCCGCCGATCGGATCGCCGATCGGGTAGCCGGGGTGGAGCGGCGGACCGTCGGCCTCGCCGGTGATATAGGTCAGCCCGCCGTAGGCCTCGAACAGGCGCGCGAAGCCGGGGTGGTTTCGGTAGGGCCCGTTTTGACCGAAGCCGGTGACGCGCAGGATGGTGAGCCCAGGCTGAGCGTCCCACAGTGTTTTCTTGTCGAGGCCCCAGCGATCGAGCGTGCCTGGACGGAAATTCTCGATCAACACCGCGGCAGAGCCGAGCAGGCGCAGGAAGAGATCGCGCCCGGCGGGTTTGCGCAGATCGAGTGTGACCGAACGCTTGTTGCGGTTGGTCACCTTCCAGATCAGCGGCTTGCCGTCCTTGTGCGGCGGCATCGTGCGCAGCGGGTCCTCGCCCGCGCTCGCCGGCAGCGAGATCTTGATGACGTCGGCGCCGAAATCGGCAAGCAGCGAGGCCGCGAACGGCCCGGCGATCACGGTCGAGAGCTCGATCACGCGCAGCCCGGCGAGCGGACCACGTCCGGTCGGGCTCATCGCAGGGACTTCAGCGGTGGAACTGCGCGCGGCGCTTTTCGAGGAATGCGCCGATGCCCTCGCCGGCCTCGTCACCGAACAGCGCGTCGACGAACAGCGCGCGCTCGAGATCGAGGTGCCGGTTGTAGTCATTGGTCTGCGCCTCGACCAGCTCGCGCTTGATGCGCCCGATCGCGCGCGTCGCGCCATTGGCGAGCTGCGTCGCCCACTCGAGCGCCTCGGCCATCGACTTGCCGTTCGGCGCGATACGATTCACCAACCCGAGATCGGCGAGCCGGCGCGCCCCGACGGCAGTGCCGGTCATCGCAAGCTCGGCGGCGAGCTGCGGCGGCAGGGCGCGCGCCAGCGAGAACGTCCCATTGCCATCCGGGTTCAGGCCGACTTTGACGTAGGCCATCGTGAACTGCGCGTCCTCCGCGGCGACGATCAGGTCGCAGGCCAGCGCGATCGAAAAGCCCGCGCCGGCGGCATGACCCTCGACCGCGGCGATCACGGGCTTGGCGCACTGGCGGATGCCGCGAATGAACTCGTTCAGGTTCGTGATCCGGTCGAACAGCGCCTGGCGCGGCTGCGTGCGGCGCATCTCGTGCAGCGTGCGCAGATCACCGCCCGCGCAGAAATGCGGCCCCGCGCCGGAGAGCACGACCGCGCCGACCGCATCATTGTCGGAGGCGAGGCGCAGCTCCCGCGCGAGCGTGCGCGAAAAATCCGGGCGCAGGGCGTTGCGCTGCGCCGGGTTGTTCATCACCAGCGCGAGCACCCGCCCGTGCCGTTCGACTTCAATCCGAGCTTCGACGTCAGACATGGCCTTGTCCCATGCGAGGTGCTCAGCGGCGCGGGGAGGGGGCGTGGGGGAGGGTAACGAACCCTCCCCCACAGCCGCCCTAGGGCATGCCGAGCCCGGCCTCGATGTTGCGCACCATCGCAACGAGGCGTGGTCCGAGGTCTTCCTCGAGCTGGCCCTTTTTCAGCACGAACGAAGGCACGCTGCAGTTGAACGCCACGATTTCGCCGTCGACAGTACGGCGCATCGGCACGCCGACCGAATGAATTTCGCGCCGCAGCTCGCCGTACGACACGCAGAAACCGCGCATGCGGATGTCCTCGATCGCCTTGTCCATCTGCGGGCGGTATTTGCGGTGCAGCTCGGGCTCCTTCACTTTCATCTGGTTGAGCACCGCTTCGCGCTCGGGCGGCGTGCAGGCCGCGAGAAACGCGCGCCCGATGCAGGCCTGTGCGATCGGGACCGAGGTGCCGATGTCGGGCAGCGTGATCACCGCGTTCCCGTTGCGGCTGGTCTCGATGTAAACCATGTTCAGCCGGTCGCGAATGCCCATCGACACCGATCCCTTGGAATAGTCGGCCAGCTCCTTCATGTGCGGGCGCGCGGCCTGGCGCAGGTTCATCGATGCGAGCAGCGGATAGCCGATCGACAGCACCGCCGAGCCGAGCTGGTACTTGCCCAGGCGCATGTTGTGACGCAGATAGCCGAGCTTGGTCAGCGTGTAGGTCAGGCGCGAAACCGTCGGCTTGGGCAGCCCGGTGCGCACCGAAATTTCCTTGTTGCCGAGCATCGGCTCGACGGGGGTGAAGCAGCGCAGCACTTCGAGCCCGCGCGCGAGCGTCGTCGCGAACTGGCGATCGCCTTCGTGCTCGTAGCTAAACGTGCTGGCGGGAACAGAAAGGGGGGCTGCGGACTCAGATGCGCCCATGGGGTCGTCTCCTCGGTCTCCTCGATTTGGGGGTCCCGGCCCCGGGGGTTGGTCTCTTGTCGCCGGGAGACATCACTGCGAGCAGGCTCGCGTTTTGATATTCGTACCAGCAGGTTCGATTGTCAATTTAACTGAACGAAATTTCGCAATGCGGAACTTTTCGTCTCTACCGTGATTCTCGCCGCAGTGCGAAACGCGACCTGCCCCGGCGACCGGCCTCCGCCGGCTTAGATTACGCTTTGCGACCTTTCCCCGGCCGGAGCCCCTTGATGCCCTCCACGCTTTTCGACCTGAGCGGCCAAGTCGCGCTCGTCACCGGCTCGACCAAGGGGATTGGAAGGTCGATCGCCGAGGAACTGGCGCGTGCCGGCGCGAAGGTCGTCATCTCGAGCCGCAAGGCCGACGCCTGCGAGGCCGTGCGCGCCGAGCTCGAGCGCGAAGGACTGACCGCGATCGCCAAGCCCTGCAATGTCTCGCGCAAGGACGAGGTCGAGGCGCTGGTCGCGCACACCCAGTCGACCTGGGGAAAGATCGACATCCTGGTCTGCAACGCGGCGGTCAATCCGTACTACGGGCCGCTCGCCAAGCTGCCCGACGAAACCTTCGCCAAGGTGATGACCGCGAACCTGCAGTCCAGCATCTGGCTGAGCGCGCTGGTGGCGCCCGGCATGGCTGAGCGCGGTGGCGGCTGCATCATCCTGGTCGGGTCGATCGGCGGCATCCTCGGCACCGGCACGCTGGGGATCTACGGCATGTCGAAGGCGGCAGACCACGCGCTGGCGCGCAACCTCGCGGTCGAGTGGGGCCCGAAGAACGTGCGCGTGAACGCGATCGCGCCGGGCCTGATCAAGACCGATTTCGCGCGCGCGCTGTGGGAAGACGAAAAGCTTCGGACCTCGCGCGAGGCAGCCACGCCGCTGCGCCGCATCGGCGCGCCCGAGGAGATCGGCGGCATCGCGGTCTTTTTGGCGTCGAAGGCGGGCTCCTTCGTCACCGGCCAGACGATCGTCGCCGACGGCGGCGTAACGATCGTCTGACAGGCGCGGTTACCGGTGACCGATTCGTTCCGCGCCTACCGCGTTCACGACAACGGCCGCTTCGGCGAGGGCCGCCTCGAGAGCATGACGCGCGCGGAACTCGATCACGGCAACGTGGTCGTGCGCGTCGCGTACGCGTCGGTGAATTACAAGGACGCGTTGACCGCGCGCGGGCGCGCGAAGATCGCGCGCAAGTTTCCGCTCGTCGCGGGCATCGACCTGAGCGGCACCGTCGAGGAGTCGGCGGACGCGCGCTTTCGTCCCGGCGACGAGGTGCTCACGCACAGCTTCGGCCTCGCGGTCGACCACGATGGCGGCTACGCGGAATACGGACGCTTCCCGGCCGACTGGCTGATCCCGCTGCCCGCGGGCCTGAGCCTCTTCGAGGCCGCGGCGCTCGGCGTCGCCGGGCACACCGCCGGCCTCGCGATCGACCTCATGCAGCTAAACGGCCTGAGGCGCGAAAACGGCAAAGTGCTGGTGAACGGCGCGACCGGCGGGGTGGCGAGCATCGCGATCGACATCCTCTCCAGGCTCGGATTTCAGGTCGCCGCGCTCACCGGCAAGAGCGAGGAATCGGCCTACCTGACCGGGCTCGGCGCAGCCGAAGTGCTCGATCGCAACGCGATGGAATTCGGCACCCGGCCGCTCGAGGCGACGCTCTGGGCGGGGGCGCTCGATTCGGTGGGCGGCGAGCAGCTCGCCTGGATCGCGCGCACCATGCAGAAGAACGGGGTGATCGCTGCGTTCGGCAATGCCGGCGGCGTCGAATTCCAGGGCAATGTGCTTCCGTTCATCCTGCGGGGCGTGCGTTTGATCGGAGTCAACGTCGACAATCCGCTCGAGCGCAAGATGGCAATCTGGCGGCGGCTGGCGACCGACCTGAAGCCGCGCCACCTCGAGCGCATCGCGCGCCGGATCGCGTTTGAAACCCTGCCGCAGGCGTTCGAGGATCTGCTTGCCGCCCGCGCGCGCGGGCGCATGGTGGTGGATTTCGCGCTGCGCTAGACTTTTTGATTGCGCCGCATGGGCGGCGCGCGAGGAGGCATCGGTTATGGATCTCAGCTACTCCCCCGAGGAGCTCGCGTTTCGCGACGAAGTGCGCGGCTGGCTGAAAGACAATCTGCCCGACGACCTGCGCAGAAAGGTCGCCGAGTACGAGGAGCTGAGCCGCGACGACCTGCTGCGCTGGCATCGGATTCTCGCCAAGAAGGGCTGGGTGGCGCCGTCCTGGCCGAAGGAATGGGGCGGCACCGGCTGGAACGTCGTGCAGCGCTACATCTTCGAGGAGGAATGCGGCTACGCCGGAACGCCGCCGCTGATCCCCTTCGGTCTGTCGATGTGCGCACCCGTGCTGATCAAGTTCGGCACCGAGGCGCAGAAAAAGCGCTTTCTGCCGCGCATCTACAACGGCGAAGACTTCTGGTGCCAGGGCTACTCGGAACCGGGCTCGGGCTCGGACCTCGCTTCGCTCAAGACCAAGGCGGTGCGCCAGGGCGATCACTATGTGGTCAACGGCCAGAAGATCTGGACCACGCTCGCGCACTACGCCGACTGGATCTTCTGCCTGGTGCGCACCGACTCGGAATCGGCCAAGCGCCAGGAAGGCATCTCGTTCCTGCTGTTCGACATGAAAACGCCCGGCATCACGGTGCGGCCGCTGATCCTGCTCGACGGCGGGCACGAGGTGAACGAGGTGTTTTTCGACGACGTCAAGGTCCCGGTCGAGAATCTCGTCTTCGAGGAAGGCAAGGGCTGGACGGTGGCCAAGTACCTGCTCGGTCACGAGCGGATGGGCACCGGCCGCATCGGCGCCTCGAAGCGCGAGCTCACCAAGCTGAAGGAGTTCGCCGCCGCGCAGAAAAAGGACGGCAAGTCGATGCTCGAGGATGCGCGTTTCCGCGACAAGCTCTCGCGCGTCGAGGTCGAGCTGATGGCGCTCGAGATCACCAACCTGCGCTTTCTCGACCAGATGCGGCGCAGCGGCAACCCGCCGGGCGCCGACGTCTCGATGCTCAAGATCAAGGGCACCGAGATCCAGCAGACCTTGTCGGAGCTGATGATGCAGGCGGTCGGTCCGCTTGCGCAGCCCTTCCGCCCGGTCGATGCGCCGGTGGCCGCGCGCGATGACTTCGACGCCTTCGTCGCTTCGCTCGCCCCGCGCTACGGCAACATGCGCAAGACGACGATCTACGCGGGCTCGAACGAGATCCAGCGCAACATCATCTCGAAGATGACCCTCGGACTCTAAGAACCACGATGCGCCGCTACGCAGCACTGCGTGCTGCGTAGCGGCGCGTACTTTCAGAAGAAGCGATCAGATGGATTTCGAATACAGCGAAGAGCAGCAGCTGCTGGCCGATTCGGTGCAGCGCTTCATCCAGAAGGACTACGACTTCGAGGCGCGCAAGAAAATCGTCGCATCCGACGCCGGCTACAGCGAGGATGCCTGGCGCACCTTCGCCGAGATGGGCCTGCTTGGCCTGCCGGTGCCGCAGGACTTCGGCGGATTCGGCGGTGGCGCGCTCGACTTGATGGCGGTGATGGAAGCCTTCGGCGACGGCCTCGTCGTCGAGCCCTATCTGCCCACGGTGCTCGGCGCGCGGATCATCGCGCACGCCGGAGCGAAGGCGCAGCAGAAAGCGATCCTGCCGGCGCTCGCCGAGGGGCGCATGAAGCTCGCCCTCGCGCATACCGAGCGCAATTCGCGCTACGACCTGGCGCATGTCGAGACCACGGCGACGCCGAGCGAGGGCGGCTGGCTGCTATCGGGCGAAAAGCGCGTCGTGCTCGGCGCGCCGCTCGCCGACAAGCTGATCGTCTCGGCCGCAACCAGCAAGCGCGGCTTCAGCCTGTTCCTGGTCGATCGCACGGCGCCCGGGGTCGAGGTCAAGGCCTACCGCACGTTCGACGAAATGCGCGCGGGCGACGTCGCACTCGACAACGTCCGGGTCGACAAGAAGGCGCTGGTGGGCAAGAAGAACGCGGGGCTCGCGCTGGTCGAGGAAGCAGTCGATTTTGCGACCGCGCTGATCTGTGCCGAAGCGATCGGCGCGATGAAGTCGGCAAACGACGCCACGCTCGAGTACCTCAAGACGCGCAAGCAGTTCGGCGTGCCGATCGGCACCTTCCAGGCGCTGCAGCACCGCATGGTCGACATGTACATCACGGCCGAGCAGGCGCGCTCGATGGCCTGTCTGGCCGCGAGCAAGGCGGATTCGGCCTCCGACGCAGACGATCGCCGGCGCGCGATCTCGGCGGCCAAGATCAAGATCGCCGACGCCTGCCGCCAGATCAGCCAGGAGGCGATCCAGCTGCACGGCGGCATGGGCATGACCGAGGAGCTGAAGGTCTCGCATGCGTTCCGTCGCCTGACGATGATCGCGCAGCAGTTCGGCGACGCCGACCACCACCTCGAGCGCTTCGCGGCGCTCGGTTGAGGAGAGCAGCGATGGCGACGAACAAGGCATGGACTCTGGCGGCCTACCTCAGCGGCCTGCCGAGCCTCGACAACTTCCGGCTCGTCGAGGCGCCCGCCCCGGCGCCGGGCGACGGCGAGGTGCTGGTGAAGAACCTGTGGCTTTCGCTCGATCCATACATGCTCGGGCGCATGACGCAGCAAAAGAGCTACACCAAGGGCGTCGAAGTGGGCGAGGTGATGACCGGAGAGACCGTCGGCGAGGTCGTCGAATCGAAGCATCCGGGTTTCGCGCCCGGGGAGAAGGTGGTCGGAATCACCGGCTGGCAGCTGTACGCCGCGGTCAGGGGCGAGGTACTCGGCAAGATCGATCCGTCGGCGCGCTTTCCGCTCTCGTATTACCTCGGCTGCCTTGGCATGCCGGGACGCACCGCGTACTTCGGGCTGAATGAGGTTGGCAAGCCCAAGGCCGGCGAGACGCTGGCGGTTTCTGCCGCTTCCGGCGCCGTCGGCAGCGTGGTCGGACAGCTGGGCAAGGCCGCGGGCTGCCGCGTGGTCGGGATCGCCGGCGGCAAGACGAAGTGCGATTACGTGACCGGCGAGCTCGGGTTCGACGCCTGCGTCGACTACAAGGCCGGCAACCTCCATCGCGACCTCAAGGAAGCCTGCCCGAAGGGCATCGACATCTACTTCGACAACGTCGGCGGCGAGACGCTCGACACCGTGCTGCGCATGGTCAACACCTTCGCGCGTATCGTCGTCTGCGGACGGATCTCCGGCTACCACGCGGCCGAGCCCTACGGGATCAAGAATCTCGGCGCGGTGCTGGTCAACCGCGTTCGCATGCAAGGCATCATCGTGTTCGACTGGGCGGACCGCTATGCCGAGGCGAACAAGGCGCTCGCAGGCTACGTCGCCCAGGGCAAGCTCAAAACGCGCGAGTCGGTGCTCGAAGGCATCGAGAATGCACCGAAGGGCCTAATCGCCCTGGTCAAGGGTCAGAATTTCGGCAAGCAGCTCGTCAAGCTCGCCTGAGCTGACCGCGGTTTCACGCGCGCCCATGGCGCGCAACGGGGCGCGGATGCGACACTAGCACCCTTCATTTTCCCGAGGGGGCGCGCGTGATCGAGCTCTACACCTGGCCGACGCCGAACGGCCACAAGGTTCACATCATGCTGGAGGAAACGGGACTCCCGTACCGGGTGCACCCGATCGATATCGGCGCGGGCGACCAACACAAGCCGGAGTTTCTCAAGATCTCGCCCAACAACAAGATGCCGGCGATGATCGACTCCGACGGGCCAGGCGGAAAGCCCTTCGCGCTCGCCGAGTCCGGCGCGATGCTGTTCTACCTCGCCTCGAAGACCGGGCGGTTTCTGCCGGAGGACCTGCGCGAGCGCTGGCAGGTGATGCAGTGGGTCATGTTCCAGATGGGCCATGTCGGCCCGATGCTCGGCCAGGCGCACCACTTCCTCGGCTACGCGCCGGAGAAGATTCCCTATGCCATGAACCGCTACAAGAACGAGGCGAACCGCCTCTACGGCGTCATGGACCGGCGCCTCGGCGAGTCGAAGTTCATGGCCTGCGACGAATACACGATCGCCGACATGGCGGTGATGCCCTGGCTGCGCTTTCCCGAGCGCCAGGGCGTCGACATCGAGGAGTATCCGAACGTCAAGCGCTGGCGCGACGGCATCGCGGCGCGTCCGGCGGTGCAGCGCGCACTGGAGGTGCTCGCCGACCGGCGCCGCACCCGTCCGTACAGCGACAAGGAGCGCGAGATCCTGTTCGGCGCGACACAGTTCCAGCGGAGGACCGCATGACGGCCTTGAAAGGGAAGGTTGCCTGGATCACCGGCGGCGGCTCTGGCATCGGGCTTGCGGGCGCGGTCTCGCTCGCGCGCGAGGGCGCGCATGTGGTGATCTCCGGGCGCACGAAGTCGTCCCTCGACAGCGGCCTGGCCGAAGCGAAGAAAGCGGGTTCGGCCGAGGCCCTATTGCTCGACGTTGCGGATCGCGAGGCGGTGCTGCGCGTGGCTGCAGACATCGAAAAGCGTCATGGACGAATCGACATCCTGGTCACCAGCGCGGGCACCAACATCAGCGGCGCAAAGCGCAATCTCGCGACCATGTCGCTCGAAGGCTGGGACGACGTCGTGCGCATCAATCTGGACGGCCTGTTCTACTGCTGCTACGCCGTCATCCCCGGCATGCGCAAGCGCAAGGATGGGCTGATCGTCAACATCTCGTCCTGGGCGGGACGCTACGCCAGCATGCTCACCGGGCCGGCCTACAACGCGACCAAGCGCGGCGTGATCGCGATCACCGAGTCGATCAACATGGAAGAGTGCGGGAACGGCATCCGCGCGACCTCGATCCTGCCGGGCGAGGTGGCGACGCCGATCATGGCGAAGCGGCCCGTGCCGCCGTCGCCCGAGCGCATGGCCGAGATGGTGCAGGCCGAGGATCTGGGCGAGACGATCCTCTATCTCGCAAAAATGCCGCCACGTACCTGCGTCAATGAATTGATCATCAGCCCGACCCGCAACAGGTTCTATCTGGGCGGGCTCGAAGCGCCCAAGGGTTGAGCGCACCGGCCAACGAACCCGGGCCGGCGCCGGACGCCGGCTGGCTTGCCGCGCGCGTCGGCGGGCCGTTCATCGCCGGCTACTTCGTCTCCTATTCCTACCGCGCGGTCAACGCGGTGCTCGCGCCGACGCTCGCGCAGCAGTTCGGCCTCACCGCGGGCACGCTCGGGCTGCTCTCGAGCGTGTACTTCCTCGCGTTCATGCTGTTCCAGCTGCCCGGCGGCCTGCTGCTCGATCGATTCGGGCCGCGCCGCGTCGACGCGACGCTGCTGCTGGTCGCGGCTGCCGGCGGTCTGTGGTTCGCGACCGCCGGCTCGACGCTCGAGGCAATCGCGGCCCGCGCGCTCATCGGCCTCGGGGTTTCGGTCTGCCTGATGTCGAGCTTTCAGGCCTTCGTGCTGTGGTACCCCGCGACGCGCATTGCGACGATGAACGCAATCGCGTTCTCGATCGGCGCGCTCGGCGCGATTACGGTCACCGTGCCGCTCGAGATGCTGCTGCGCGTGCTCGACTGGCGTCAGGCCTTCGGCCTCATCGTCGCGCTCAATGTTGCGGTGAGCGCGGTGCTGTGGCTCTGGGTGCCCGAGCGCAGCGCGCGGCCGCGCGGCGAGTCGTTCGGCGCGCTGCTGCACGGCCTCGCGGGGCTGATCACCCAATCCGCATTTCTGCGCACCGCGCTGTGCATGGGGGCGAGCCAGTTCGCGGCGACCTCTCTGCAGACACTGTGGGTAGCGACCTGGTGGCGCGACGTTGCCGGCTATGCGCCCGCCGAAGTCGCGCGTGGCCTGGCTGCGCTGAACGTGGCCATGATCGTCGGCTATATCGGCTTCGGCCGCGCCGCGGACCGTGCCGCCCAGCGCGGCGCGAGCACGCTGCCTTTGTTTGCGGGCGGCATCGCGGTCGCCTCTCTCTGCCTCGGCCTGATCGTCGCCGGCGTGCGAACGGGCAGCATGGTTCTATGGTGCGTCTTCGTGCTCGCCTCGACGGCCGCAGTGAGCATCTATTCGACGCTGTCGCGCACCTATCCGAAGACGATGACCGGCCGCGTGATCACCGGACTGAACGTGTTCGGCTTCGCCGGCATGTTCCTCGGCCAGTGGAGCGTCGGCCTGGTGATCGGCCTGTGGCCGCCGACCGCAACCGGGTATGCGCCCGAGGCCTACACCTGGGCATTCGGGATGCTCTGGCTGGTGCAGTTCAGCGGTCTGGCGTGGTTCTGGCTCGGAAGGAAGGCGCTCGAAGGCCGGGCTGCGCCGGCCGCGGGATCGTAGCCCGTAGCCGCCGCCGAGCTTTCACTCGGCGGCTTTTGCCTGCCTGGCTCTCACCGTGCCCTGCGCCTTGGCGACCAGCGTGCCGTCCTCGTTGCGCACTTCGCCCTCGACGAAGATCAGCGAGCGGCCGTTCCTCAGCACGCGCGCTTCGGACTGCAGCGTGCCCTTGCCGGCGTCGATGAACGCGGTGGCGAGCTCGATGGTCACGATGCCCGCCGAGTGCGGATGCAGCGTGCGCGCCGCCATGCACAGCGTGACATCGAGCAGGGTCATGACGACGCCGCCGTGCGCAATTCCCCAGCTGTTGGTCATGTGCGGCTGAAGCGCGCAGCGCATGCGCGCCACGCCGGGCTCGAGCGCGACCTGCTCGATGCCGAGGTGCGCCGCGAAGCGGACTTTCTTGTGGTAGTCGCGCGCGTAGGCGACGCCTTCGTGCGTGTCGCTGCGGGTCATGGTCAGATGATCATGGCGCCGCCGTCGACGGCGATCGCCTGGCCCGTGATGTGACGCGAGGCTTCCGAAGCAAGCAGCACGGCGACGCCCTTCAGGTCTTCCTCGTTGCCGAGGCGACGGTTGGGCGTGAGCTCCACGACGTACTTGTTGATCGTATCCATCGCGTCGCGCGTCATCTTCGAGGGAAAGAAGCCCGGGCAAATCGCGTTCACCAGTACGCCGTGCTCGCCCCACTCGGCGGCGAGCTGGCGCGTTAGTCCGACGACGCCGTGCTTGGTCGCGTTGTAGGAGACGGTCTTGACCACGCGCGGGTCGCTGCCCATCAGGCCGGCGATCGAGGCGACGTTGATGATGCGTCCCCAGCGCGCCGGGATCATCGAGCGCTTGGCCACGAGCTGCGAAAGCACGAAGGTGCCGGTGAGGTTCAGGTTGACCAGCTTGTCCCAGGCTTCGAGGGGGTGGTCCTCGGCCGGCGCGACCCACACCGCGCCGGCATTGTTCACCAGGATGTCGATCTTCTGGAACTTGCCGAGCACGGCGTCGACCAGGGCCGGGATTTTCTCGCGCTTGCCGAGGTCGCAGACGAACGCGGCCGCGTCGACGCCCTGTTTGCCGAGCTGCGCCACCGCCTGATCGAGCTCGTCCTGCTTGCGCGCGGTGATCGCCACGCGCGCGCCCATCTCGCCGAGCGCTTCGGCGATCTGCAGCCCGAGTCCGCGCGAGCCGCCGGTGACGATGGCATTGCGGCCGGTCAGGTCGAGGAGTTTCTTTACGCTCATGGAATGCTCCGCTTGCGAACGCGCCGCGGATGCGGCCGGAGGAGCGGGCATTCTAGCCGCTTCGTGCGGCGCTATCGGCGCGGTTTCGCGATCGCCGCGGCGGCTGCGCGTCCGGTGAGCACGCAGCCGCCGAGGAAGGTGCCTTCGAGGGCGCGCAGGCCGTGCACGCCGCCGCCGCCGAAGCCTGCGGCTTCGCCGATCGCGTACAGCCCGCTGATCGGCGCGTCCAGCGCGTCGAGCGCGCGGCACTCGAGGTCCGTCTGGATGCCGCCGAGACTCTTGCGGCTGATGACGAACTCGCGGATCGCGACCAGCGGCAGGGCGCGCGGATCGAGAATGCGCTGCGAGCGTGCGGTGCGGATGCGGTCGCCGCGGTAGGCGCGCAAGGCGTCGATGCGGCGCAGCTGCTCGTCCTGCCAGGGCGCCCCGTGCGCGACCATCGCGTCGTAGCGCGCCACCGTGTCGCCCAGCCGCGCCGCGTCGATCGCTTCATCTCCGGCGAGCGCGTTCATCTTGGCGACGAGCGCCTCGATCGAGTCGGCGAGCACGAAGTCGGCGCAGTTCTGCGTGAGCGTGTCGTACAGCCAGCGGTTGCCGAGCACGACATCGCGCAGAAAGGCGAGCCAGCGCTGGTCGCGGATCGACGGATTGAACTCCGCGCCCGACACGGCGAGCTCCTTGAGCGCGATGCGCCGGTTGAGCAGCTGCCAGGAATAGCCGCCGCGCGTCGAGACCTGGGTCACCAGATCGCGCGTGTCGAAGCCGGTGACGAGCGGCGGCAGGATGCGCTCGCCGCGCGCGTCGAGCCACAGCGCCGAGCGCGGCGGCACGAGCGACAGGCCGTGCGCGGGCTTGCGCGGCCGGAAGTGATGCACGCCCGCCGCGTAGTTCCACATCCGGTCCATGTGGGTGACGCGCGCGCCGAGCTGCTGCGCGGCATCGTGCAGCCGGCCGTCGGCATAGCGGTGCGAGCCGTTGAGAATGGTCGCGGGCGGCGATCCCCAGTCGCGGTGCCAGTTTGCCTTGACCCGCTCGAGCGATCCGTTCGCGCCGCCGGCGGCGATCACGACGCACTCGCCCCGAGCCTCGAATTCTGTGCCGTCGCGCTCGACGGTGCCGGCGCAACCGGTCACCGCGGCACCGCTGTGCAGCAGGCGCTCGACCCGATGTCCGAAGCGCAGCTCGAGACGCGCGCGCTGCGGATGTGCCAGAAGGTGGCGCTGGAGAATCTGCACCAGCGCCTGCCCCGTGCCCCAGACCAGGTGAAAGCGCGGCGCCGAGTTGCCGCGCGTGTGCAGGCCGCGCTCGACCCAGTGCGGCACCGGGAAAAAACGCACGCCGAGGCCCTTCAGCCAGCGGTAGCCGAGCGCAGTGCAGTGATGCACGTAAAACTCGGCCCAGCGCCGCGGCCAGTGGTCCTCCGGTCCGAACTCGGCGAACGCCTGCCAGTCCTCGAGGGCCAGGTCGACGCTGTCGGCGACCTTCGCGCGGCGCTGCTCCGGCGTGTCGACGAAGAACATGCCGCCGAAGCTTTCCTTCGCCAGGCCGCCGAAGTTCTGCTCTTCGTCGCGATCGAGGATCAGTACGCGCTTTCCGGCCTCCAGCAGCTCGAGCGCGCACACGATCCCGGCGATGCCTCCGCCGACAACCACCACATCGCTTTGCAGCAGCGACATTGGGGTCAGACCCCAGACTTATCCACAGGGGTCTGACCCCATTTTTATCCGGTAATCCGGCGCACCAGTGCGCGGGCGATCATGCGCAGCTGTTGACGCAGCGGAAAGCGCTTGAGGTTGGTGCGCACGGCGCCGCGCGTGAACGCGGTGCGCTTGGTGTAGTCGATCAGCAC
>JAJDNJ010000226.1 GCA_022340705.1 Betaproteobacteria bacterium
TATCCTCCGCCGCCGAAGGCCATCATCCGGCCCTGCGCGTGGCGCTCGGCCAGCTCTCGCAGGCTGCGTACGACAAGGCCGTGCACCGCCGGCGTCAGGCGCAAATCGGCGAGCGGATCTCCCGCGAGCCCGTCGGCCCCACACTGAACGAGGATGAAATCGGGGGCAAACCGCTCGAGGAAGGTTTCGGCGACGTTCCAGGCCGCGAAAAATTCGGCGTCCCCGGCGCCCGGCGCGAGCGGAATGTTGAGCTTGCTGCCTTCGGCGGCGCCCTTGCCGGTCTCGTGCGCAAAACCGGTTCCCGGATACAGGAAGCGCCCGTCCTCGTGCAGGTCCACGATCGCGAGTTCCGGGTCGTGCTCGAAGGCGTAGTACACGCCGTCGCCATGGTGCACGTCGATGTCCACGTAAGCGATGCGGCGCAGGCCGTACTCGCCGCGCAGGGTCTCGATCACCACCGCCAGGTCGTTGAACACGCAGAAGCCCGCGGCCCCTGCACGGCGCGCGTGATGCAGCCCGCCGATCGGCTGAAAGGTACGCGCCGCGGCCCCGCTCATCACCCGGCGCAGTCCCTCGAGCGCGGCGCCGACCAGGTGCGCGGAAATCTCGAAGCAGCCCGGGAAGGCGGGCGTGTCGCCCGAGTCGAGATATCCCGTGCCGTCGCGCGAAGCGCGTTCGACCGTTTCGATGTAACCGGGCTCGTGAAAGCGTGCAATGGCCTCACGCGGCGCGGGAACGGACTCGGCGACGACAACATCGGCACCGAGGCCGCGCGCACGCGCCGCATGCCAGAACGCACCCTGGCGGTCGATCGACAAGGGATGACCATCCGGGAAGCCATAGCGCCCGAGTGCGTCGCTCAGGAACAGGTGGGTGCTCGCGGGCATCACCGGCCGATCCGTCAGGGTGCGTCCGCCGCGCGCGTCAGGCGCTCGTCGAGCAGCTCGATCCAGTGGCGCACCGGCACCTGCGATCCGACCTGCAGATGCATCAGGCAGCCGATGTTCGCGGTCGCGACGGTCTGCGGCCGTCCCGCATGCAGTGCGGCCTGCTTGCGCTCGCGCAGCGCGTTCGCCAGGCGCGGCTGCAGAATCGAGTAGGTGCCCGCGGAGCCGCAGCACAGGTGCGCATCGGCGACCGGAGCGAGGTCGAACCCGGCGCGCGCGAGCAGCGCTTCCACCACGCCGCGGACCTGCAGCGCGTGCTGCAGCGTGCAGGGCGCGTGAAACGCGATCCGGGCGCCGCCTGGGGCGCTCGCGTACCGCGCATCAAGCGCGCCGGCGTTTTCCTGCACCACCTCGGAAAGGTCACGCGCCAGGGCACTGATGCGCGCGGATTTTTCACGGTAGGCCGGATCGCCGCGCAGCAGATGGCCGAACTCGCGCACCGTCGCACCGCAACCGCTCGCGGTGACGACGATCGCCTCCACCTCGCCGCGTTCGACCATCGGCCACCAGGCATCGATCAGCGCGCGCATGTCGTCGAGCCCGGCCTGTTGCGCGTTGAGGTGATAGCGCACCGCGCCGCAGCAGCCCGCGCCCTGGACTTCGACGAGCGAAATGCCTGCCGCATCGAGCACGCGTGCGGCCGCGGCGTTGATTGCCGGCGCGAGCGCCGGCTGCACGCAGCCCGCCAAGACGAGCATACGGCGCGCATGGCGCGGCGCCGGCCATGCGCCGCGGGAACGCGCGCGCTCGGGCACCATGCGCTTGAGCGGCGGCGGTAAAACGGGTCTGACGGTCTGCCCGAGCTTGAGCAGCGCAGCGAACAGCGCGGTGCGCGGCAGCACCGCGCCCAGCGCCGCGCGTTGCGCGCGCTCGAGCGGTCCACGCCCAACCGACTGCTCGACGATGCCGCGCCCGATATCGACCAGCCGCCCGTAGCGCACCCCCGAGGGACAGGTCGTCTCGCAGGAACGGCAGGTCAGGCAGCGGTCGAGATGCAATCGCGTGCGGGCGGACGGTCGCGCGCCTTCGACGACCTGTTTAATGAGATAGATGCGTCCGCGCGGCCCGTCGAGCTCGTCGCCGATAAGCTGATAGGTGGGGCATGTTGCGGTGCAAAATCCGCAATGGACGCACTTGCGCAGGATTTCTTCTGCCTCCTGCCCCTCCGGAGAACCGCGCAGGAAATCAGCGAGCTGGGTCTGCATGGGTGAAACGAGAATTCTGCATTTTTCAACCTGAGGTCTGGGCTCTATAGTCTGGCCACTCGGATCGCGCGAACGCGAGGATGGATCGACCGAACTGGAAGTTCTTGTTGCCCTCGGCTGCGGTCGGCGGCTTCGTCCTGGTTGGGTTCTGGGGCTTGCTGGTCGGCCCGCTCGGTACCGCCTGGTACGTCAGCTGGCGCAGAAAGCGCGACGGCTCGGAAACCGCGGAAGACGAGGACGCTCGGCTCGCGGTGTTCATGGCCGAGGCGGCGAGAGACCAGATGGCGGCTTCGGGGCGCAAGGCGGCTAGCGCCGCGGCATCACCCGGTACTGCCGCGGCAACGCGCGCAGCGGCCCCGAGACCCGTAACGCCGGCGAGTGCGCCGCGCGCGCCGAGCAGCGGGGCGAAGCCGAGCTTCGCCGCTCTGCGCCAGCGCGTCCTGCAGCTTGAAGGCAAGGCGCTGATCGACGCATTCGCGCGCGCGCGGCTGGCCGAGATCGAGAATGGACGCGACGCACATGCCTCCGTCGAAGTCGCGCTGATCGCGCGGCGCGCGGCTACCCAGCCTCTGCATGCCGCCGTGCGTCTGCGCGCAGCATCGCGCGCGATCGCGGCCTGCCTCGAAAGCGGGCAGAGCGCGCTTGCGGCAGCCGTGTTTGGCGAATACGTCGCCGAACGCACGGCGCTGCGTCTCGCGCGCGAGCACTGGGAACCGCTCGGGCGCGCGCTGCTCGACGAGGGCGCCATGATGGAGGCCGCCTGGACGCTGCATGCCGGTGCGGTGCACGGCAACGACCTGCTCAGCGCCCAGAAACGACTGATCGAAGTCGCCGGCAAGGCCGCGCAAGCCGGGCAGCCGAAGATTGCGCTCAAGCTGTACGAGACGGTGCTCGCGAAGTACCCGGACACGCAATACGCCGACTTCGTGCGCTCGAACATGCGCATCGAGGAAAAGAAGCTCGCCAAGAGCACGGCGCCGGCCTGAGGCTCAAAGGTCGGGATAAATCCGACCGCGGTTGAATATCCCCGAGGGATCGAGCGCCGCCTTCAGCCCGCGGTGCAGGCGCATGCTCACCGCATCGAGTGGCGCGAACGCACCCGCCGACTTGTCCTGCGCGCGAAACAGCGTCGCGTGCCCGCCGGCCCTCGCGGCCGCCTCGCGCGGAATCGGATCTCCGGGCCGCGTTGGAACCCAGCGCAAGGCACCGCCCCACTCGATGAATGGCGCCGCGGACAACGCGAGCAGCGGCGTGGTCGAGGGCACCGCGAGGCGCCACAACGGCGCTTCGCTGGCAAAAAACGCGTGGGTCTGCTCGCGCACTGATCGCCAGAATGCAGTTGCGACATCGCCGGCGAGCGCCTCGCCGCCGATCACGCTGCGCGCCGCTCGAACCGCTGCCGCCGCGCCCGACAGGCGCAGGTGCAGCAGTCCATCGCACCACGCGCTCGCCGAGATCGGCAGCGGCTGGCCGCCCCAGGCGTTGAGCTGCGCGATCGCCGCGTCCTGTGTCAGCTCGAGGCGCAGACTGAGCTCTTCGACCGGGCGCGGAAGCACCTTGAGCGAGACTTCGAGCAATACACCGAGCGTGCCGAGCGAGCCGGCCAGCAGGCGCGCGACGTCGTAGCCAGCGACGTTCTTCATCACTTCTCCGCCGAAACGCAGCACGCGCGCGCGGCCGTCGAGCAGCACGGCGCCGAGGACGAAGTCGCGCAGCGCCCCGGCCGCCGCGCGACGCGGCCCGGAAAGCCCGGCAGCGACGCAGCCGCCGAGCGTCGCGGCGCGGCCATCGCGTGCGAAGTGCGGCGGTTCGAACGCGAGCATCTGACCGTTCTCGTCGAGCGTGGCTTCGAGCTGCGCGAGAGGCGTTCCGCAGCGCGCGGTGATGACGAGCTCGGTCGGGTCGTAGCGCACGACGCCGGCATGCGCACGCGTATCGAGCGGCTCGCCTTCGAGCGCCCCTCCGTAGAAATCTTTTGTTCCTCCGCCGCGCAGGCATAGACGCATACCCGCATCCGCAGCGGCGCGCACACGGTCGGCGAGCGACTGGACCGCGTCGGCCACGCCGCCTAGAACCTCGGCAGCTCGGGATGCTTCAGCTGTCCGTGATGCACGTGCATGCGGCCGAATTCGGCGCAGCGGTGGAGCGTCGGCACGGCCTTGCCTGGATTGAGCAGCCCCTTGGAATCGAAGACCCGCTTTACCGCGTGGAAGACCTCGAGCTCATCGGGGTGGAATTGCACGCACATCTGATCGATCTTCTCGATGCCCACGCCGTGCTCGCCGGTGATCGTTCCGCCAACCTCGACGCATTTCTCCAGGACTTCCGCCGCGAACTGCTCGGTGCGCTCGAGCTCGTTCGGATCGTTCGCGTCGAACAGAATCAGCGGGTGTAGGTTGCCGTCGCCGGCATGGAACACGTTCGGGCAGCGCAGGCCGTACTTCTTCTCGAGTCCGGCGATGAAGCGCAGCACCTCGCCCAGCCGGCGGCGCGGAATCGTGCCGTCCATGCAATAGTAGTCGGGCGAGATCCGGCCCATCGCCGGAAACGCCGCCTTGCGCCCCGACCAGAAGCGCAAACGCTCGGCCTCGTCGCGCGAGACGGTCATGCGCGTCGCCCCGGCCCGCTCCAGCACGGACTTGATGCGCGCGATCTCCTCCTCGACCTCTTCGGGCGTGCCGTCGGATTCGGCGAGCAAAATCGCCGCGGCGTCGACGTCGTAGTCGGCATGCACGAAGGCCTCGACCGCGCGCGTGGCCGGCTGATCCATCATCTCCAGTCCGGCCGGAATAATGCCCTCCGCAATCACGGCGGCGACCGCGGCGCCGGCCTTTTCAACATCATCGAACGAGGCCATCACCACCCGCGCGAACTGCGGTTTCGGCAGCAGCTTCACTGTCACCTCGGTGACGACGGCAAGCAGGCCCTCGGAGCCGATCGCCAACGCGAGCAGGTCGTAGCCGGGCGCGTCGGGTGCCTCGGAGCCGAATGCGATCGGCTCGCCCTCAATCGTGTAGCCCCGGATGCCGAGCACGTTGTGCACCGTCAGTCCGTACTTGAGACAGTGCACGCCGCCCGAGTTTTCCGCGACGTTGCCGCCGATCGAGCAGGCGATCTGGCTCGACGGGTCCGGCGCGTAGTACAGACCGAGCGGCGCCACGACATCCGAGATCGCCGCATTGCGCACGCCCGGCTGCACGACCGCGAGGCGCGCGGCAGGATCGACGCGCAGTACGCGCATGAATTTGGCCATCGACAGCAGCACGCCGTCGGCCAGCGGCAGCGCCCCGCCCGAGAGTCCGGTGCCTGCGCCGCGCGGCACGACCGGGACGTCCATCGCATGGCAGGTCTGCAGGACACGCCGCACCTGCTCTTCGGTTTCGGGCAGCGCAACGACCATCGGCACGCGCCGGTAGGCAGTCAGGCCATCGCACTCATAGGGCTGGGTGTCCTCGGCGTCGTACAGCACGCTCTGCGGCGGAAGGAAGGCACGCAGCGCAGCCGCGACCGCCTGCTGGCGGCGCGGGTCGATGACGCTGTTGCGTTCGTTGGCGCCCATCGCTGTCGCCTCAACCCTGCAGATAGGGCTTCGCCCAGGCGAGCCCGGTCAGAGTATCTCCCCGCGGATTGTATTCGCAGCCGATCGCGCCGCCATATCCCAGTCGGTCGATCGCCTGCAGCAACCAGGGGAAATTGATCTCGCCGGTTCCCGGCTCGTGGCGATCGGGCACGTCGGCGAGCTGCATGTGGCCGATGCGGGGAAGCAGCCGTTCGATCGTCTTCGCGAGGTCGCCCTCCATGATCTGCATGTGGAAGATATCGTACTGCAGATAGGCGTTGTCGATGCCCGCAGCATCGATCGCGTCGAGGACCTGCTGCGATCGGTGCAGAAAGAAGCCCGGCACGTTGCGCGTGTTGCAGGCCTCGACCAGCAGCGCGATGTCCGCGGCCTTCAGCTGTGCCGCCGCGTAAGCGAGATTTTCGACCAGCGTCGCGTGGTAGCGCTCGCGCGCGGCACCCTGCGCAATCACGCCCGACAGGCAATTCAGGCGCGGGCAATGCGCTGCCTGCGCATACTCGATCGCACGCGCCACCCCGTCGCGGAACTCGCTCACACGCTCGGGCAGACAGGCAATGCCGCGGTCTCCTTTCGCGAAATCGCCGCCCGGAAGGTTGTGCAGCACGACCTCGACGCCCGCCTCGCGCGCCCAGCGTGCGACGTCCGCCGCTGGCCAGTCGTAGGGAAACTGGTACTCGACAAAGCGGAATCCGGCGCCCGCGGCGGCGTCGAACCGCGCCGCAAACTCCAGTTCGGGAAACAGCAGCGACAGGTTTGCGGCAAGGCGTGGCACGCAAGCTCCGGATAAGTGCAGCTAATCGAGCGATGGTAGATGAGCCCCGCGCGGGCGACAATGGCGCCGGTTCGCGCATGCGGAATTGCTAAGATAGGCCTCGTTTCCTAAGGGGTTCTCCGCTTGGCATCGCCCGGCCTGCAGCGCCTGTTTCCGTTTCTGACATGGTGGCCGCGGGTCAGCCGGCAGACACTGCGAGCCGATGCCGTGGCCGGCCTGATCGGCGCGGTTGTCGTTCTGCCGCAGGGCGTCGCCTTCGCGACGCTCGCCGGCCTGCCTCCGGCCTACGGGCTGTACTGCGCGATGATCCCGACGCTGGTCGCGGCGCTGTTCGGCTCGTCGATGCACGCGGTGTCCGGGCCGACCAACGCCGTGTCCCTGCTCGTGCTCGCGGTGCTCGCGCCGCTCGCCGAGCCCGGCTCCGCGCGCTACCTGTCGATGGCGCTGACCCTGTCTCTCATGTGCGGCGCGCTGATGCTCGCCATGGGCGTGTTCCGGCTCGGCACGCTGGTCAACTTCATATCCAACGGCGTGATCGTCGGATTCACGGCGGCGATCGGTCTGCTGATCATCGCGAGCCAGATCCCGCCGCTGCTCGGCATCCATGTCGAGCACTCGATCGCGTTTCTCGACAGCCTGCACAACCTCATCGTGCACATGAACGAGTTGCACCCCTGGGCGCTCGCCACCGGCGTCGTCACGATCGTGACCGGCGTGCTCGTGCGGCGCTATGCGCCGCGGCGCGTACCGATGCTCGTTGCGATGGTGGTTGGCAGCGCGTTCGCGCTCGGCGTCGGGCAAATCGTGGGTCCGGAAGCATCCGGGATCGCGTTGCTCGGGCCGCTGCCCGGCGCTCTGCCGCCGCTGTCGCTGCCGGATTTGTCGCGCGCCACACTGCGCACGCTTTCCGGTCCCGCGCTCGCCGTCACCATCCTGGCAGTCACGCAGGCCATTGCGATCGTGCGCGCCGTGGCCATCCGATCCGGGCAGCGGGTCGATGCCAACCGCGAGCTGATCGGGCAGGGGCTATCCAATGTGATGGGCGCTTTCTTTTCCGCCTATCCGTCCACGGCTTCGGTCAACCGATGCACCATCAACTTCGAATCTGGCGCGCGCACCCCTCTCGCCGCGGTGCTGTCGGTGATCTCGCTCGTGCTCCTGCTGGTGATCCTCGCGCCGGTCGCGGCGCTGCTTCCGCTGCCGACCATCGCAGGGCTACTCGTCGTCGCCGGCTGGGGCTTGATCGATTTCGACCAGATCCGTCTCTATCTGCGCGCGAGCCCGCAGGAGGCGGGCGTCGTCGCGGCGACGCTCATCGCCACGCTGTTCATGCCGCTCGAGGACGCCATTCTGCTTGGCGTCGGCGCGTCGTTCGTCGTCTATCTGAGCCGGACGTCGCGTCCCGCGATGCGCAGTCTCGCGCCCGACCCACGCATCGGCGAGCGCAAGTTCATGCCTCTGACGCCGGAGATCGCCGAGTGTCCGCAGCTCAAGGTGCTGAGCGTCGAGGGTTCGATCTACTTCGGCGCGGTCGATCACGTCGAGTCGCACCTCGAGACGCTACGCGAGCTCGCGCGCGATCAAAAGCATCTGCTGCTCGTCACCCGTAACGTGAATTTCGTCGATGTCGCCGGAGCCGAACTGCTGGTGCGCGAGGCACGCAAGCGGCGCTGGGATCACGGCCGGCTCTACATTCAAGGCGCGCGCGCACCGGTTGAATCCGTGCTACGCAACGGCGGCTTTCTCGAGGAGCTCGGCAAGGAAAATCTGTTCCGCTCGAAGCGCGACGCCATTCCTGCGATCGTGGAGCGGCTCGACATGGCGGTCTGCGCGCGTTGCCGAGCGCGCATCTTCCGGGAGTGCGCGGCGCTGCCCAAACCGCCGGACGACTGAACGCCGAGGCGGCGCGACTGCCCGCTTGGCGCGGGGCTGCTGTTAACATAGCCGCTCGCTCTCATGCTCGATCGGCCGCTCGCGGACCGAGATAGAACTTGCGCGCAATTCTCATCCGCGTCTTCCCGTTTCTGCGCTGGGGATCGAATGTTTCGCGCGCTTCTCTCGGGCCCGACCTGCTCGCCGGGGTCAGTGTGGCGCTGGTCGCGATTCCCCAGTCGCTTGCCTATGCGCAGCTCGCCGGGCTGCCGCCGTACTACGGCCTGTACGCAGCGCTCGTGCCGACGATCGTCGGTGCGCTGTTCGGATCCTCGGCCCAACTGTCGACCGGACCGGTCGCGCTCACCTCGCTGCTGACGGCAGCGAGCATCGCGCCGTTCGCGACGACCGGCAGCGACGCCTATCTCGGCTACGCAATCACCCTCGCGCTGCTCTCGGGGATGTTCCAGTTCGCGTTCGGCATGATGCGGCTCGGCGTGTTGATGAACCTGCTCTCGCATCCTGTGCTGATGGGGTTCGTCAACGCGGCGGCGATCCTGATCACCATGTCGCAGGTGCCCGCGCTGTTCGGCGTGCCTCCACCCAAGCTCGGACACGCGCTGGTCGATACCTGGCACGTGCTGTCCAATGTGCACCTGTCGCACGGTCATTCAGTCGCCTTCAGCGGCTCGGCGCTCGCGCTGCTGATCCTGTTCCGGCGCTATGCCCCGCGCTGGCCCGGCGTGCTGGTCACCGTGGCGCTGCTAACCGTCGCGAGCTATGCACTCGACTACGCAGGCGAGGGTGGCCGCATCGTCGGGGAGATTCCGCCGGGCCTGCCGGATCTGGCCCTGCCGCAGGTCGAGATCGACGCCTGGATCGCGCTGCTGCCCGCCGCCTTCGTGATCGCGGTGATCAGCTTCATGGAGGCGATGTCAAGCGCCAAGATTGCGTCGATCAAGACCGGGACGCGCTGGGACGAGAACCAGGAGCTGATCGGGCAGGGATTGGCCAAAATCGCCGCGGCGGTGAGTCAGACGATGCCCGTCAGTGGCTCATTCTCGCGCTCCGCGCTGAACCTTGCCGCGGGCGCACGCTCCGGGCTGTCTTCGGTGACCTGTGGACTGTGCGTTCTGCTCACCGTGCTTTTCTTCACGCCGCTGCTCAAGTACCTGCCGCTGCCGGTGCTCGCGGCGATCATCGTGATGGCGCTCGCCAGCCTGATCAATGTGCGCAGCCTGCGCAACGCCTGGCGCGCGAGTCGTGATGACGCGCTGGCCGCGATTCTGACCTTCGTCTCCACGATCGCGTTCGCCCCGCAGATCCAGAACGGCATCTTCACCGGCGTGCTGCTTTCGCTCGGGCTGTTCATCTATCGACGCATGCGACCGGGCATGGACGTCGTCGACCCGGTGTCGGTGCTGCTGGATTACGAGCTTCCGGACGCGGCGCGCCAGTTGCTCGAAGGGCGCGTCGG
>JAJDNJ010000227.1 GCA_022340705.1 Betaproteobacteria bacterium
GCGGGTGACTATCCGGTCACCGTGCTACTGGAGCGTCTCGACCCCGCAAAGCAGCCCGGGAACGAAGCCGGAAGCGCGGCGCGGCTCTCCAGCTGGGCGGCCGCGGAGGACGGCGGCCCCCGGGGCGAAACGGAAACGGTCCGCGCACGCTACGTCGTCGGCTGCGACGGCGCGCGCAGCAGCGTGCGCAGGGCGATCGGCCACAGCCTGCGCGGAGACTCGGCCAGCCAGGCCTGGGGCGTCATGGACGTGCTCGCGATCACCAACTTCCCGGACGTACGCAAGAAATCCGTGATCCAGTCGACCCAGGAAGGCAACATGCTGATCATTCCGCGCGAAGGCGGCTACATGTTCCGCATGTACATCGAGCTCGACAAGCTGAACGTCGACGAGCGCGTCACCGACCGAAATATCACGATCGACACGCTGGTGTCGGCGGCGCGACGCATTCTCGCGCCGTACTCGCTCGACGTGAAAGAGGTGGCGTGGTGGTCGTTCTACGAGATCGGCCAGCGCATCTGCGACAAGTACGATGACGTCCCGGCCGGCAGGGAAGGCGAGCAGTTTCCGCGCGTATTCATCGCCGGCGACGCCTGTCACACCCACAGCCCGAAGGCCGGCCAGGGACTGAACATCTCGATCCGCGACAGCTTCAACCTGGGCTGGAAGCTGGGCGCGGTGCTGCGCGGCCAGGCCCATCCGAGGCTGCTGCACACCTACTCCACCGAGCGCCGCGCCGAGGCCCAGGAGTTGATCGACTTCGATCGCGAGTTCGCCAAGATGTTCAGCACGCCGCCGAAGTCGGACAAGGATCCCGACGGCGTCGAGCCCGCGGAATTCCAACGCTACTTCATGCAGTTCGGCCGCTTCACCGCCGGCGTCGCGACGCATTACGGCGAATCGATCATCCGCGCCGCGGGCACGCACCAGCGCCTGGCCACCGGGTTCGTGCTCGGCATGCGCTTCCACTCCGCGCCGGTGCTGCGTCTGGGCGACGCCAAGCCGGAGCAGCTTGCGCATTGCGCCACGGCCGACGGCCGCTGGAGGCTGTTCGTGTTCGCCGCCCGCGAAGACCCGCGCGCGCCGGACTCCGGCGTCGCGCGCCTGGCCGAATATCTGGCGCACTCGGAAACCTCACCGGTGCGCAGGTACACGCCGGCGGGCGCGGACATCGACGCGGTCATCGACGTCCGCTTCGTCCTGCAGAACCATCACGACGACATCGAGATCGACGACCTGCATCCGTTCATGCTGCCGGCGAAAGGCAAGTACGGACTGCGCGACTACGAAAAGGTGTTCTGCCCCGACTTCAAGAGCGGTTCCGACATCTTCGATCTTCGCGGCATCGACCGGGACAGCGGCTGCGTCGTGGTGGTTCGTCCCGACCAGCACGTGGCCGACATCCTGCCGCTCGACGGCACTGCAGCGCTCGAGCGATTTTTCGCGGGATTCATGCTGGATCCTGGTACCGCGAAGCGCGATGACTGACAGGTTACGGCGTCGTGCGTGACCCCGCGGACTTCGCAGTCAGCAGGAAATCGTCCAGCCCGGCGCCGCGCGTGCGGGCCCAGTAGTCGACCAGACGGAACGGCATCGGCGAGCGCACCTTGCCGTGGCGGTTGCGGTAGTAGGTCGTCATGCCCGGATGGGTCCACACCAGCCGCTCGTGTAACGCGTCGACCTCGCGTGTGTACGCGCTGCGCAGTTCCTCGGGACACTCGACCGCGGCCACCCCGCGCTCGGCCATCGCGACCAGGCAGGCGCAGAGGTAGCGCGCCTGGGTCTCGGCGAGCCACATCACGCTGCCGCCGTGGCCCATGTTGGTGTTCGGACCGTACATGACGAACAGGTTCGGAAACTTGGGCACGCTGATGCCGAGATAGGCGCTCGGATTCTCGTCGGCCCAGTCGTCCGCAAGGCGCACGCCGTCGCGTCCGACGATTTCGACCTGCGCGGCGAGATGGCTGGTGCGAAAGCCGGTCGCGTGTACCAGCACGTCGAGCGCGTGCAGCCTGCCGTCCGCGGTGCGCACGCCTTCCGGTTCGATGCGCTCGATCGCGTCGGTGACCAGCGCGACATGCGCCCGGCACAGCGTCTCGAACCAGCCGTTGTCGATCAGGATGCGCTTGCCGAACGGCGGATAATGCGGCACGCAGCGCTCGATCAGCTCGGGCCGCGCGGAGAGCTGGGCGCGGATGTAGTCGGTCATCTCGCGGCGGTGACGATCGTTGGTGCGATTGAGCGAGCGCTGCGGGTCGCTCCACGCGGGGTCCTTGCGCAGGGTGCGCAGCAGGCCGTCGCCGTAGCGCCAGAACTCGGTAAAACGGTACCAGCGCGCGTAGTAGGGAACGGCGCTGAACAGAAGGCGCGCCGCCGGATCCATCGCCAGCCGGTACTCGGCGACCGGACGCGCCCACTGCGCGGTGCGCTGAAAGATCGTCAGCGCCGCCGCGTCATCGGCGATCGTCGGCACCGCCTGCATCGCGGATGCGCCGGTGCCGATGACCCCGACGCGCTTGCCCTTGAGCCGTGCATCGGCTGGCCAGCGCGCGGTGTGAAACATCTCGCCGGCGAAATCCGCCGCACCCGAAAACCGGACGTCGAGCGGCTCGCTGAAATGACCGGTCGCGCAGACCAGCACCGCGGCGCGCAGCGACTGCGTGCCACCGTCGCTCGTGCGCAGCGTCAGTTCCCATCGCCGGGCGTCGTCGTCCCAGCGTGCTTCCGCGAGCGTCGTGCCGAAGCGGATGCGGCGGCGCAGGCCGAACTCGTCCGCGCAGCGCTCCAGGTAGGCCTGGATCTCGTCGCGCAGCGAGAAGTACCGGCTCCAGTCCGGGTTGGGCGCGAAGGCATAGGAGTAGAAATGGTTCGGCGTGTCGACGCCGCAGCCTGGGTAGCGGTTCTCGAACCAGGTGCCGCCGACCTCTGGATTCTTTTCCAGCACGGTGAACGGGACACCGAGCGCGTCGAGCTTGGCCGCGAGGCACAGCCCCGAGACCCCCGCGCCGGCAATCACCACGTCGAGATCGAGCGGCTCCGGCCGGCCGCGCGTCCAGTGCACATCGCGCTCGGCGAAGCCCATGTCCTCGCGCATCATCGGCGCGTACTCGGCGGGCACCGTCTCGCCGAGGCAGACGCTCATCATCCGCTCGAACAGCGCTTCGCCCGGATCGTCGACCGCCGGCCGCGGCACGCGGTCGGCGAGCAGCGCCGCCATCGTTTCGCGGATCTCGCGCTGAACGTTATCGTCGAAGCCGGCCGATGGATCGCCGATCAGGCGCACGTCACGCGCCGGGCGGTACGGTGCCTCGAGCCATTTTCCATCGCCGGTGAGATGAAACAGGCACATCACCAGCACGCGCAGATCGGCCTGCGCGAGCGCGGCGCGCAGCGTGTCAGGCTCGGGCATGCCGGGCGTGGATCGCTCGTCGCGGGTCACGCGCCGATTATCCCTGCGCCCCCTGCGATACCGGAGCCCCGGCTCGCAGCCCGATCACCGCGTAGGTCTGAACCGGCTCGGCGATCCCCTTGATCGTCTGCGGCGGCAACGCGCGCACTTCGAACCGTGGATCGAGGGTTTGGCGCACCGCGTCGGTCACCAGGATGTCGACGTCGTGCTCACGGGTCAGTGCCTGCAGGCGCGCGGCGAGGTTCACCGTCCGACCGATCACGGTGTACTCGCGCCGCTCACGGCTGCCGATCAGTCCGGCAAGACCGGTGTCGCGGTGGATGCCGATGCCGACTTTCAGCGACGGCAGGCCCTCGCGCTCGAGTTCCGCACGATACTCGGCCATCGCTGTGCGGATCGCGAGCGCGGCATGCACCGCATCGTCGCATTGCCAGGGATTCGGCTCGAGCGCGCCGAAAAAAGAAAGCACGCCGTCGCCCAGGAAGGTGTTGACCCGACCGCGATGGCGCGTGATCGCGTCGCTCACGCGCTCGAAGTAGCCGTTCAGCACCCGCGCCAGGGCCTGAGGGTCGAGCGTTTCGCTGAGCGCCGTGTAGCCGAACAGGTCGACGAACATCGCGGTGACGACCTTGCGCTCGGCCAGCGTATCGGCCCCCTCGGCGAACACGCGCTCCATCACGCCGGAGGGCGCGAGCGTCGAGCAGGCCTGCTGCAGGCGCTCGAGATCGGCGCCCAGGGCGGCGATGCGCGCGCGCTGCTCGACGATGCGCCGCAGGAGCAGCGCGAGCGCGAGCGCCGCAAGCGCCAGCGCGAGCGCCAGCACGATGGTCATGCGGGCTCCGCCAGCACGGTGGCGAGACGGCAGATCGCATTGGCGAGCGAAACGACGCCGAGCGTCTCGACGAACGCCGGCGCGCTCAACCGGGCGCGCAGCTCGCGCGAGCGACGCTGAATATGGGCGATCTCGTACCAGACGCTGTCGCGCGCGAAATTCACCAGCCGGGTCTCCTCCTCGCTGATCTGCGGGCCGCCCGCATGCGCGAGCACCTGGTCGATGTCCGCCTCGGCCATGCCCTCCGCGTCCAGCACCCTGCGCGCCGCGCGCGCCGACAGCTCGCAGCCGAGGCTGCGTCCGATCATCGCGATCATCAGCGCCTTGCTGCGCCGGGACAGCACGGGTGACGCCCACATCGCATCGACAATGCGGTTCAGCCGCGGGCCGATCGGCGAGCCGGCGTAGGCGCGGAACAGGCTGCGGTACGGACTGTCGCTCTCCGCGGTCTGCGCGCGGGCGTGCCCGCGCTTGCGCAGGCGCTCGAGCAGAATGGGCTTGAGCGGCCCGAGCGCGCGGATCCACCAGCGCTCCGGCAGCCGCTCCCAGAAGCGCACCGGCGATGCGGCGATCGAGTTCGCGCGGTTGAGGAACGTCGTCGCCGCGACCACATAGGCAATCTCGCGAAT